>PKEU01000051.1 GCA_002919195.1 bacterium
GAAGTCGATGCGGGCGCTGCCCCACTCAGGGTGACGGATGGCGCCGCTTGGTCCGTAGTGCTCGTGATCGTAATGGGTGAGGGCCCGCTCGATGGCCGCTAGAGGCTGGGGCAGGTACCCTTCCGCCGAGAGCAGGCGGGCCGCTTCTTCGCGATTTTCCCTCATCCAAAGCTGCGCTTTGACCAGCGCGTTGATGACGCTCTGGGCCCATGCCGGCCGCCGCTCGAGGTCGTCCTCCTTCATCACGACGACACAGCAGGCATGCCTCAGCCAGACATCCCCCGTAAAGCGCAGGATCTTGCCGACTTCCATCACCTCGGCGGCCGCGTTAAAGGGCTCTGCTACGATGTACCCGGCGATCGAACCGTTGGCCAGGGCCGCGGGCATATCGGACGGGGCCATGACGACCAACCGGACCTCGTCGGCCGCCAAGCGCTCCCCCGTGTGCTCTGCCGGCCGCAGCCCGTGATGGCGGAGCAGCTGCTGCAGCACCACGTTGTGGATCGAGTACCAGTAGGGGATCGCGACCGTTTGGCCCGCAAGGTCCAAGACGCGGTCGATGCCGGGGTGGACGGTGAACGCCGAGCCGTCGGTATGATTCCAAGCCACGATGCGCACGGGAACCTCCTGGGCAAACCGCATCCAGACGGCCGTCGGCATCAGGACGTGGATCACGTCGACCTGCCCGGCGACAAAGGCCTCGACGATCTGCGACCAGCCGCGAAAAAGGTAGGGCCGCTCCGCCTCCACACCTTCGGCCTCATAAAACCCCTTGGCGTGAGCGATCAAGAGAGGGCTTGCGTCGGTGATGGGCAGGTACCCGGTCTTGAGGGGTTTTGCCGCGCTGGAGCGAGCCTGGGTCGAAGCCTGTTGGGACCGGGCACCGCACCCGCTCAACGCAGCACCCAGCAAGAGCCCGCTCGCGCTGAGGCCCAAGAAGCGGAGGAACTCCCTGCGGCTCCACTCCCTCATGAGACCAACGCCCCTCTCAAGCCGCCCGTCGCGGCAAGGTCCTTCAAGATGCTGCTTTTCAACTCCCAAAACTCAAGGGGCGGGCTTGAAAGATCCACCGGCTCGGCTGCACCCGCCGGCCGGGGAACGTCGTACAAACGGCAAATCCGGCCGGGCCGCCCGGTCATCACGGCCACCCGGTCTCCCATGACCAGCGCCTCGTCCAGGTCGTGGGTGACAAAGAGCGCCCCGGTCCCATCCTCTTTGAGCATGCGAAAGAGCCACCCCTGGAGCTCCATCCGGCGGAGGGCGTCCAACGAGGCAAAGGGCTCGTCAAAGAGGATCAAGGCCGGACGCTGTAGGAGAGTGCGGGCCAACGCCGCCCGCTGGGCCATACCCCCGGAAACCTGGGACGGGTAAGCGCTGGCAAAACCGTCGAGGCCGACCCGGAAAAGGAGCTCGTCGACCCGGTGAGGATCCACAAGACCCCGGTGGGCCGAAAACCGCGCGGCCAGCGCGGCGTTTTCGCGGATGGTGAGCCACGGCAAAAGGCGCGCCTCTTGAAACACCACGCCGATCCGGGGATTGGGACCTTTGACGGGTTGTCCTTGAAACCGCACCTCGCCGCGGGTTAAAGGTTCGAGGCCCGCCACCGCTTTCAACAAGGATGATTTGCCGCAACCGCTCGGCCCCACGATCGAGACGATCTCGCCAGGATCAAGTTTAAGGTCAACGCCGTCAAAAGCCGTCACGATCCTGCCATCGAGGACATAATCCTTGCCGGCGCCCAAGATCTCGATCACAGGGCATCCCCTCCGCCCGAAAGGTGCGCTCCCGCCTCGATCGCTTGATCCTTTTCATACTGGGCGAGTTCCAACCGGAGTTGGGCCAGGCTCGGGCTTTGCACTGGGAAAAAGGCCGCCTCGCGCAGGCGGCGGGCTGTGTCGCTGTCGGAGAGGTACCCGGCGCCCCCGGCCGTCTCCAGTTCGAGCCAGGCGGCTTGCACCGCGAGCTCCGCCAGCTCCTTTCGCACCTTGAGCGCCCGGTACATTTCGGGGCGCTCCCAGCGGGAGGTTTCTTGGGCCAGGGTCCTGAGCTCTCCCACGAGGCGATCGAGCGCTCGCGCAAGGCGCGCCACCTCCGCTTTGAGGACGAGGCGAGGGCCCATGGCTTTGGCGGCGGCGCTTTCCAGGGCGCTTTCCGCCAGCCCCCACGCCAGCGCTGATTGCAGCACGAGAAAGACGGGCCGCACCTTGGCCAAAAACGCCCCTCCGTCGTGGGAGATCACCCAGCGGGTGTCAAGGGCCACCTCATCCAACACCAGCGAGGCCGAAGCAGTGCCTTCAAGGCCAAAGAGAGGAAAACGCGGGCCAGAGAGCACGCCTTGCGCGTCGCCGGGGACCGCGAACAGCATGATCCGCTCTCCAAAACCTTCTCCTGCGCCGGCCAAGGTCCGGGCAGCCACCGCCACGACGAAGCGCCGGTCTACCAGATTGGAAACCCAGGGGAGCTTGCCCGACAAGACATAACCTTTCGCGAACCGCCGTGCCGACACCCGGAGCTCCTCCAAAAAAGCCGCGTGCTTCATCGCGTTAGCGAGCCCCGTGGCGCCAAAGCGCTGGAGGCGCAAGAGCTCTGGCAGCACCTGCTCAATCAGATAGGGATTGCCGCTGGTGACGACGTACTCTACAAACATGCGGTGGCACCACAGGACGAACGCGGAGGTCAAGCAGCTGCCGGCTACGGTCGCGATCACTTCGGCCATCTCCGCGAGCGTGCCGCCGTCACCCCCCAGCGCTTGAGGCACCCCTTTCGCGAGCAGGCCTCGCTCCGCCAGCATGCCAAGACCCTCTTGGGCAGACACCTGGCAGCGGTCGACCGACGGCGCGCGGGCCGCAAACCAACCGGCGATGTCGAGCCGCTCCTCGTGGGGGATGAGCCACCCTTTCCTTTGGTCCGCGCTCACCTTTACGCACCCACTTGCTTGACGGTGGTCAGGGAGTCGATGGGCGCTTCCACCAGCTCCCGCGCCTTTTTCACCAGCTCCTCACTGGGCGATTGGTAAAAGCAGAGGCACTTGCTCATATCCGTGCAGACGTACGTCCGTTCAAATTGCACCTCAGGGAGCTCGGCGTAACGGACCGACTTCTCTTTCTTGCGCTGGAGGTATTGCTCCATGGTCAGGTTGGCAGGAAGGTTCCACTCTACCAGGTAGTTGGCGGCGCCCGCTTTACCCTTCACCTCATCCAGCTCCGCCCCGACGAGACGCACCTCCTTGACCTGACTTGCGGTAAGCCCGGCTGCTTGCAGGGCCGCTCTCAACTGATCCGCTCCGTCCGCCTGCGCCACGAGAAAGGCCCTGCCGGCCTCGATGCCGATCTGAGCTTCGACCAGCTCACCCCCTGCGCCCAAAGCGCTCGCGATCGTTTGCAGCGCCGCCTCGATTTCCGCTTCACTGCGCCCCTCGAGGGGCACCTCTGCGAGATAAAGTGACATGGGCCATCCTCCTCGTAGATCCCTGTTTTATGTCGACTTTACCGATGGGAAATCATCGCTTTGATCGTAGCCTTAATTTACCAAATCGCACCCGCGAAAGTCAACAAAAGAATATGGGTTTACTGGGAATTACAGAATTGGAAAGCCAGGTTTTCGCCGAGCCGGAGTGCACTGACCCAGGCACGCCTTGACAGCCTTAGCGCGGATGTGATAAGAGCCTACTCAAGAGTATGTCTATCGCGCAAGCGAGCCACTTCCGGGAGGGGACAGACAATGGGCACCCGGAGGAAAATCGTCGAGGCGATACGCGCCTTGGCGCAAACAAAGGCGCCGGAGGAGCTGACGTTTGCCGACGTCGCCCGTTTGGCGGGCGTCCACTGGACGACCGTCCGGAGGCACGTGGGAAGCCGGGAGGCTTTGAGGAAACTCGCCTCCGAGAGTCAGCCTCCCCGTGGAACGGAACACCTTGACACGCGGGCGCGGCTCCTTTTGGCCGCGGCTCGCCTTACGGAAAAGAAAGGTTTTCAGACGACGAGCCTCGACGAGGTGGCAGCGGAAGCTGGCTTGACCAAAGGCGCGATCTACTGGCACTTCGCCAGCAAGCACGATCTTCTCTTGGAGTTGATGCACCAGACGATCCGCCAAGAGATGCAAGGCCGGCCCAGCGAGGTCTCAGCGATCATGGCCGCAGACGACCCCGTTCAAGCGCTCGCGGCTTGGTTGGAAAAGGAGCTCCCCGATCAGGATTCGCCGGCGGCGATAGCGGCCTTGTTTGTCGAGTGCAGCGTCCACCCGGATTCCCAGGTGCGTGAGAAGCTACGGGAGATCGTGCGCGAGGTCATCCAGCAGACGACAGAGCTCGTCCAAGCCTTGCAAGCCCGGGGCGATATCACCGGCCTCGATCCCCGGGTCGTCTCCGTCTACCTGCAAGCGGTGTTAAACGGGCTGATGCTCAACTGGCTGATCGATCCGGAGAGGATACGGCCGGCGCTTTGGTCTCGCCAGCTCGCTGAGCTTATCCTCTACGGCTTACAGCCGGGTGGGCGCAAGTAAATAACCCGGAAGGCGCGCTCTCTTTTTTGCCCACGACATACTCTCGAGTATGCTAATCGCGTATCCACTGAGTCCATCCGTGTTCAAGGAGGTTTTTCCGATGCGCATCGCACTCGGCGTCGCCGCATGGGTACTGATCGCCGCTGGCCTACTCACCCTCTATTCGCACTGGCGTGTCCGGCAGTGGGAGAATGCATCTAGGCCGGCCGGAAAGATGGTCCAAGTAGGCGACCTCTCCCTCCACTACATTGAGGAGGGCCAGGGCCAACCCGTGGTCTTTCTTCACGGAGGGATCTTGTCCAGTATCGACTTTGCCCAGGCGGTCGACATCGCCGCACGGCGGGGATATCGGGCCATCGCCTTTGACCGGCCGGGCTACGGCCACAGCCAGCGCCCCGCCGCGCCGGCGACGCCCATAGTACAGGCCCGCCTGCTGCGCCAGGCCCTTGAGGTCTTGGGAGCGGAGCGGCCGATCATCGTCGCTCATTCGTACAGCGGTTCGCTCGCGATGGCGTACGCTTTGGAGTATCCCCGGGAGCTAGCAGGCCTTGTGCTCGTCAGCGCGGCCGTCTACGGCGGCTCTATGTACCCTGCGGGCTACGGCGATCCCCTCTCCCGGTTGGTTGCCGCCCCGATCGCCGGCGACCTTTTCCTCAACACTCTCTTCGTGCCTCTCGCGACGGTGGCCATCCCCAAAATGGTCGAGCAGACTTTCGCTCCCGATCCGGCGCCCCGGGAGTACGTTGAGAGAGCCCTGGCCTTGTGGGGCCGCCCGGGCCAGTTTAGAGCGAACCGGGAGGACATTTTGTACTTCAGTCCCACGATGGACGCGCTAAAGGATCGCTTCCCCCAAATCGAGACTCCTATCGTCTTTATCTACGGCGAGCGCGACCCGTTCGGCGTCGACCAACACGCCCGAAAGCTCAGCCGCACCCTGTCGCAGGTGAAAACGATCGTCGTGCCGGGCGCAGGCCACATGTTGCCGGTCGTTCATCCCCAAGCGGTCGTCGACGCGATCGACGAACTCAAGAACGCCGACGCCAACCACGATGAAAGGTCCTGCACTTCTTGTAACGAATCATAGAGATCGAATTCATCAAATTGTCTCGTCAAGAGCAAGCATCCTTGAAGGAGGTCGCCCCAGTGTCAAAGCGCCTTGGCGTAGGCATCATCGGAACCGGGTTTATGACGCGTTTTCACGTTCAAAGCTGGAGAGGCGTACGGGACGCCGACATCGTTGCGATCTACAGCCAAAACGCACAGCGGGCCAACGAGGTCGCGGCAATGTGCCGCGAGCTCCGGGTGGGCGATCCCAAGATCTACCACGACATCCGGAGCATGGTCCAGGACCCCGAGGTGGACGCGATCTGGGTCGTCGGCACCAACGACCGCCGGGTCGAGATGATCGAGACCATCTGCGAAGAGGTGGCTTCCGGCCGGGCGACGCTGCGGGGGATCGCCTGCGAAAAGCCCTTGGGACGCAACGTGGCCGAAGCCAAACGCATCACCGAGTGCGTCGAGCAGGCGGGCCTCCTAAACGGCTATCTCGAAAACCAAGTCTTTTGCCCCGCCTTGGTCAAAGGGCGCGAGATCATCTGGCGCAGAGGGGCGGCCATCAGCGGGGCGCCGCACCTTGCCCGCTGCGCCGAAGAACATTCGGGCCCTCACCGCCCATGGTTTTGGCAAGGGGCGCTCCAGGGTGGCGGCGTGCTCAACGATATGATGTGCCACAGCGTGGAGGCAGGCCGGTTTCTCCTCTCCAACCCCGACGTGGGCTATGGCTGGCTCACGCCCAAAGCAGTGACGGCCCGCATCGCCTCGCTCAAATGGAGCCGGCCCCAATACGCCAAGCGCCTCCGGGAAGAGATGGGACCCGAGGTGGACTACCTCCAACATCCTGCGGAAGATTACGCGACGGCCGAGATCGTCTACGAGACCCAAGACGGCGACCTCGTGATCGCCCAGGCCAGCACCTCGTGGTCCTTTGTCGGCGCTGGCCTGCGGCTTACTTATGAAGTCCTCGGCCCCGAGTACTCGCTCTCCGTCAACACCCTCGACAGCGAGTCCAAGGTGTTTTTCAGCCGCCGCATCCAAGGTCCCGCCGGCGAAGACCTGGTGGAAAAGCAAAACGCCGAACAGGGCCTGATGCCCTTCTTGGCCGACGAAGCCGTCACCTACGGCTACACCGACGAAAACCGCCACATGGTCCAGTCCTTTTTGGACGGCACTCCGCCGCGCGAGACGTTTCGCGACGGGCTGTTGGTCACCGAGTTGCTCATGGCCTGTTACCTCTCGGCCGAAGAAGGGTGCACACTGCAGTTTCCCGTCGCTGGGCTCGAATCGTACGTGCCCCAGGTGGCCCAGGGCACATGGTCGCCCACGTCGCTCGTCAAGGCGGCCAAGTCCAGCCCTCTTGCATAACTCCTTGCCAAGAAAGAGCCGAGCGCCGCAAGGCCCGGTGGGCTTGCGGCGCTCACCCTTGGCAGGATGCTTCTTAAGGGGATTTCCGCGGCGTTCCTGAGTAGCGCCGGCGCCCCGCGAGCTGCACTTTGAGCGGGGCCAGCTGGGCGATCCGCCCAAGCCACAGCGTCCTCCGGGGAAAGATCACGCGGCGCCGCCCCCGCTCGATGCCTCGCCGGATCAAGAAAGCCGCCTCGTCCGGCTCGAGCGCAAAGGGCATCCACTTGTGGCCCGAGGTCATCTCGGTGCGGACAAACCCTGGATACACCACGGTGACGAAGATGCCCTCAGCCCGGAGCTCCCGCCCTAGACCTTCGAAATAGCGGCCCATCGCCATCTTGCTGGAAGCGTACGTGGGGCTTGCGGCCAGCCGAGGTAAGAGAGCGGTGCCGCTAGAGATGGCCGCGACGTGCCCTCGCCCTTGCCGGCGCATCCAGGGTAAGACAGCCTCCAGCGCGTTGACCGCGCCGAGAAAATTGACGCTGTACACGTGACGGACGGCCTCGGCGTCGGTTTCAGCCGCCCCGTGCATGCCGCGCCCCGCGTTGGCGATCAGGACGTCCACCGTTCGCCAGTGGGCGACCATCTGCTCCACCGCCCTGTGGACGTCTTGGCGGATGGCGACATCTCCCGGCAAAACGAGGGCGCTTCCACCGTCGTGCTCAATCCTGGCGGCGAGGCGCTTAAGGCGGTCAGCGCGCCTTGCAAAGAGCCCTACCCGCGCCCCAAGGCGCGCCAGTTCCACAGCCAAAGCTTCGCCGATCCCCGACGAGGCGCCGGTGATCAACACGCACTTTCCTTGCCAGAAACTTCGTCCTTGCACGGGCACCGCACCCCGCTGCTTGATAAGGTCCTGTTATAATGACACAAGACCCCGAAAGGTCGTGAGTCGATGCGGATCGTCTCCCTCTGTCCGAGCAACACGGATCTGATCTTAGCGCTGGGAAAAGAAGAGCTCCTGGTCGGGGTCGACCGGTGGAGCTTGAAGGATCCTGCTTTGTCCCAGCGTCTATCCAGGAAAGGAAGACCCGCCGCGGACGTCGGCACGGATCTCGCGATCGATATGGATGTCATTGTGTCGCTGCGGCCCGATCTTGTGCTGGCCTCCTTGAGCGTTCCCGGGATGGAAGCCAACATCGAGGCTCTAGAGCGGCACAAGCTTCCCTACATCATCGTCGACGGGCACACGCTGGCCGGCGTCCGCAGAGCGATCCTGCAGGTGGCCCAGGCGCTCAATTGCCAAGAGCGCGGGCAAACCTTGTTGGCACTGTTTGACGCCCGCATCGACGCGGTCCGGGCCAACGTTTCGGCGGCTTGTCAAGAGAGGCCTGCCGCCAAGAAGCCCCGGGTCGTCTGGGAATGGTGGCCCAATCCCATCATCGTCGCGGGCAAGAACAGCTGGATTGCGGACCTTTTTGAGATCTTGCAGGTGGAAAACGTCTTTGCCGACCTTGAAAAAGAGAGCGCTCCGGTCGAGGCGCGCGAAGTCGCCCGCCGGGCCCCCGACGTGATCTGCGCCTCCTGGTGCGGCACCCTCGAGCCCCGCATGACCGCATATAAAATCGCCGGCCGCCCCGGGTGGAACCAGGTGCCCGCCGTGAGAAACCGGCAGATCTTTTTGCTTCCCGAAAAGCTTTTTGGACGTCCCGGGCCCCGTCTTGCGACGGGTTTGGAGGAGCTGTACGAGCTCCTTTACGGCGATCGGGACGGGTCGGCAAGGCGGATGGCCAAAGCCGCCCGCCTCAGCCCAGCTGCCCTGCAATTTCCCCAGGTTTAAACGCCGGGAACCTGCTGTTTCAGCGGGGCGCATCGGCTTTGGGGGTCCACCTGGATCTTCATCGGCGCTCGCCCGCTCCGGATGAGGTCGAGGGCGGCCGGGAACTCTTCCAGGTTGACCGTCGCGCCGATGAGGGGGTTGATGTCCACGGCTCCCGCCTGCAACAGATCGCGCGCCGCAGCAAAGCTTTTCCGGAGGGCAAAAGCGCCGATGATCTCCAGATCCCGCCGGAAGATCTCGTAGGGTTTGACCCGGATCTCGCTCTCGTTAGGGGAGACGCCAAAGACCAGGAGTTTGCCGCCCTTGGACACATAGCTCAGCGCCTCCTGGACCACCTCTGGCACGCCTGTGGCCTCGATGACGAGATCAAATCCGTAAGGCGAGATCCCAAAAAGCGCGTCCGCCAGCGGCTCCTCCTGGCCCGAGACCACGATCGCGTCCGCGCCCAGCTGCTCCGCGATGCGAAGCCGCTCGGGTTTGAGGTCGACGACCACCACCCGGCTCGCGCCCGCCCTCTTCGCCAGCTGCAAGTGAAGGAGACCGATGGGGCCCGCGCCGATGATAAGGACGGAGTCGCCCAAGCGGATCCTCGCCCGTTGTTGACCGTAGACGACGCAGGCTAGGGGTTCGATAAACGCCCCTGCCGCGAAAGAGAGCGACCCGATGGAGTAGACGCTCTGCTGGGGAGCGATGACATACTCCGCGAACGCCCCAGCCCTGGTGACGCCGATAGCCTCCCACGCTTCGCAATGGTTTTGGCGATCACGCTGGCAGTAATGGCACCTGTCGCAATAGAGATTGGGGTCGGCGGCCACCCTGTCCCCCGGACGAAAACCCGTCACGTCTTTCCCCACATCGACCACGACCCCGGAAAACTCGTGGCCGGGCACCAGGGGATAGCGCGGATCATGCTCGCCTGCATAGAGGCTGAGATCGGTGCCGCAGATGCCGGCGGCTTCCACGCGGATCAAGACGTCTTGAGGCCCAGGCGCCGGAGGAGGCATCTCGACGATCGCAACGCGAAAGGGAGCTTCAAAACACACGGCTTTCATGCAGCGTCACCTACCCGTCCGTTAACCCAAGCTGCTTGTTGGAGTTTGCTTCGGCGATCACGTTGTCCCGCGGCTTGCTCAGGATGAGCACCAACTGGGGCGCCGGGAAGCTTTTCCCGTCGATGATCCCTGGGTAGAGCCCTTCGTCCGGTGCTTTCACTTCGATGTTGACCTGTATCTTGCCTCCAAAGGTTTCAAACGCCTACCAACCCAAGGTAAAATTGACGCTCCTCCTTTGCAAAAGCATTGACACGACCATCGCCGTGTGCTACCATGTGAACCAAATTAGACCGCAAAGGCCATGATGGGGAGTAGTAAGCTCAAGGCGAGACCCCAGAGAGCCGGTGGGTGGTGCAAACCGGTGTCGTCGCCCAGCCGAAGTCGCCCCGGAGCCGCCGGCTGAAGGTGTATGTAGGCTTTGGACGGCTTGCGCCCGTTACCGCGCACTCCGATTGATCGCTGCGAGCGTGCGTCGGAAGCAGAGGCCGTCTCCGCAAGGGGGCGGCGAAGTAGGGTGGTACCACGGAAGGCTTTGTGCCTCTCGTCCCTTCGAGGATGAGAGGTTTTTTATTTGCCTGCGTCGTTTGTTTATTAGGTGATCCCGTCGAGAGATTGCCGGATGATCGCATCAAAAGGAGGCAGACCGATGACCGCCTTGCCCGCGTCGAAACATCAACAAAGCTCACAGCGGATGAGTCATCCTCCTCGCATCAACGCTTCAAAGCTCGTGGTCGAGCGGCTCGTAGCGCACGGGGTGAAGGTCGTCTTCGGCTATCCCGGCGGCGCCATCCTGCCCGTGTACGACGCCTTGTACGATTCTCCCATCCGCCATGTGCTCGTCCGTCACGAGCAGGCGGCCGCGCACATGGCCGACGGGTACGCCCGGGTCACGGGCCGCCCCGGAGTCTGCCTTGCCACCTCGGGTCCGGGCGCGATCAATCTGGCGACGGGCATCGCCACGGCTCATATGGATTCGATCCCTTTGATCGCCATCACGGGCAACGTGCCGACGAGCCTCATCGGCACCGACGCCTTTCAAGAAGCAGACGTCACCGGCATCACGCGGCCGATCACCAAGCACAACTATCTGGTAAAAGATGCGCACGATCTCGTTCGCATTATCGACGAAGCCTTTCACATCGCGACCAGCGGGCGGCCCGGACCAGTGTTGATCGACATCCCGAAAGACGTGGCGCTGGCTGAAGTCGATGTGGCGGAAGCTTTCCGGCGGGCCGAGCGCGCCTCTTTGCCTGTGGAGACGTCCCCGAGCGACGGGCCGACCGGGCTGACGCGCGGCACTTACCGCCAGCTCCAGCGGATCGCTGAGGCTATCGCCCAGGCCCAGCGGCCGGTGCTCTACATCGGAGGCGGCGTGATCACCTCCGGCGCCCACGCCGAGGTCCTGGCGCTGGCCGAGAAGGCCCAGATCCCGGCGACGTACACCCTTATGGGCATCGGCGCATTTCCCGGGGATCACCCGCTGGCTTTGGGCATGCTGGGCCTCCACGGCACGGCCTACGCGAACTACGCGGTGGCAAAGGCCGACCTCCTCATCGCGGTCGGCGCCCGCTTCGACGACCGCGTCACTTGCCGCGTCGACGGCTTCGCCAAAGAGGCGACCATCGTCCACATCGACATCGACGCCGCCGAGATCGGCAAAGTCGTCCCGGCCGACATCCCAGCAGTCGGCGACGCCAAGGCGATCCTCTCGGCGCTGCTCCCCCTGGTGGCCGAAAAGCGCCACGACGAGTGGCTGGCCCAAATCGCCCAGTGGAAAGAGGAGTACCGCCTCCGCTACCACGCCCGGCCGGGAGTGATCGCGCCGCAACAGGTCATCGAGGAGCTCTATCACGTCACCCGGGGCGAAGCCATCTGCACGGCCGACGTGGGGCAACACCAAATGTGGCTGGCGCAGTATTACCCCTTCCGCCAGCCTCGTTCGCACCTCTCGTCCGGAGGCCTGGGCACCATGGGCTTCGGCTTTCCCGCTGCCATCGGCGCCAAGATCGCCCTGCCGCACAGGAGCGTGTGGAGCATCGTAGGCGACGGCGGCATGCAGATGTCCTTGAGTGAGCTGGCCACTGTGGCCGCCCACCGCATCCCTGTCAAGATCGCGGTGCTCAACAACAACAGCTTGGGAATGGTCCGCCAGATCCAGGAACTATCGTACCAGCGCCGGTACATTGCGGTGGATCTCGCGGGCAACCCCGATTTCGTCGCCATCGCCCAAGCCTACGGGGTGGCTGCCCGGCGAGTGGACGACCCGGCAGAGCTCCGGCCCGCGCTGGAGTGGGCAGAGCGTTACGACGGGCCTATGCTCCTCGACATCCACATCGATCCCGCCGCCAACGTCTACCCCATGGTGCCCCCGGGCGCTGCGATCGATGAGATGATCGGGACCAAGGGGTACGAAGAAACCGTCTGATCGAAACCTGTCCTGGGAACTGGGCCTCCTTTTTGCTCATGGCCGCCCGAGGCCCAGTCCCCACGTCGCATCTCAGGGCCGGCGATCGCGCCGGCCCTCTTTTTCTCCCAGACCAAACAAAAACTGGACATTCCTCCCTTGACACCCCAGAGGCCACATAGTACCTTAAAGATGCGCTTAGGTTACCCTAAATTGATTGCAAAGGGTGTCCGCCCATGGCTGTCGAGGCACACCATTCCCAGCCAGCAAGGGGCTACATGAGGACCAGCTACCTTTTGATCGCGCTGGTGGTCTTGAGCTTTGCCTCGCTCTTTGTCGGGGTGGTCAACCTTTCGCCGGCGGACCTCTTTGGGCTCACCACTAAGAAAGCTCAGGTGCTGATGATCAGCCGCATTCCCCGCTTGATCAGCATCTTGCTGTCGGGGATGAGCATGGGCCTTTGCGGCCTCATCATGCAGCAGCTTTCGCAAAACAGGTTTGTCTCGCCCACGACCGCGGGGACGCTGGATTCGGCTCGCCTTGGCATCTTGATCTCGCTCTTGTTGTTTTCCTCGGCGTCGCCCCTGGTCAAGATGGCGACCGCCTTCCTCTTTGCCCTGCTCGGCACGTACACGTTTACCCGGATTCTCGACAAGATCCGCTTTAAGGACGCGGTGTTTATTCCCCTCGTCGGCTTGATGTTTGGGGGCATCATCAACTCGATTTCCACGTTTATCGCGTACCGCTTTGACCTGATTCAAAACATCTCGTCGTGGTTGATGGGCGATTTTTCCATGATCATCCAGGGGCGCTACGAGCTCCTCTACGCTGTCATTCCATCGCTGTGCCTGGCTTATCTTTACGCCAACCGTTTCACCGTAGCAGGGATGGGGGAAGAGGTAGCTACGACGTTGGGCCTCAACTACCGCCAGGTGGTCAACGTAGGCCTCGCGATCGTCGCCTTCGCCACCGCGGCCGTGGTGTTAACCGTGGGCACGCTGCCCTTTCTCGGCCTGATCGTCCCCAACCTGATCTCGATCTACCGGGGCGACCACCTGCGGAAAAACCTGTTTGCGACCGGGATTCTCGGTGCTATCGTCGTCTTGGTCTGCGACGTTTTGGGCCGCGTGTTGATTTACCCCTATGAAATTCCGATCAATGTCACCTTGGGCGTTGTGGGCAGCGCCACATTCCTATACTTGATTGCGAGGCATCAGAAGTCATGAAGGCGACCATCGCCGACGTCGAAGCGGCCCCAACCACCTCTTCTTCGATCGTGATCACCGACAAGGTCAAGCTGGCCGGTCTCGCTCTCCTCGCCGTAGCCTTGATCGCCGTTTTTATGCTCATCCAAGCGCAGGGAATGTGGGAGTTTGTCCTGCCCCGGAGGGCGGTCAAGATCCTCGCCATGGTGCTCGCCGGCGCGTCCATCGCCGCGTCGACCGTGATCTTTCAATCCGTCACCAACAACCGGATCCTCACGCCCAGCATCATCGGCGTCGACTCGCTTTACGTCCTGATCCAGACCGCGATCGTCTTTTTCCTGGGCTCGATGCACCCGATCGTCCTCAGTCCCAGCCTCAACTTCCTCGTCGCGGTCGGCGTGATGATCCTCTTTTCCTTGATCATGCACCGGCTCTTTTTCACCGAGCTCAAGAGCAACATCTACGTCCTGCTGTTGATGGGCATCATCTTCGGCACGCTCTTTCAGAGCCTGTCGTCCTTTTTGTCCGTCTTGATCGATCCCAACGAGTTTCTGGTAGTCCAGCGCCGCATGTTTGCGAGCTTCAACCAGGTAAAGACAGAGCTCCTTACGCTCTCCTACGCCGCGGCGGCGGCGACCGCGCTGTATCTCTCCCGCTATGCCCGTTTTCTCGACGTCTTGGCGCTGGGAAAGGAACACGCCATCAACTTGGGCGTTGACCATCACCGGGTGGTGCGCGGCCTTTTGGTCTCCGTCTTTATCCTGATCTCCATCTCCACGGCGCTGGTGGGCCCCATCACGTTTCTTGGCCTCATCGTGGCCAACGTGGCGTACGAGATGCTCTCGACCTACCGGCGCCTCCCGTTGATCGGAGCGGCGATTTTGGTCAGCATCGTCGCCCTCGTGGGCGGGCAGCTCATCGTCGAGCGGGTCTTCTCCTTTTCGACCACCTTGAGCGTCATCATCAATTTCATCGGAGGCATCTACTTCTTGTACCTCCTCCTTAAGGAGCGATCGGCATGATCGAAGTGCGCAACATCTACAAGAGCTACGGCGCCAAAACGGTGCTCCAGGACGTCTCCTTGACGATGGAAAAGGGTAAGCTCACGTCGCTGATCGGCGGCAACGGCGCCGGCAAGAGCACCCTCCTTTCGATCGTGAGCCGGCTGATCCCGGCCGATCGCGGCGAAGTCTTCATCGACGGTCGCTCCCTCAAGGAGTACCACTCAAGCGAGCTGGCCAAGAAGCTCTCCTTCCTCAAGCAGAGCAACCACACCAACCTGCGGCTTACGGTTCGCGATCTGGTTTCCTTTGGCCGTTTCCCCCACTCGCAGGGGCGCCTCACCCCCAGCGATTGGGAGATTGTTGACCGGGCCATCGAGAGCATGGAGCTCGAGGAGATGCAGCACAAATACCTCGACCAGCTGAGCGGCGGCCAAAAGCAGCGGGCCTTCATCGCGATGGTCGTCGCCCAGGATACAGATTACATCCTGCTCGACGAGCCCCTCAACAACCTGGACATGAAGCACTCAGTCCAGATCATGAAATTGCTGCGCCGCCTCGTCGAGGAGTCGGGGAAAGGCATCGTGGTCGTCATGCACGACATCAACTTCGCCTCGACCTACTCCGATCACATCGTGGCGTTTAAGGAGGGACGCATCCTCTACGATGGTATGACCGACGACGTCATCGAGCCCAATATCCTGCGCGAGGTGTTTGGCCTCGATATCCAGATCGGCCATGTCTGCAACCAGCGGGTCTGCGTGTACTTCGCTTCAAACGCATGGCCGTCTTGATCAATCTCAAATCCTCAAGCCGAGTAAGGAGAGATCGCGTTGTGAGCAGCTCACGACCGGCATCACGCAAGCCCATCTCGATGTTGCTTGTCACCCTCGTCCTGGGGTTAGGCGTTGCCCAGCTGGCTTTTGCCGCATACCCCATGACCATCTCCCATGAGCTGGGCGAAACCCGACTGGAGAAGCAACCTGAGCGGGTCATCGTCTTTGACTTTGGCGCTCTGGACACCTTGGACGCGTTGGGCGTCGAGGTGATCGGCCTTCCCAAGACCTTGGTCCCGGCCTACCTCAGCAAGTACAACGACGCCCGTTACGCCAACGTCGGCAGCCTCCAAGAGCCCGACTGGGAGCGCATCTACGCTCTCAAGCCCGACCTGATCCTCATCTCGTCTCGCCAGTCCAGCCTCTACGCCGAGTTTGAGGCGATCGCGCCCACGGTCTATGTAGGGGTCGACACCGCCCGTTACATGGAGTCCTTTGCGGAAAACGTGACGCTCCTCGGAAGGATCTTTGGGAAAGAAGAAGAGGTCGAAGAAAAGCTGGCCGCGATCGAGGAAAAAGTGGCCCAGATCCGCGAAAAGGCCCCTGCGGCCGGCCGGGCGTTGGTCGTCCTCGCCAACGACGGCAAGGTGAGCGCCTACGGCCCTGGCTCACGCTACGGGCTCATCCACGATGATCTGGGCTTTGCCCCGGCCGATGCCAACATCGTCTCGTCGACCCACGGCCAGAGCATTTCGTTTGAGTACATCTTGCAGCAGGATCCCGACATTCTCTTTGTCATCGACCGGACGGCGGCCATCGGCGGCCAGTCGTCGGCCCAGGCGATCATCGAAAACCGCCTCGTCCAGCTGACCAAGGCCTACGAAAACGATAAGATCGTCTACCTCGAGCCCGAGGTGTGGTACCTGTCGGGAGGCGGGCTGGTCTCCGTCAGCCGCATGCTCGACCAGGTCAGCGCCGCGCTCGACTGAACGCTGGACTGAAGGCTAAACGCGCTGGCCGCCACAAGTGTCAAAAGCTGCCCCTCGTTTTGGGGCAGCTTTTTCTTTCCTCAGAGGAAAAGGCGCGGCGTTTCACCAATCGTCAACGTACGTCGTGCGCATCTGGCCGTTGGCTCCACATTCGTAAGGAGGTCAGCGCGCTGTGCGCCCATCCTTTGGCAGGGAGGCATGCTTTGTGACCCAACCCAATTCTCATCCCTTTCCCAGCGCTCACATGACGCAAGTGGCGATCGTCGTCCGCGATATTGAGCGTTCCGCCGGCGCGTACGCGAGGCTCTTTGGCCTTCCAAAACCGCCGATCATCGAGACGGCAGGGTTTG
Organism: bacterium; assembly: GCA_002919195.1. Taxonomy (GTDB): domain Bacteria; phylum Bacillota; class Limnochordia; order DTU080; family RSA5; genus RSA7. The sequence goes on from PKEU01000051.1 coordinate 16,515, forward strand.
ACGAAGCCCGTACCCACTATCGCGGCCAGCCCACCGAGGCCCGGGCCAAGCTCGCCTTTTTCGACATGGGCTCCTTGAAGCTCGAGCTGATCCAGCCGATCGGAGGACCAAGCACCTGGCAGGAGTTCCTCGACCAACATGGTGAGGGGATCCATCACATCGCCTTTCACGTCAAAGGGATGGACGAAGTGCTGGCGCGTTTAGAAGCCAACGGAGTTTCGACGGTGCAACGAGGCGACTACAAGGGCGGCCGCTACGCCTATACGGACGGCCACCCTGTTGGGCTTGGTGCGGTGATCGAACTCCTCGAGGACTTTTGAGCGGTTCACCGTGGGGCGGCGACGTCTTGGCCATCGATGGCGACGAGCTTGTCGAGGCGGATCTCGAGGCCGCTTGCAAGCCGCAGGTACTCGGCCCGGTCGCGAGCAAAGACATCGACGATCCGGTCGTGCACCCGTTGCTCGACACCCTTTTCGTCGATGTAGACCAACTCGGTGGGACGTGCCAGCGTCGCCCGGGCGAGCAGCTCGTCGTGGACTCCACAGTCGATGGGGTGATAGGGCTCCAGGTCCTTCATCATTACGGGCACCCCGCTTTTGTTGACTTCCCGCGCGCTCATGGACGATTTGCTCCTTAGGATGCTCCTTTGCGGGCAAGACCACGCCGCGCCTCTACGGTGTGAATCGAGGCCGAGGTGGTGACACTACACCCGCAAGAGGTGATGACCGTGTCGCTCGAGCGGTACCGGGAGCGGATCGCCCGGGTCGTGAGGGAGCAAATCGAAACCAACGCTGTAAGCTCCCTCGCCACCCTGCAAGAGACGGTGACGGAAGCCCTGGATCTGGATCGCTCTCCCAAGGCGCAACGAGAGCTCAGCGCGCTCATCCGTGAGCTTTACCAACAATACCACGAGACCAACGAGTTTGACTACGACGACATCGTCGAGCAAAGCTTTCCGGGAAGCGACCCGCCCCCGCCGCCCACCCCGGGATCACCCGGCGGGTAACCCCGAAAAGGCGTAATCCCGCAACCCAAAGACTCACCGAGGGGCGGATGCCGCCCCTCGGTTCATTAATCCGCCACCAGCAAGACGCCGATTTGCGATGGATCTTTTACCAAGACGCCCTCGTCCTGAGGCTCGTAGGGCAGCTGCGCCTCTTCGAGGCGGCCGATGAGGCGATCCAGCTCTTGCCGGCCGGGCACCACGATGGTGAAGGAGCGGAGCCCCGTGGCGTAAGGCGGCGCGGGTGGCGCTCCTTCGCCCAGCCAGATATTGGCGCCCACGTGGTGATGGTACCCGCCCGCGCTGACAAAGAGAGCGCCGAAATCGTCGCGATCGAGCGTCACGTCCAGGCCCAGCACGCCGTGATAGAAAGCGCGGCTCGCGTTCAGGCTGGAGACGTGAAGGTGCACGTGTCCCACCACGGTGGCGGGCGCAAGCCCCTCCCACGGCGAGGCATCCCTCTCCAGCTCCGCGAGGAGCTCCTCGAGGTCGATGCCGCTTCGCGGCGCCCGGGCGATATCGTACATCCCGTCTGGGGTCATCGGCCACTGGTCCCGGGGGAAATCCCACGCCAGCTCGATGCCGTTCCCTTCCGGGTCAGGCAAGTAAAAAGCCAAGTGGGTGCCGTGGTTGGAGTGCCCGTGGATGGGCGCGCCCGACACGAGGACGCGCTTGACGAGATGGGCCAAGTCCCACCGGGTCGGCAACAGAAAGGCGGTGTGGTAGAGCCCTGTCGTCCTCCGCACTCTCTTGGCGCCGTCGACCTGGGTAAGCCGCAAGAGTTCCCGCTCCCCGGCGCCCAGGCCGGCGCTGTCGCCCTCTTGCCAGAGGAGGCGAAAGCCCAATAAGTCGCGATAAAACGCGACCATCTTTTCTAGGCTCGCGACCGTGTAATGCACCCGTCCCAGGTGGGTACGGGGGTCGATCTGAAATGCCGGGAGTTCCCTGATCCGGTCCATCAACCGATCCGCCCTTTGCTCACCGCGGCGGCGGAAAGAGCGCCTGCCCTAATCCTCGCGGTAGATTTCATCCAGCGTGATTTGGATCATCCTTAAACCTTGCTCCGGGTCGACGTTTCCCGAAAGGATGGCCCCCAGGGAGGCGACGAGGCGGTTGACTTCGGCGTCGGAGACTTGCGGAAAAGCAAAGAACGTCCACTCCTGGATGGCCTGCGCGAAAGCGGCCCGGTTGTTGGGCGGTCCCGGAGCGTAGAGCATCGCCGCCTCCCAAAGGAGCGGCGACGCCGGAAAGGCGTATCCAGACCGCGCGACCGCCTGCTGCCCCTCGACCGACGCGGCCATCTCGAGGAAGCCTACCAGGTCGGGCGTGACCACGGCCCCCTGTCCAACGACGAGGCCGCTCCCCTCGCCAAAGGCCGGACGGCGATACGTGTAGGGAGACAACGGCAGCGGCACGACATCCCACTCAAAAGCGAGCTGCAGCCCGTCGCGATCCAGCGTTCCAGGGAGCATTTGGGAGATGTTGCGACGCCGCATGCCCAAAACACCCCGGCGAAACCTCCCCGAGCTGTCGCTCTGCTGGGTCAAGGGGGGCGAGATGCGCTCTTCGTTGATCGCACGGCTCGCAAGGTCAAGGAACTGGGCATTAAACTGGTTGAGCAGGTCGGGCTTGCCTTCAGGATCGATCACATCGCCGTGCGCGAGGAAGTACACCGCGACAAACTCAAAGTCGATATCGACCAAGTACCGCCGTTGCTCAGGCACGGAGACCCGGCGCCCTACTTCGATCATGTCGTGCCACGTCCACGTCTCGCCCAGCCGGCTGAGGGGCGGGAGCCCCGCATTTTGCATCATGCTCTCGTTATACTGGAAGAGGGCGACGTCCGCCGTGACAGGCACGCCCACAGGGCCGCGCTCCTCCGAGTAGGCCTGGCGCATCCCGGGAGGGAAATTGTAAAGGGCCTGCTCCAAGCCGTGCCAGCGAGAGCCTGCCAGCGTCATGAGGGCGCCGGTCCGTTTGAGAGCGGCAATCGTCTGCACCGGCAGCAAAAAGACGTCGGCCTTGGAGCCCGTGACCAGCCACTCTAAGAGCTGCTGCGGGTTAGTGGAGTCAAGAGGCACAAGCTCGACTTGGGCTCCAGGCACCGCCGACTCGTAGGCCCGTTTGAGCTTTGTAAGGAGCGCGAGCTCTGCCTGCGATCCCGAACGATACCCTACTCGGACCTGCGCGTCGCTTTCCGCGCGGGACGCCAAAAGGATGATGATCACCAGCGCGACGACCCTCAGAGCCTGTTTTCCCCTCACCGTAGGCCCCCTCTCCCTCTAACCTTTCCGGGACGCGACGACTTACCCTGCTAACGTCTTGGCGCACACGGCGCGAAGGATCCTTTTCGCCTCTTGATACTCCTTAGACAAGGGAGAACGCCGCGCGGCGATGCGTGCCGCCCGGGGGCGTAAACTTACCGCCCGGACGGCCCCCTCCAAGGCGCCAAAGAGCACCCGCGCCATCATCGTAGAATCCCACCGGTCTCCCACGATCTCCCGCACCCGGGCCTCGATGTCGGCCTCAAACGCTTCACGCGCCTGGTCGATCTGAGTTTTCACATCGCGGGCGACGCCTTCACACCCGCCGAGGAGCGCAAAGCGAGCGATCTCCTGGTACTCCATGATCACGTCGAAGGTGGTGTCGAGGACGATCAAGAGGCGCTCCAGCGGGTCGGTCACTCCCTCCTGCCGCTCTTCGACCGTCTCTTGGATCAGGCGAACTCCCTCTTGAATCACCGAGACCAAGAGCTGGTCTTTTCCCGGGAAGTGGTAATAGACGCTCCCCTTTGCGACGCCCGCCTCCTGGGCGATTTCATCGATCGAAGTCAGGTGAAACCCCTTCGTGGCGAAAAGGCGAGCCGCCGCGTCAAGGATGCGGGCCCGGGTCGTCCGGATGGCGTGAACCTTGGGCGTCGCCACCGTTTCCCCCTTCACGACTCCACCGTCACCTGGGACCAGACGTCAGGGCCTCGGTTTCCCTGGGCGTCCGTCGCGTAAAAGTAGACGCTATATGTCCCCGGCGGCGCATCCCAAGGCACCATGCTGGTGACGACGTAGGTGCCTTCACCTTGCGGGCGTAGCGTCTCGACGATACCACCCTGGGGCACGACCGCGTAGACAGACGAAACCTCACCCTGCACGTCCGACAGCCTCACCTCGACATCGACGGCTTGTCCGGGACGGGCGACTTCAGGCGAAAAACGCACTTCCATCCGGTAAGACAACGCTGGCACAAACCTTGCCCCCTCGCACGCAAAAAGCGGGTTTAGACCGACCGGTCAGTATAATTGTAGCCTCTTTTTCCCTCTCTTGTCAAACTTTCAGTCGTCCAAACGCCTTTTCGGAAGCTACCAGCGGGCGATCTGCGTGACAGGCAGATCGGGGTGAGGCAGGCTGACCTTCTCCAGGGAGGCGCCCATAGCAGCGCTCCCCGGCTGCGACGCGAGGGTGGGCCGAGCGACCGTCATGATGTAGTCATCCTCCAGCGTGATGGTGGCAAGACGCCAAAGGCTCGGAGGCTCCCCCTCCGAGCCGGGAAACGACGCGACGGTGTAGCGATCGGCGCCAAAGGAGACCTCCACCTTGCCGATCGCTCGAGGGAGGCTCGTACCCACCGCCTTGATCAATGCTTCTTTTCTCGTCCACCAGCGAAAAAAAGCGATCCGCTGTTGGTCCACCGGTTGGCGAGAAAACTCCGCTCGCTCACGCTCCGTAGCAAACCGGCGGACAAGCCCTTCCACGTCGCGCCGGCGCGCCATCCACTCAAGGTCCACGCCGATGCGGGCATCGACTTCACTGAAACGCCCTTCCCTCTGCGAAAAAAAGAGCGCGATGGCGATCCGGTCCCCGGAGTGGGAAAGGTTAAAGGCAACAGAACGCCCGGTTTCGCTGGCTTGCGCAGGGTCGAGCAAAGGTTTGCCTGAGGCGTTGTAGATCAATCGCACAGCGGCCGGAGCCAGGCCGATCCGCTCGGCGACCAGCGAGCGCAAAAGCCCCCGGCCGATGATGTATCGCCGGCGGACGGATTCCCGGCGCATGTTCTCGGCCCGCTGGATTTCGTCCGGGGAGAGCGCCGGTTCAAACCGGCGCCATTGATCCTTGAGCTCCGAGAGCTTGGCCTGCCACACTTCAAGGCCCACCGGCGACGCTCCCTTTAGGCGTTTTCAAGCCTTGCGCTCCCGCCGGCGCTGCGCGTCTTGCATCTCTCGTTGGCGTTGCTTTGCCTCAGCGACAAGCCCCCATACCGCCATGATCGCAAAGGCCGCCAGCAGGACGACAACGACGACCGTCTCCACCATGGTGCTCTCTCCCCTCGATCTATTTTCGGTACCGCCTTCATGCCGGCTTGATCGAGGGGAAACGCAGGTATTTGGTCAAGCGGCGGGCTAGTAGGAAAAGCTCCCGCCAACTTTGCTCCGAGGCTTGGAGGCGTTCAGCTACCGGTCGCGGCAATGGTCGATCTTCGACGATCACAAGGGCCGATTCCCGCTGTTCCACCGCTGCCTCGGGCGCTCTTAAGCCCTCCATCACCCAGGCGGCCTCGGCCTTTTGATATTGAGTCCAGGCCGGCAGCAGCCGGGACGGCGCGTCGACAGGGATCGCGACCGCAGGCTGCACGAGCCCCGCCGCCGCGATGATGACAACCAACCAAAGCGAAACGAGCCTCACGAAAACCTCCAGAGAGGGTGGTACTCTCATTGTCGCGCCAACTCCCGGCGGTGTCCATACCGCCGGGAGTTGGCAACGCAAGCGGCTGATTTGCGACGGGCGGGCGACCGTCGAGCAACTAGGACTTAGTTAGCCAGGAGCAGCGGCAGCTGCGCGAGCAAGAGCAGCAAGGCGGCGAGGAGCGATGGCACTGCCGTCACAAGGCCGGGCCAAAACCACTCCATAAACGAGATGCCTTTCCCCTCCCTGCGCTCGAGCAGCCCGACGGCGATGATGTTGGCCGTCGAACCGATGACGGTGAGGTTGCCCAAGATCGTGCCGCCAAACAGCATCGCCCACCAGAGCGGAAAGACATTGATGCCGGCATCAACCATATCGCCCACGATGGGGATAAACGAGGCGACCGCCAAGACGTTATCCATAAACGCCGAAAGCAAGCCGATTCCCCACGTGACGATCCACATCAGCGGCACGATCTCGCCGCCCGTGAAATTGATCATCCCCTTGGCGATGTGCTCAGTGACGCCCACGTAGCGGAGCGTGCCAGCGGAAGCAAACAGCAGCATGAAAAAGGCCAACGTCCACCAGTCGACTCGTTTTTCCACCAGTTCCCGGGCGCGGTTGCGCTCGATAAAGAGCACGATGCCTGCGCCGAGCAGCGCGGTGCCCACCAGCATCACGTTGTGCTCCAAGTTAAGCCACTGCTCGATGTTTTTGTGGCTGAGCAGCCCCACGATGGTCCCGAGAAAGATAAGGGATGGCAAAAGAAGGTTACCGCTCTTGGCCGGGCGCTCCTCGCCGTCCTCCGCCCCGGCGGCCATCTCCTCACCGGCCTGGCGGCTGCGGTCGATGGCCTCTTGGAGGCGCGCCATCGGCTTTCTAAAGAAGACAAAGGAGAGGACGACGGTCAGCGCCCATGCGACCACCGCGATCGGCGTGGCCCACCGCAAAAAGTCGGGGAACGCGAGTCCAGCCCGCAGGGCGATCAACACGCCGATCGGATTCCCGACGACCGTGGCGCCGCTGCCGATGTTGGTCGCAAAGACGACCATGATGATATACGGAATCGGGTCGAGCTTATAGTGCCGGCAAAGGCGCAACGTGATCGCCGCCATAAACAAGATCGACGTGACCTCGTCGACCAGAGCGGCGGAGATAAACGAAAGCGCCATCAGCGAAACCATCAGCTTCTTGGCCGAACCACCGATAAAGGGGAGGATCTTTTCCAACGCCGCCTCGAAGAAGTGGTTGTTTTCGAGGTAGCCGATGATGATCATCATGCCGATGAGAAAGAGGATCACGTCAAGGCTGGCGAACTCGATGAGGTGCGCGATGTCGAGAAGCCCTGACGCGAGCAACACCGCGATGCCCGTCAGCGCAAAGGCGAGGCGGAAGGGCCAGTACAATAGAGTTCCGACGATAAAGCTCACGAAGACCGCAACGGAAAGCACCTGGCTCCCGTTAAGGCCGCTCATCGCGGCGATCAGCGAAATCGCCAAGACGAGTGCGACGTACAGAGCAGCTTTTTTCATGCGGATAGCACATCCCTTTCTGTTCGTGTAACACCAACTTCAATTATATACCTCGACAGGCGGGATAAAAGGCGTTAACGCTCGAAGTCGAAATAGGAGCTTACTTAAATCTTTTCAATCTCCATTTGCCACCGAGAGAGGGATGACGATGAACCTCTGGGAAGAGAATACGCCGGGCCTCGCGCCGGGCGATTCGCCACCCACCCTTGAGCCGTACATCATCGATGCTCCTTTGGGACGATCCACTGCCGCTGTGATCATCTGTCCCGGCGGCGGCTACGCGAGAAGGGCCGACCACGAGGGCCGGCCCGTCGCCCAGTGGCTCAACTCCCTGGGCATCTCCGCTTTCGTCCTCCACTACCGGGTCGCGCCCTACCGCCATCCGTACCCCCTCCTCGACGCCAAGAGAGCCATCCGCCTCGTCCGCCACCGCGCAAGCCAGTGGAACATCGATCCTCACCGCATCGGCGTGCTGGGCTTTTCGGCAGGCGGACACCTCGCCGCCACGCTGGCGACCCATTTCGATGGCGGCGATCCCATGGCCGCGGATCCCATCGAACGCCAGAGCTCCCGCCCCGACCTTGCCATCCTCTGCTACCCCGTCATCACCTTGCGAGGTCCCTTCGCCCACCAGGGGTCGGCGCGCAATCTCCTCGGCGAAGCCCCTGATCCCTCGCTTCTTGCCGCCCTGTCGTGCGACACCCAGGTGAGCCCCGAAACACCGCCGGCCTTTCTCTGGCACACTGCCGACGACGCGACCGTGCCGGTGGAAAACAGCCTCGCCTTTGCAGGAGCCCTCAGCCGGCACGGCGTGCCTTTCGCCTTGCACGTCTTTCCCCACGGCCGCCACGGGCTGGGCTTGGCCCATGAGGAGCCCGATGTCGCCCAGTGGACCGCGCTCTTGGCCACGTGGTTGCGCAGCAGGGGATTTTGCTAGACCGGCTGCCAACCGGCTCCACACAACTTGCGGCAAACCAGGGAACTTCTGGGACGCCGCCGAAAATGGTTTGATAGGCACGACAAGCCCTCGGCGGCACCAGGTCCTTGCGGACGAGGAGGGATCCCCGTGTTCCCCGGGTTGGTTCACGGAGGGACGCGTGCGCTCGCCGCGGCAAAGCGGGCTGAAAAGGGCGTCTCGCTCGCTCTTGCGGTCGTCATCGTCGGGTGGCTCTTTGCGCTCACGCCGGCATCGGCCCAAAGTTTTCTCGATCAGCTCCTCGTGGGTTTGGAAGTGTCGATCGGCGAGTCAGTCGCGGCGGACGTGATCGCCGAGTACGGCCCGCCCATTCGCCTCGAACCCCAACGACAGCGGCAAATTGACACTGCTTTTCAGCGCATCGTCGCCCAGGCGAGCCGCAAAGAGATCGAGTACAACCTCAAGATCCTCCAAAGCGACGTCGTTAACGCCTTTGCGGCGCCGGGCGGGCATATTTTCATCACCACGGGGCTTCTCAAATACATCGACGACGACATCGACGCCCTCGCCAACGTCTTGGGGCATGAGGTCGCCCACGTGGAGCTGAAGCACGGGATGAACGCCCTCGTCCGCCAACTGGGCATGGGCCTCGTCTTGCAGCTGCTCTTTGGCGGCTCCGACGCCGTCTTTCGCCGGGTCGTCGCCGTGGCCGCGGAGCTGACGCGCCGGGGCTGGAGCCGCGAGCAGGAGTACGAGTCAGACGACCTGGGGCAGCGGCTGGCTGCCGCGGCCGGCTATGACCCCTATGGGATGGTGCGCTTTTTTGAGGTCCTCCGCGAGCTCGAGGGGCAAGAAGTGCCTTTCCTCGAGTTTTTGAGCACGCATCCGCTCACTTCGGAGCGCGCCGAGCGGGCCCGGGCGCGCGCTCGCTCGCTCGCCCCGGCCCGGGCGGCCGGCCAGTAAACCTTCCTTCGCCCCCGGCCGCGGCGAGCGCCCTCTCGTCAAAAAGCGCCCGTCGCGCCCGTCACCCGACGCGCTCGACCCGCGAGCCCAAAAACTGGCTGTTGTAAAGCTCGGCGTAAAAGCCGCCGGCGGCCAAGAGCTCGTCGTGCCGCCCCTGCTCCACGATACGCCCTTCGTTCATCACCAAGATGCGGTCGGCCTCCCGGATGGTCGACAGCCGGTGGGCGATCACAAAGCTGGTCCGTCCCTTCATCAGCTTTTCCATCGCCCGTTGCAGCTGGAGCTCGGTCCGGGTGTCGACGCTGCTGGTGGCCTCGTCGAGGATGAGCATCGGCGGGTCGGCCAAAAAGGCCCGGGCGATGGTGAGAAGCTGCTTCTGCCCTTGCGAAAGGTTGGACGCCTCTTCGTTGAGGACGGTATCGTACCCGTCGGGCAATGTGCGGATAAAGTGATCGGCGTAGGCCGCTTTGGCCGCCGCGACGATCTCTTCCTCCGTGGCGCCGGGACGGGAGTAGGCGATGTTGTCGCGGATGGTCCCGTTGAAAAGCCACGTGTCCTGGAGCACCATCCCAAATTTGGAGCGCAGCTCCTGCCGGCTCATCTCCCGGATGTCGACGCCGTCGATGAGAATGCGCCCTTTATCGATCTCGTAAAACCGCATCAACAGGTTGACCAGCGTCGTCTTGCCCGCGCCTGTGGGCCCGACGATGGCCACCACTTGGCCCGGTTCCACCGTGAGGTTGAGCCCCTCGTACAAGGGCTCATCGGGCGAGTAGCCAAAGTGGACATCCTCAAAGACGACACGCCCCTTGGTCGGCACCGACCGGCTCCTTGGCGGATCGGGCGTCATCTCCTCTTCAGCCAAGAGCTCAAAGACCCGCTCGGCCGAGGCAATTGTCGACTGGATCACGTTGGCGACCGTAGCCAGCTGGGCGATGGGGTGGTTGAAGTGCCGGGCATATTGGATAAAGGCTTGCACGTCGCCGATGGGAATCACCCCTCGGGCGACCATAATGCCCCCAGCGACGCTCACCATCAAGTAGCCAAAGTTGCTGATGAAGCCCAGCATCGGCATGATGAGGCCCGAGATGAACTGCGCGCGCCAACCGGCCTGGTACAGTTCGTTGTTGATGGCGACAAACCGCTCAACCGACTCCTTTTCCCGCCCAAAGGCTTTGACGACCGCGTGGCCGGTAAACATCTCTTCCACGTGCCCGTTGAGCTCTCCCAGCGCTCTTTGGTGCGCCTTAAAATAGCGCTGCGACCTCTTGGCCACGACGGTGGTGACCAAGCCGGAAGCGGGCAAGGTGAGCATGACGATCAACGTCAGCCAGAGGTTCATGCTGAGCATCATCGCCAGCACCCCGGCAAAGGTGACGACGGACGTAATCGCCTGCGTCAGCGTTTGCTGCAGCGTGCCGGCAATGTTGTCGACGTCGTTGGTGACGCGGCTCAAAATTTCACCGTGGGGGTGGGCGTCGAAAAACTTGAGCGGCAAGCGGGAGAGCTTTTGGTTCACCTGCCGCCTCAGGTCGTAAGAGATCCTCTGAGCGACGCCGGCCATGATGTATTGCACGGAAAAGCCAAATGCCGAACTCATGACGTAGAGCGCTGCGAGGATCGCGACCGTCCGCCTGATGGCGGCAAAATCGACGCCGCCCCCCGGCACGCCCTGCACCCGCTCCATGAAGCCTTCAAAGATGATCGTCGTCGCATGGCCCATCACGCGGGGGCTCACGATGCCAAAGACCGTGCTGGCGCATGCGAGCAGCGAGACCAAGGCCAAAGCCCCCATGTGCGGCCGGAGGTACCGCAAGAGCTGTTTAAACGTCCCCTTGAAATCCTTGGCCCGCTCGACGGGCATCGTCATGCCGTGGGGCCCGCCCCGGGGAGGACCGAAATGCGGCCCGCTGCGGCGCGCCTCTCGGTTTTGGGGCTGGTGGTTTCTCTCCTCGCTCATGCGATCACCTCCTCAGCCAGCTGCGAGGCGACGATCTCGCGGTAGATCTGGCAGCTTGCCAAAAGCTCCCGATGGGTGCCGATCCCCACCACTTTCCCTTGGTCCAAAACGATGATCTGGTCCGCATCCATGATGGTGCTCACTCTCTGGGCCACGATGATCACCGTGGCGTCTTTCGTCTCGCGTTGCAGCGCCATCCGCACTTTGGCGTCGGTCTTAAAGTCCAGCGCCGAGAAATTGTCGTCGAAGATGTAGATCTTGGGCCGGCGGACCAGCGCCCGGGCGATGGTCAGCCGCTGCCTTTGCCCGCCAGAGAAGTTGGTACCCCCTTGAGCGATCAAGGCGTCGTACCCTTCGTCCAACCGCTCGATAAACTCCGCCGCTTGCGCCGACTCCGCGGCGTGGCGCACTTCCCCGTCGGTGGCGTCGGGCTTCCCGTAGCGCAAGTTCTCCGCGATGGTGCCGGTAAACAGCATCGCCCGCTGGGGAACGTACGCGAACCGCTGGCGCAGTTCTTTTTGCGACATCTGCCGGATGTCGACGCCGTCGACACGGATGCTGCCTTGGGTCACGTCGTAAAACCGAAGCAGGAGGGCGGCCAGCGTCGTTTTGCCGGAGCCAATGCCGCCGATGATCGCCGTCACCTCGCCGGGCCTGGCACTAAACGATACGTTTTGGAGCGCCGGCACCTCCGCGCCCGGGTAGTAAAAAGTGACGTCGTCAAACTCGACGATCCCATTTTCCTCCGCTGGCGTGACCGGCTCGTCGGGGTCGGTGATCTCGGGTTGCAGGGCCAGCACCTCCCCGATCCGCGATGCCGAGACCGCGGCGCGAGGCACCATGACCAGGATCATCGAGACCATCATCAAGGAAAACATGATCTGCATCGCGTACTGGATAAACGCCATCATCCGGCCCACTTGCAGCTCGCCCTGGTCGATGCGCACGCCCCCAAACCACAGGATGGCGATGATGGTGAAGTTGAAGATCAGCGATGTCGAAGGTTCCATCGCGGCCATCAGCCGGCTCACCTTGATCGACGTCCCCGTGAGCTCCCGGTTGGCGTCGTCAAACCGCTTCTCTTCGTAGTCCGTACGGTTGAACGCCCGGATCACCCGCACGCCGGACAGCGCTTCCCGGGTGACCAGGTTGAGCCGGTCGATCTTCTCCTGCACCGCTTTGAACAAGGGCATCCCCTTGGACGAGATCGCGTAAATGACCGCAGCGAGGAGCGGGATGCAGGCAAACAAGATCAGCGAAAGCCTCACGTCCTGCATCAACGCCATGATCATCCCGCCGATGGCCATCAGCGGCGCCCGGATCATCATGCGCAACGACATGAAAGCCAACTGCTGCACCTGGCTGACGTCGTTGGTCGTCCGGGTGATCAGCGTCGCGGTGCCCACTTTGTCAAACTCTTGCAGCGAAAAACTGGAGATGTGGGCAAAAAGGCGGTTGCGAAGATCCCGCGCGAAGCCGACGGCCACCAGCGACGCGAGCCTCGCGCCAAAGAAGGCCGCGATCATGCCGCTGGCCGCGACGATCACCATGACGCCGCCCACCTTCAAGATGTGGCCGGTGTCGCCTTGGACCACACCGATGTCGACGATGCTCGCCATCAAAGTGGGCAGGGAGATTTCGGCGAGCGCTTGGACAAAGACCAAGACGGCGGCGGCGACCGCCATCCACCGGTAGGGCTTTAGGATCGGTAAGAGCTGTTTCATGGGCTCGACACCCCTGTTGTCTCGCGCTCCATCCGGGCATTGGCCCGTTCCAGCGCGGTGAGCAAAGCTTTGAGAAACCGGGCCACTTCGTCGGTATCGCCCTCAAACTCCTCGAGGACGATCGCCCACACGCCTTGGGCCCGGTCGCCCATGCGCGCAAACATCCGCATCGCCGCTTCGGTCGCGTGAAGCCGGAGCACCCTTTGGTCGCTGGGGTCCGCCCGCTTTTCCACGTACCCCTCTTGGACCAGCTGTTCGATGGTCGTCGACGTGTGGCTCTTGGCGGCGCCGACCCGCCTGGCCAGCTCGCTCAAAGTGATTCCCGGCTCCTCCTTGATATGGCGAAGCAGCATAAAGGAGAAAGGGGGCATCTCAAATTCCCTCCCGGCCCGGTGCAAAAGCCCCCGCATCTCCCGGTTGACGTGCCGCCACAGAAGGCTGATTTCCAAAGGCGTGCTCGGCATCTTGATCACCCGCCTAAACGTTCGCCAGAGAACGTTCGGTGCAGAACCAATCCTACGCCTCCCCCGCCGTCTTGTCAAGAGGCTGAGGAACGATTGCGGACAGGGTTTCGCGGCATATTCTCGAAATGGAACTTGCGCATTGATGTCAGTATTTTCCCAAGGAGGAACCGTAGTGACATCCCCCGCTCCCCCATCCGTCGACGCGACCGCCTTGGCCCTCCGCCGCCGCAACGTCGCGCTGCTCTTGGCCGCAGTCGCTTTGGTCGGAGTGCACATCGGCATCTTTGAATCGACCTTTAACAACTACCTGGATGCCGTGCACCGCCTCGATGCCAGCTCTCGCGGCGTCCTGGAGTTCCCTCGCGAGCTGCCGGGTTTCCTCGTGGCGCTCCTTAGCGGGCTGCTCTTTCTCTTGCCGGACTCGAGGGCCGCCGCCGTCGCGATGGGCGCGTTGGCTTTAGGCCTGCTGGGCCTCGGCTATTTTTCGGACACCTTTGGCGTCATGGTCGCCTGGTTGATGTTGTGGAGCGCGGGGCACCACCTTTTCATGCCGCTGGAGCAGTCCCTCGCGGTCTCCTTGGCCGACGCTGGGCAAATGGGGCGCCGCCTGGGTCAAGTAGCCACCGCCTCGACCATCGCGACCATCGCCGGCGCGGCCATCGTTTGGGTCGGCGTCGACTACTTAAACCTCAGCTTTACGTCCCTCTTTACCATCGCCGCTGTGGCCGTCGCGGGAGCGGGCGCGGTGCTGTGGCGGATGCAGGTGGCAGAGAGCGGCGAGCCGGCCCCCCGTTCCTTTAAGAGCCGCTTTTTCTTCCGCAAGGAGTACGGGGTTTTCTACGCCATGTGCGTCCTTTTTGGAGCGCGCAAGCAAGTGTTTATCACCTTCGCGCCCTGGGTGTTGGTCCAGGTCTTTGGTGAACCCGCGTCGACCATCGCGAAGCTCTGGGTCGCTTCGTCCCTCTTGGGAATCGTCTTTAAACCGCTGCTCGGCCGCCTCATCGACCGCTGGGGCGAAAGGCCCATTCTCGTCGCCGACGCGGCGGTCTTGACGCTCGTCTGCCTCGGGTACGGTTTTGGCCCGTCTTTGCCTATTGGGGTCTGGGGTGTGCGGCTCGCATATGCCTGCTTTGTGCTGGACCAGATGCTCTTTGCGGTCGGGATGGCCCGGACGTCCTACCTCAAACGGATCGCGGTCGACCCCAACGACCTGACGCCGACGCTGAGCTTGGGAGTGAGCATCGACCACGCCGTCTCGATGAGCTTACCGGCCTTAGGGGGCCTCCTTTGGATGCGCTACGGCTACCCGTATGTGTTTTTGGTCGCGGCGGCCATCAGCGTCGTCAACATCTTTGTCTGCAACCTGGCTCGAGCGCCTAAGGAGGAAGCGCCGCCGGCGCCGCCGGCAGAGCGGCGCACCCAGCCTGCGCCCGTTTTGAGCCACAACCCAGCGGCGTCGCAATAATCCCAGGTCGCGGCGGACACGGCGTCCGGCTCAGATGTACCACTCCAGCCGGCCGGCAAGGCTCCTCAGCACCAAGAGCCCGACGCTGATGGCGAGGGCCAAGAGCGGCACGACCTCGATCAACCCCCGGGCGACTCGCTGCCGGGCCACTTCGTGCCGGAGTTCTTCGTAGTTGACCTCCCACCGCCGGATCAGATACGGTCCCAATTCGCAGAGGCGTACTTCTTTGGCGGGCCCTCTTCGTAGGAGCAGCGAGACGATGTAATCCATCGGCCGCGCTTTGGGCGTGTGAGGCGATAGGAAACGGTTCCTAGCACCCCTCTCCTAAGTCCCGATTACTGTGAGGAGGAGTCGACTCCACGAAATCCAGTGAAGGAGAGGGTTGAGCGATGAAAACCCGTAGAAGGCAGAGAGCCACCGGCAGCCGGCGCTCGTTGACGAAGGAAAAGCAGCCCGCGGTCCTAACGGTACAGACGCAAGCATGGCCCATCATCACGTCGCGCGACGGCTGGCCGGATCCCCCCATGGGCAAAAGGCCGGATCGCCCGCCGCCCGAGCGAAGGCCCGACCGGGAGCGACCCGAAGAGCGACCTCCCGCAAGGCGCCCCCGAAACGGCTTGGATGAGATTCCCCCACCCCCCACGAGCTGCAGCGGCAGGCTGCATCAAGTCCGGGAAGGCGATACACTCTTTCGTTTGTCCATGAAGTACGGCGTCAGCCTGGAAGCCATCTTGGATGCCAATCCCCAGATCACCGATCCCGACACGCTCGTCGTAGGCCAAGTCGTCTGCATTCCGAGGCCCGGCGAGAGCATGCTGGAGATCCTCAACGCCCTCTTGACCGCTGAAAAGGTCGAGACCGCCCTGTACGCTCGCGGGCTACAATCTCCCGCGCTCGCCGGTCTGCCTGCGGAGCAATTTGCCTACTTCCAGGCCGGACTCAGCCACGAGCTCGCGCACATCGACGCTCTGACGGAGCTCGGCGCTTCGGTCCCCTTCAACGAGTTTTTCTACCCGCCGGGCACGTTTGAAGATCTCACGACCTATGTCAACACCCTGTTGACCTTGGAGACGGCGGGCGTCTCGGCCTACATCCAGGCGAGCGACGAATTCGCCCGCATGGGCCGCTTTGACCTCGCGCGCCTAATGGACCGCATCATGGGCGTCGAAGCAGAGCACCGGGCGCTGCTGAGAGAGGTCCTCGACCTCGTCCCGGCATCTAATCTCTGCTTTGAGCGGGCGCCCAACCTCCCGGTCACCGAGATCTTGGCGGCGCTCTCGTCGTTTGTCCAGCCCAACCAGTTTGACGGCCAGTCGGTAGGACCCATCCCCTTGCCGACGCGGGAACTGGCCGAAGAGCTGATCGGCCCCCACGGATGCCCCAATCCCCGGCCTGATCAGTAACACTTTCAGCGCCGGCAACAGGCTTTGCCATCCACCGGTCTCACCCGGCCGCGTTGCGCCGGGGGCACGAAAGTTGCTACGATAGTCTACGTACACTTCAACGTCGAAAGGTACGATCGACTGCCGCGGACGACAATAAGACCGGTGACGACGGAGGGATGGAGATGGCTTCGGTTTTGGGCCGGCGCTGGATACAGGTCGCCGCCGCCTTGCTGGCCGTGGCGATCGTTGGAGCGGGAAGTGCTGTTTTGAAGGGTGGTTTGCTGCGCGCCATGGAAGACGTCCCGCTGATCCCGCGGGACGTCCTCTTTAGCGATCCCGATCGGACAAGCGTCCAGATCAGCCCCGACGGCCGGTGGATCAGTTTCCTCGCCCCCAGAAACGGCGTCCTCAACGTGTGGGTCGCTCCCGCGAACGCCCCCGATGCCGCGGCGCCCGTCACCGATGCCCGCGACCGGGGAATTGCAGGTTACAGTTGGACCTACCTCGATTCGCACCTGATCTACGTGCAAGATACGGCAGGCGACGAAAACTGGAGGCTCTACCGCCTCGATGTGACCACCGGCGAAAGCGTCCTCCTGACCCCCGAAAGCGGCGTCAACGCTCAGATCGTGGCTATAAGCCCCAAACATCCCCAAGAGATCGTCGTCGGCCTCAACGACCGCCTGCCCGAGTGGCACGACCTCTACCGGGTCGACCTGCGCACGGGCGAGCGCGCCTTGCTCCACGAAAACGAAGGGATGTTGCGCTACCTTTTGGACGACGACTACAACGTGCGTTTCGCCGAGACGATGACGCCCGACGGCGGCACCCTCGTCCTCGCCCGGACCGAAGAGGGTTGGGAGCCGTTTATGCAGATCTCGATGGAAGACGCTCTCACCACCGCGGTGCTCGACCTCGACCCCACTGGCACCAAGCTCTACGCCATCGACAGCCGCGACCGCAACACCGCCGCACTGGTGATCCTTGACCTGGAGACGGGGGAAAAGACCGTCGTCTACGAGGACCCTAAAGCCGATGTGAGCCACGCGCTCATCCATCCGACCAAGAGGACGATTCAGGCGGCGGCCTCCACTTACGAAAGAACCGTTTGGAAAATCCTCGATCCCGAGATCGAAGGGGACTTCGCATACCTTAAGACGGTCGCCGACGGAGAGCTGGCAGGTTTTAGCCGCACGCTAGACGACTCGGTCTGGATCGTCGCATACGTCGTCGACGACGGTCCCGTCCGCTATTACCGGTATGATCGCAAGAAGCGTCGCGCCGAGTTCCTCTTTACCAACCGCTCCGCTCTGGAAGAGTACACGCTGGCCAGGATGCACCCTGTGATCATCCCCTCCCGGGACGGTCTTGAACTCGTAAGTTACCTCACCCTCCCTCCGTGGGTAAAGACCGACGGTCTCCGCCCCGAGCGTCCCCTTCCGATGGTCTTGGAAGTGCACGGCGGCCCCTGGTCCCGCGACACCTGGGGCTACAACACCCTTCACCAGTGGCTGGCCAACCGCGGCTACGCGGTGCTCAGCGTCAACTTCCGCGGGTCGGTTGGGTTTGGGAAACAGTTTCTCAACGCCGGCATCCGGGAATGGGGCGGCAAGATGCACGACGACCTCATCGACGCCGTCCAATGGGCCATCGCCCAAGGCATCGCCGATCCCGACAAGATCTGCATCAGCGGGGGCAGCTACGGCGGGTACGCGGCGCTGGTCGGCCTGACGATGACGCCCGATGTGTTTGCCTGCGGGGTGTCGATCGTCGGCCCGTCCAATCTGGTGACGCTGCTCGAGTCGATACCCCCGTACTGGACGCCTCAAATCGAGTTTTTCGCGACCCGCGTCGGCGATCACCGCACGCCCGAAGGACGGGAGTTTCTCCTCGAGCGCTCACCCATCACCTATGTCGACCGGATCAAAAAACCCCTGTTGATCGGTCAAGGCGCCAACGATCCCCGGGTCAAGCAATCCGAGTCCGATCAGATCGTGGCGGCGATGCAGGAGGCGGGAATTCCCGTCACCTATGTCCTTTACCCCGACGAAGGCCACGGGTTTGCCCGGCCGCAAAACCGCCGTTCCTTTTACGCGATCCAGGAGGCCTTTTTCCACCAACACCTGGGCGGGCGCCTTGAGCCGATCGGCGACGACTTTGCCGGCTCCAGCCTGACCGTGCCCGAAGGGGCGTCAGAGATCCCAGGACTCCAAGAGGCGCTGGAACGCTTGCGGGGTGCGGAATAAGCGAGATCCCGCAGGATACAAAGCCTCACCACTGGCCTTTTCCCGCGCGGGGATTGCTCAAGAAAAAGCCCGGCCTGCGCTCTTGATCAGAGCCGCCGGGCTTTTTTGCGCGACCAGAGACGGTTAAAAAGGCTCTCCTTTCACCGTATAGCCCCAAAGCAGCGACATCGAACGGGACGGGCTATCTCCGTGTTCTATGTCAGCTGTGATGTCGTCGACAAACAGGGTTTGGCAGTGCAGAGGGTAGCGCGCCTCTCCCACCACAGTCACGATCAGCGAGGGCGAATCCACCTTGAGGAGGATTTCGCAGTGGACGTCTTTGAGCCCGGCCTCGTTTAGGATCTCGGCCTCTTCCCGCGGCGGCACCTTGACCTGGCGCTCAAAGATCCCGGTCAGCCAGCTCCCCCGGTACTTCTTAAAGATGCACGCGACGTTGGCAGGCTGGATGCCGGCATTGAGGACCGAAAGATGGACGCCGTACTGCTGGCGGTCTTCGACGGATCCTGTGGTGAACTGGAAGATCATAGCGCACAACCTCCCGTGGGTGGGATACCATCCATGCTACGTCTCCAGCCACCCGTAGACATAGGCGGACCTTACTGAATCGAAAAGGCGCGCGGTCCTGATTGACGCTTTTGGATCGACTCTTGGGATCAACTTAAAATCGGAAGTTTGGAGGAATCACGATTTCCAAAGACGGCATAGGCTTGCATCAAAATCGGTTTTCAATTTCAAAGTGTTTCCGGGTGCGAGGCACAACGTGGAGGGTCGACGGGTGAAACCGTGGGTTGGTGTCCTCTTAAATCGAGGGATCTTACAAAAAGGCGTGCGCGGGCGGCCGGTGTTTGAGAAACTCCATCTTTATGCGCAGGCGGCGGCCGAGCTCGGGGTCCGGGTCGTGTTTTTCGAGCCAGGGGGCATCCGTCTCAAAAAGCGGGAAGTGATCGGCTTCATTCCCACAGCCAGCGGAGGCTTTCGTCGCTCTGCCGTGCCGCTGCCCCGGGCCGTGCACAAACGGGGCATCTTTCGAAGTCCAGCGTCGATTAAGAAAATCAAGGGGCTCCAGAAACTTGGAATCTGCGTCTTTAACCCCCAGATCTCCGCCGATAAATATCAATTTTACCAACTGCTCAATCAAAATCACAACCTGCGACCGTACCTTCCCGAGACGCGGTTAATTCGCAGGGAAAACTTCCAATGGTTTCAGCACAAACTCGCCCAGGGCGCGGAAATCTTTGTAAAGCCCAAGATGGGTTCGCTGGGACTTGGCATCGCCCGCGTCTTTCAAGACCGTCCCGGCCGGTACTGGTACCAGTCTCTGAAGCGGAGGAGGCTCGTCACGCTCAAAGGCGCCTGGCGAATGGCACGAAAGGGCGGCGCGCGCCGGCTGGTACAAGAGGGGATACCCTTGTTGACCGATCAAGGAAGGCGCGTCGACTTTCGGGTGCCGGTGCAAAAAGGGGGAGACAACCGCTGGCACATCGCCGGCATCGCCGCCAAGAGGGCGGAGAAGACGGCCTTTCTCACCAACCTGGCCCGAGGTGGATCGGTCCACCCAGGGCCGGAGCTTTTGGCTCGCCATTTCGGC
>PKEU01000141.1 GCA_002919195.1 bacterium
CCTGATGTCGCCGACTTGGAAGTTCTTACCGTAACGGGCGTGATTGCTGGTCATGTGGTACGCCCGTTCGACGTACCGCGCATCGACGCCCGGGTAGTTAAATGCGATCGACTTAGCGGTAAGCTCAGGATCGCCGAGATCCAAGCCGTTGATCGTCAGTGTGTAGTCGATGTTTTGCGGCGAATTCATGATCTTGTCGCCGGTGGCGGCCAAGATCTGGATCGCCCCATCGGGAAGGACCACGTGCGTCACGCCCTCCTCGCCGATCTGGAGGAACCGCCGGTTTTCGAGCTTCGAAATCCAATCCAGGTAAAGGAGCGATGCCAGCGGCTCTTTGTTGGTGACCGGGAAGAAGATCTTGCGGTCGACCGGGGCGCTCAAAAACTTGCGGGGAATGCCGGCGTCGTTTAAGAAAGGCTCTACGGCGATGTAAGCCGCCTCCGGGCCGACAAGCCGCTGCAGCGCCACGTGGATGCTGTCCTCGCCATTGCGATACGGGTAATCCCAGTTGTGCATAAAGGCCCCGACGAACCCTTGCTTCATCAAATCGTCCTCCGTCGTGTCGCCGGGTCGAGAGAGCGTGAACTCCTTCCAAATCAGACCTTCATTGTACCACTGGTTGAGTTTGCGAACCCCCTCTTTGTAGCCGGGAAAGAGGAAGCGGCGATCATCGTATCCGTAGATGAACATCTCTTTGTCCGTCAAGCTTTCCGGCACAAAGGACGTCAAGAGATGCTCGTTGCGCCACCCCACGTCAAAGCTGGTCGAATACGGGATCATCTTGTCGGCATTTTCGCCCAAGAGGAGCTCGGCGTTGTCGCGAAACGCCCTGAGCATGTTTTCGAACTCTTCGAGCGTGGTGGGCTCAGGTAGGCCCAGCTTCTTCAACCAGTCCTCCCGGACAAAGGTGTTGATCCGCTTGTTTTGGAAAAGCAGCGCTTCGATCGCCCAAATCCTGCCCGTCTCCGGATCCTGGTTCCAATACAAGTTGGACTCGCCCAAAAGCTCCCACAGGTTGGGAAGCACGTCCTTATATTTTTCCAGATACGGCGCGAGGTCGATCACACCGCCCATGTTGGCGTAAGTCTGGATGGTGGTATAGCTGTAGGTGACCGAGACGTCCGGCGCATCACCGGCCGCGAGGAGATTGTTGAGGACTTCCACCTCAGTCCAGCGGGGCACCGGCACAAAAGTGACGGCGATGTTGTGATCGCGGAGCACGCCCTCTTTGATCCAATTGGTGTAGAAGTTGTTTTCCGGCGGCGAACCCCCGGGATTGCTCCGGTCGTACACCTCGACCGTAATGTGCCGCGTCGTCTTAAACCTGCGGGTCACCGGATCGAAGTCGGGATCGTCGGGAATGGCAGCGGAGCTTAAGGCAGCCCAACCCAGCACCAGCGCCATGACCAGTAACAGCGACCCAAAATGACCCAGCGGACCTCTCCTCATGTTACCATCCTTTCTCTTGGATTGGATTGCCTGGGCCCGATCTTACTCCTTGATCGCGCCCAGGGTGGCGCCTGTGATGAAGTACTTTTGCAGCCACGGGTAAACGAGAAGAATGGGGACCGTGGCAAACATGACGGTGGCCGCCTTGAGTGTTTCACTCATCCCGGGGGTCACAAAGCCTTCTTGCGTTGCCACTTCGATGCTGGTGACGGCGTTGAGAATGTTAAAGAGCAAGAGCTGGATGGGATGGTACGTCCGGTTGTTCATAAACATCAGTGCGTCGGAATAGCCGTTCCAGCGCGCCACCGCGTAAAACAGCGCGAGCGTCGCCAGCACAGGTTTCGATAGCGGCAAGTAGATGCGGACGAGAATCTGAAAGGGGCTTGCGCCATCGATCTCAGCCGACTCCCGCAGGCTTGCCGGGATCGTGTAAAAAAAGCTCCGCATGATAATCATGTTAAAAACGCTCAAGGCGTTGGGAATCACCAATACGGCAGGTTTATTGAGCAAGCCCAGGTCTTTGAGGAGGAGGTACATAGGGATCGTCCCCGCGTTGAAATACATCGTAAAGAGAATCAAGGCGTTGATCAGACGACGACCCACGAGCTTATCGTAGGTAAGCGGGTACGCGCACAAGATGGTCATCGTCATCGCGACGCCGGTGTAAATCGCCGTCAGGATGATCGTCCAGACCAAAGACCAGGTGTATTTGGCGTCGCTGAGCACGAGCTGATAAGCTTGCAAGTTAAATCCTACAGGCCAAAGGGACACCCGGCCGCGAATCAGCGCGTCCGCGGAGCTCAACGAGCGAGCCAACACGTGCAACATCGGCAACAGGCATGCGAGGACGATGAGGAGGCAGATCAGCGCGATCACGAAATCTCCGATGCGCGTGCCCCGGGACTTGACTTTGCGGGTGGTGGGGGTGAGTTCCCTAACTTCTACATGGGAAGCCATGGCTCTTACCTCTCCGCTTGACAAACGTTTGTCGAGCTACGAAGACTTCCGCTCCGGCGGCCAGCAGCGCTCCCACACCGCGGCAAGAAACCTCACCAGACGCCCCGCTCGCCGTACCGCTTGGCGAGGGCGTTCGCAGCAAACAGGAAGATGACACAGACCACCGATTGGAACAATCCGACCGCGGTCGTCAGGGAGAACTGGAGGCCCCGAATGCCGTAGGTATAGACGTACGTGGCGAGGACGTTGGAAACATCGTAAACCAACGCGTTGCTCAAGGCGTAGGGCCGGTCGAAATCACTGCTCAAAATCTGCCCCAAATTTAAGATGAGCAAGGTGATAATGGTGGGACGGATTCCTGGAATGGTGACGTAGCGAATCTTTTGCCACCGGTTGGCCCCGTCGATCTCCGCGGCTTCGTAAAGTTCGGGATTGATGCCCGTCAGTGCGGCCAGATAGATGATCGAGTTCCAGCCGAGGCTTTTCCAAACGCCGAGAAAGACATACGTCGCAACCCACCATCCAGGTTCCGTCAAAAACGGTATGGGGTCAAAGCCCATCCGCCGGAGGGCGATATTGACCAAGCCCGTTTGCGGCGCGAAAACTTGAACCGCTAACCCCGCGATGATGACCCACGAAAGAAAGTGCGGCATGTAGGTGACCGTCTGCGTAAAGCGTTTGAAACGCATGAACGGCAGCTCATTGAGGAGCAGGGCAAAGAGGATGGGCGCGGGGAATCCCACCAATAGATCGAGGAAGTTGAGCATGAGCGTGTTGCGGAGCGCATTGAGGAAGTCCCGGTTGGAAAAGGCCCTGACAAAATATTCAAAGCCCCAGTGGTCGGCCCAGGGCATCTCCCAGACGCTTTGAAAGAGGCTATACTTCTTAAAGGCGATCAAGATATAGGACATCGGGATGTAGCGGAAAATCGCGAAGTAAAGGAGGGGCAAGAGCAGCATCAGGTATAAGGACCAGTAGTACCGCAGGTAATTGACGACCTTGCGGATCCTCCGGGGCGCAAGAAGCGTAGCCATATCAGGTTGCTCCGACTCCTATGACGAAGTACCTCAAGAGAACCCCCCTATGCAGCGATATTTCTGCATATAGTTCACATAAGTTCTAATAGCGTGTCTTTTCAGACCTAATTTTAGTAGGTCGTGGTATTTGTGTCAATCCTGAATCATTGTCGCCACGCATTTCCTACATGTGAACAGCTCTCGTCCTCTCCACTCAACCCTGAATCCCATCATGTTTTTTACAATTGAGAAGAAGGAAATCAAGAACACACGTGGAAAATCGTGTACCTGAAATCGATTACAGCACCCAATGATTTATCTCGCTAACGAAACGAGGGAATAGCATATGGCAAAACTAAACGAGTTGGTAATTGTCGTTTCCGGCGCCACCGGAGGAATAGGACAAGCAATCGTAAAACGATTACAGGAAGAAGGCGCCGTCGTCGTAGCGACGGACGTGACTGCGTCGCCGCAAGAGACAAATGTCGAGTTTATCCAGGCAGATCTCGCTCGACCCGAAGAGATCAGGGCCCTTTTTCAGAGAGTTGATGAAAAGTACGGGCGCATCGACGGTTTGGTCAACAACGCAGGAGTCAACCGCCGCGCCACGACGATGGACGTCACGGTCGAAGAGTGGGACTTCATCATGGACGTCAACCTTCGCGGGACCTTTTTTATGTGCCAGGAGGCCTGCCGGCGTATGATCCAGCAAAAGCGCGGCGCGATCGTCAATATCGCGTCGTCAGCCGCCAAAGTGGGCGGCAAGATCGCCGGCATTCACTATTCGATCGCGAAAGCGGGCGTCAATGCGATGACGATGCTGATCGCAAAGGACATGGCCGCACACGGCATCCGAGTGAACTCAATTTGCCCTGGCCCTATCGACACACCGTTCCATAGCGAAACCACCGATGCAGAACGGGAACGGGCGATTCAAAACATCCCGCTCGGCAGATTCGGAAAGCCCGAAGAGATCGCCGCCGTCGTCTCCTTCTTGCTCTCAGAGGACGCCTCCTACATGACCGGCGAGATCCTTGACGTCAACGGCGGCCTGATTATGGACTAGGAGGTTCGAGCGATGCAGTTTATCGAGGTTCCCGCCCAGCAGGTTCCTGTGAGGCTTGAGGCAGATGTCGTCGTCTGCGGCGGCGGCCCGGCGGGCATAGGCGCCGCCCTTGCCGCCGCCCGTACCGGAGCCAAGACGGTCTTGATCGAACGATACGGGTTTCTTGGTGGGATGGGCACCGCTGCGGCGGTCTGTACCTTCGCGTATGGTTACCATGACAAGCGCCGGTTTATCATCGGTGGCGTCTTCCAAGAGATTCGCACGAAACTTCATCAACGGGGCGCCTTGATCATGACCGAGCGCAAAGGGTGGGAGCCGTTTAATCCCGAGCACTACAAGATGCTCGCTTTCGACTTGCTGCAAGAAGCTGGCGTTCACATTTTGTGCCACACCTACGTGAGTGACGTCCTTGTCGACAACGGTCGCATCAAAGCGGTTTTGATCGAAAGCAAAGCCGGTCGCCAGGCGGTCGTCGCCGACCTCTACATCGACGCTACGGGGGACGGAGACGTGGCCGCCCGGGCCGGCGTGCCCTTTGAAATCGGCCGGGAGTCGGACCAAGCGACACAGCCCCATACCTTGATGTATTTCTTGGGTAACGTCGACGTGCACAAGACTGGAGAAATGCTGGCCCAGACCGGGCGTAGAGGCTATTGGCGGACGCCCGAAGGAAAGCCCTACCTAAATGCCACAGGTTTTGTGGATGAAATCAAGGCGGCCAAAGCAGCTGGATACCTCCCCACCATCATGCGCGATCACGTCGCATCGATTTTTACCATCCCGTGGCTCGATAACGTGGTCGGGGTCAATTTCGGTCGTATTACGGGAAGGCTCGCCCTCGACCCCAAGGCGCTCACAGAGGCGGAGATCATCGGTCGCGAGCAAATCCGAGAAGGCCTCGAGTTTCTCCGCCGGTACGTCCCTGGTTTCGAGCGAGCCGAAGTCATCGCGACCGGCCCCCAGGTGGGTGTACGGGAAACCCGGCGAATCATGGGCGAATACGTGATCAACAAAGACGACATCATCGAGCAGAGGCAGTTCGACGATGTCATCGCCCAGTCGTGCTATATGATCGATATCCATTCACCCGATTCGGACACGACCACCATCGTCAAGCTACCTCCGGGAACTCACTACGACATCCCCTACCGTAGTCTGGTCCCTAAGCAAATCGACAACCTGCTCCTTGCAGGGCGCTGCATTTCGGCAACCCATGAAGCCCTGGGATCGTTTCGCGTCCAGGCGATCTGCCTGGCGCTCGGGCAAGCGGCGGGAACCGCGGCGGCCCTGTGCGCTCAAAAGCGGACGACTCCCAGAGAGCTCAATGTTGCAGATCTCCAAAAAAGATTGGAGGTGGACGGCGCTATTTTAAGCTGACGACAGTCGAAAGCCGGCGACGACTCTTTCCCGGTAGCTGACGGAGTAGGCCATCGCGTAAAGGAATCGCAAGGGGTGAAACGATGTTGCGACGGTTGGTTGTGATCTTGGTCGCATGCACGCTCATCGCGGCGGGAGCGGCGATGCCCGCGCTCGCAAGAGAGAAGATCACTGTATGGGCCTGGGGCGAAGCAGCGATCGCGATCCAGGAGCAGATTAAGCCCGATTTTGAGAAGCTCTACCCGGACATCGAGGTGGAACTGGTCCAGATGGGTCCGTGGGACCTCATGGACAAGCTTCTCATCTCGATTGCCTCGGGAGTAGGCGCTCCCGATGTAAGCGAAGTCCTGCGCAGGGCGTTTTCGCCTTACGCCGAATCGGGCGGCCTCGTCGACCTGACAGAGCTCGCTTCCAAATACGAAAACGACGTATTGCCCGCGGCTTGGGCGCAGTCTGTCTTTGATGGCAAACTGTACGGCGCTCCCGGCGACACCAACCCCGGCTGGGTGATGTACAACAAGGAGATCTTTGACCAGTACGGCCTTGATCCCGAAGCAATTGTTACCTGGCAAGATTTCCTGGAAGTTGGTCAAAAGCTCAAAGAGCAAGGCGTTTACATGACCCAGTTGAGCATTCCCGCGGGTAGCTGGGGTGCCAACCACTATACCCTCTTTCTCAATTCCCGCGGGGGCAACCTCTTTACGCCTGAGGGCCAAGTGATTCGCAACAACGAGCTGGCTCTCGACACCCTCCGCTTCTACAACGAGCTGAAGGAAGTCGCCCTCGCTCTTCCCCAAAACGATCCGGCCATTTGGACGGCCTGGAAAGAGGGCAGGCTGGCGACGATGGCGCATAACGCGGGCCAAGCGGCGGTGCTCAAACAGCTCGCGCCTGAGTTGTCCGGGAAGATCCGTGTGATGCCTTGGCCGTTGTGGGCGCCTAATGCTCCGGCGACGACCGGTCAGTGGGGCGGCGCCAACTGGGTGATCCCTGAGGCGAGCACGAAAAAAGAAGCGGCGTGGAAGTTTATCGAGTACATGACCTTCACCAAAGAAGGCGCGGCGGCCATGTGGTCCGCGGGGCAACTGATGCCGTCCTACATCCCCGCTCTCGAGACCCCAGCGTTTTACGAGCCGGATCCCTTCTTTGGGGGGCAAGTACCTTTTGACGCGATCCGCGCCCGGGAGATTCCTCCCCTTTATCAGTACGAATGGATCCGGGCGGAAGAGATCATCGGCAATGCGATCGATGCCATGTTCCTCCAAGGGGTCTCTCCCGAGCAGGCTTGGAACATGATCGAAAGCAACCTGGCACGGCTGCGCTAATCCTCGTGGTCTTTCTGGCGGCGTGAAGGCAGGCGCACCCTGTCTTCACGCCGTTCCTTTCAAGGGGGGTGGCGACAATGAACCTCATACAGAAATTCTTCAGTCACAAAACAAGACGGCGAGCGGCACCGTACCTCTTCCTGCTTCCCTTTATCGTCCTCTTTACAACCTTCTGGGCCGGACCAATCATAAGCTCGATGTACCTGAGCCTGACAAGGTGGAATGGCCTGCGCCCGCCGCAGTTCATCGGCTTTGAAAACTATGCTCGGCTGTTTTCAGATCCCGTCTTCCAAAAGGCCTTACAAAACACATTGATCGGCGCCGTGGTCTACGACGTGCTGCTGGTGCTTATGGCGCTGGCCTTGGCCTTGGTGCTTCACCTTCCCTTTCTCCGGTGGAAGAGCTTTTTCCGCGGTGTTTCGATCCTTCCGGTGACCATGTCGTTGGCCGTCGTCGCTTTTGTCTTCCAGCTAATCTACTCCGCGCAAGGAGGCCTGCTTAACCAGCTCTTGGGGCTGGTCGGCGCGCCTCCTCGAAACTGGCTGGGAGATCCCAATATCGCGCTGGGTTCGATCATCGGCTTGAGGCTCTGGCGCGCCGTGGGATATTACGCAATCATTTTGCTCGCCGGCCTGCAAAACATTCCCGAAGAGCTGAGCGAAGCTGCCTGGATCGACGGGGCCAACTGGTTTCAAACCACCTGGCATGTGACGATTCCCTTGCTGCGTCCGGTGCTGGCTTTTGTCATCGTTACCTCGACGATCTGGGCCCTCCAGTTGTTTGATGAGCCATGGCTGTTGACCCAAGGAGGACCGCTTGACGCTACCAAGACGGTCGTGATCTACCTTTATCAAAACTCGTTCCGATTTCTCACCTTGGGGTATGGCGCAGCCATCTCGTACATCCTGACGCTCGTGATCATTGCGATTTCCGTCATCCAGCTGCGGCTGACCATGACTCGGGATTAGGTGATTGGGTATGAGACACGCACACCGCGTTTTCATCTACATCGGTCTTGCCATCATGTGCGTCGTAAGCCTCCTTCCTATTTACTGGATGGTTGTTTCATCGATTCGCCCCGAAGCAGAGATCTTTTCGAGCACCTTTCGCCCCATTCCGTCGACGGTCACGCTCGAACATTACGTCAAGCTGATCCAGCGGACCAACTTCCGCTATTGGCTCTGGAACAGTGTCTTCACGACGGTCGCGAGCACGGCCCTTGCACTGCTCGTCAGCACGATGGCAGGATTCGCGTTCAGCCGTTACCGGTTCGTGGGAAAGAACGTGCTGTTTTTGATCGTCCTGGCGTCGGTCTCAATCCCCGAGTTTGTGACGATCGTCCCTGTCTTTGGCATGATGTCGCGCATGGGGCTCGTCGACACCTACGCCTCGCTGATCCTTCCCTTCGGGGCCAACGCTCTTGGGATCTTCCTCATGCGCCAGTACATGGAAGGAATTCCTGAGGAAGTCTTCGAAAGTGGCAGGATTGACGGCTGCAGCGAGTGGCGGCTTTACTGGAACATCATGCTGCCCGTGATTAAACCCGCGGTCGGGGCGACAGGGATCTTCATCTTCCTGGGCTCTTGGAACCGATACATGTGGCCGCTGGTCATGACCCGTTCGGATACCATGTTCGTCCTCCCCGTGGGGCTCGCGACGCTCAAATCTGACTTCATCGTCCAGTATGGACAGCTCATGGCTGGAGCCACGCTCTCGGTGGTCCCGATTATGCTCGCCTTCCTCTTTTTCCAAAAGCAGTTTGTCCAGGGTCTGACCGCAGGCGCGGTCAAAGGATAGGAGTTGGGCACACGTGGCAACGATCAAAGATGTGGCCGAGGCTGCGGGTGTCTCCCGCGCCACGGTATCGAGAGTCCTCAACGGACACCCGTGGGTGAGCGAAAAAACCAGGCAGTTGGTGCTGGAGGCCGTCAAGCGAACGAACTACCACCCCAACAACCTCGCCCGCTCTTTGCGTCTCAAGACGCCTCGATCCATCGGGGTCCTCGTCAGCAATCCCTACGGCTCGGCCTATGAGGACGTCTTCTTCGTGCGCGTGGCGCTGGGAATCGGGCGAGAGGCAGAGACTCGGGGCTATACGATGACCTTTGCCACCCTTTCCTCTCCTGAAGATGCCCCCGAGATGGTGCAAGCCAAAACGGTGGGTGGGCTGGTCTTGGCAGGCATCACCAATAACGACTCGCCGCCTCAATTCGTCAGCAAGACATTTCCCACGGTGATCATTGGAAAACATTACCCCAAGTTGCAACGGCCCCGTGTACTGGTTGACAACAAGACCGCGTTGAAGCGCGCCACAAGATACCTGATTCAGACCGGACACGAACGCATCGCGATCGTCATCGGTCCCCGCCGGCTTTACGCCTTCGCGGATCGTCTGGCCGGGTACCGAGAGGCCCTGCTTGAAGCTGGATATCCGTACTCCGAAGACCTCGTTGTCGAATTGCCGCGCTTTACCGTTCACACCGGGTTTGAAGCGTATCGCATTTTGCTTGCCATGCCGCAAAAGCCGACAGCGGCGTTAATTTGCGATTCGGCAATGAGCAGCGGCGCTCTTCAAGCCCGGGCGCTCTTTCCCAGCGGCTTAGAGCTGGTAACGTACGGAGATCCCGAAACGCTGGGAATCGCCGCGCCGTTGGCCGTGACGACCCTGCGGCTGAGCGCCAACGAAATTGGGGCCGCCGCGGCGCGGCTGCTCATCGACGCGATCGAGGGGCAAGACCCGCCGAAAGAGGTTTCGATCGTGCCCGAGATTCACGTCGTGTCGTAGACACCGAGCGCATCGACCTATGTCCGGGGCGGCCGCCGGGCACCAATCAAAAGCCAGCGTTACCCCCTTGGGCAAAGGCCATCCCGCAGCATCTCCAGGAAAGTCTCCGCTTCGCGAAAGACGCGCTCAAGCTCATGCAATCCCTTTTGCGGATGCTCTGCCAGCTCGCCGCGGGCGCGCTCGCTCACCAATTCGGCGACCATCAACACCAACTCGATCGCATCCTCCGGCGAAACACCGGGGCGAATCGGCTCTGTATCGATGCCGTCTAAGAGCAGCCTCCATCCCAGCTCGATCCCTTGGCTCATGTACTTCTCCATGGAGGCGCGGACGGACGGCGGAGGATCGGCGAAAGCCGACATCACCAGTTGATAATGCACGGGCTCGGCCTGGAAAATCTCGAGCTTTCGCTGCATCCATGTGTACATCCGTTGAAAGAGATCGGGTTCGGGCTGGGGAAGCCCGTCGAAAAACCTCTCAGAGATGCGGGTAAAGGAGTCGGCCACCGCAGCCAGGTAAAGATCCGCCTTGGAGCCGAAATAGTGAAAGATCAGCCCCTTGGCCACGCGGGCCTCTGCGGCGATCGCCTCAGCCGAAGCGCCCTCATAACCTCGCTCGGCAAAGAGCGCCTGGGCCGTCCGCAAGATCCGCTCTCGCCGGTGGTCGCCCTCGCCGGCCGCAGGGGCTAATCCAGCCGACAGGGCGATAAAGGCTTCCGGCTTCCAGGCGCGCAGCGGTTGAGGACGGGAGGCAGCCTCCGGCTGGTAGGCTCCCCATTTCAGGATCTCGGTGAAACGGCGGACGCGCTCGCGCACGCCCTTGGCATCCAGGATGGAGGCAATCTCCCCCTCATTCTCTCCCGCCTGCTGAACCGCTACAAGAAATCGCTCTTCCAGGGCCTCCGCCACCAGGCTCAAGAGCTCCAGGGCCGCGGCAAAATCCCAACCGCGCCGGAAAACCTCGATTTGGACGCCTTCTTTAAAGATGGCTCGCAAGTTGTCGTACGCCCTGTCCACGCGACGAGTGGCTTTGCTCGCCACCAGGCGGCTGCGCCCGCGAAACTGCGCAATAAACCGGGCGAGCACCGGATGAGCCTCAATTGCTCGCGCCCGAAGGACGACAAACTCTTCCAGCCGTTGGAAGGGGTCCGCCGGGAGCGCTCCTCGGGGCGGCGCGAAGAGATGCTCGCACGCGTGGTCCAGCGCCGCGTCAAACAGACCTTCCTTGGATGTGAAATACCGGAAGATCAATCCCTTAGCCACCTGGGCCTTGCGGGCGATCCGGTTGGTGGAGGCGCCTTCACGACCGTGCTCGGCAAACTCCTGGACGGCCGCCGCCAAGATTAACTGCCGGCGGTCGCCCAACTCGGGCTCAAGATGCACACGGGGAACGTTCATCGCCTCGCGCCTCCAAGAGTCCGCTCGAAAAACGAGCGTCATCCAGACTATGTACTCCACAAATACTCTACACCAAGACAGTCAAAAGAAATAGCGAAGACCGAGAGAAGCCGAAAAGACCGCAGGATAGGAAACAGGCGCAACGCGATGGGCCGCAAACTCAAGGGCGCTCACACCGGGCATTAATTCGCGACTGATGACGATGCCCCATCGATAGGGCCGCAAGCTACCCGCGGCTCTTGGCTCGCCTCCAGAGCCGTCATGGCCGCCGACCTCCGCCTTCCCGCCGCCCAGGCCGGCCGACGCGTCCGCGACGATGGTGAGCCCGGGTAAAGGCGCATGCGCTAGCTGAACGGCGACCAGCGGCCTGGGGGCTTGGCGTGAGGTGGCGCTTCCGCTGGCGGGATTAAAAGGGGCCCTGGCAACTTCTGCGGTCCACAAGAGGTCACCGACGTATCCCGTAGCGCCCACGCTGAAGCGGATCCCCGCCTCTCCCGCAACGCGCCACCCTTCGCCGTAGACGACGGTCGACCCGGCGAGCCCGCTCCAGCCGGCGCCGGCGACAAGGCCGCTTTCACTCCGCAGAAGATGCCCCGTAAGCTCCCAACCCAAAGCCGCCCGGCGCCACCCGACGACCGGCGTCCAAGCCTCACCGTCCCAGGCACCCACGAGTTGCAACCGCCCCGCCTTCAGGTAGACGTCGGCGCGGATGCCGTCGGCGCCGGGCCGGCGCCCAGCCTCGTCGGGCGGCGTCAATGTGTAAGGCAGCGTGAGCCGTGCCGTCTCGAGCGGGAGACCAAAGCGGCCCACGTAAAGGTCCACCGCCGGAAAACGAAAACCGGCCAGCCCCCGCGTCCACACAACTGAGGCCTCGGTCTTTCCGCCCGCCTTCGTCAGGTCCAGGACCCACCGCGGCTCGGCTGTCGCTTCCGCCCACCACTCTGGAAAAGCGGCCACCGGTCCCTTCGGGTCCATCCGCGCCTCCACGCGGCTCTCCAGGACTCCCAGCAACTGCGGCGCGCCGGCGTCCACGTGGTGATGCACCACAAACCCGCCGATCTCGCCCCGCACGTCCGCTTGCAAATCCGTGGAGACATCCATCGCCGGCGCTCCCATCGCACGAGCCAAGCCCCAACCGGAGGGGGCCAGGGCCAAAGCCGACAGGACGCCCAAGCTGGCCCAAATCACTCGCAGGATGACCGCACAACCCCCGCGGCTCACGCGGCGTTCACCCTTTCATCGGAGACGACGCGACCGTCTTCGAGGCGGACGATGCGGGTGACGTGCTCGAGCAGCCGGGGATCGTGCGTGGAAAAGAGAAACGTCATGCCCCGCTCGACGTTGAGCCGTTTCATCAACTCGATGAGGGAGAGGCCCGATTGGGAGTCCAAATTGGCCGTCGGTTCGTCCGCCAGGATCACCTGGGGTTCGGCGGCCAAAGCCCGTGCGACGGCGACCCGCTGCTGCTGGCCTCCCGAGAGCTGGTTGGGCCTTCGATGGGCGAGATCGGCGATCCCCAGCGCCTCCAGGGCTTGCATCGCTTTCTCTTCGCGGACCTTTTTCGGCACGCCGCGCAGCTCCAACACAAACGCTGCATTCTCCAGCGCGCTCAAGACCGGGATGAGATTGTACGCCTGAAAGACGAAGCCGATTTCCTGCAAACGCAATCGCGCCGATGAGACCGGATCCAATTGGTCCGTGCGCCGCTCGCCCAAGTAGGTCTCGCCTGACGACGGCTTGTCGAGGCAGCCTAGGATGTGCAGCAGCGTGCTTTTCCCCGAACCGCTGGGACCGACGATCGCGGTAAACTCCCCCGGCAAAACCTCCAGGTCGACACCCCGCAAAGCCGGAGTGGAGACGCCATCGCTCCCATACACCTTCGTCAAGCCCACGGCGCGCAAAATCGGTTTCATGAGGCTCGCCCTCCTCTTACCTAGGCTACGTGACGCATCGCTTCCACCGGCTGCAACCGGCCCGCCACCCACGCGGGCCAGAGGGCAGCCAGCAGAGCCGTGGCGATGGTAAAGGCCATCGTGATCGCCACTTGCTGCAACGTGACCGACGGATACAGCACCGCCGGAAGGCCAAACTCGGCCAGAGCCTCATCCAGACCTGGAAAGGCAACCCCCCGGCTCATCCATGCGATACAAACTCCGCTCACCGCAAGACCTACGGCGCTGCCTGCGAGCACCAGCACCAGGCTTTCGGCAAAGATCATGCGCATCACCCGCCACCGGTCGGCGCCGACGGCGATCATCACGCCAAACTCTCGGATCCGCTCCACAAGGCCCAGGTAAATCGTGTTGACGACCAACAGCCCGGCGAGGACAAAGATAAAAAAGGAAAAGACGACCATCGCCGGGTCCATCAGATCCAAAATGGCGGCCAAATCGGGCGACGCTTCACGCCACGTCTCCACCGAAACGCCCGCGCCCAGCACGCTCGTAAGACGCTCCTTGACGCGATGGATCTCCTCTTCCCGGGGCACCCCGCGCCCCGCCCCAAGATGCACCTCAAAACGAGTGACCGCCCCCGGCGCGGCCAGCTCCTGGGCGCCTTCCAGCGAGAGGTAAGCGACCTTGCCCTCGTAGGACGCTTGCGGAAACTTCAAGATGCCGACCAGCACGTAGGCCGAGGCGCCCCACCCCTCGGTGCCCGGCGCAAAGACGTACACAGGATCTCCAATGTCAAGATGAAGGGTCCGGGCCAGCGCCTCTCCCAGGGCGATCTCGTCCAGGCTGCCGGGACTTGGCAGGCGGCCGGCTGCCAAATACTCTAGTTCAAAGCGCTCCCGGAGCGTCGGGTCTTGCTTCAAACCGATCACGAGCACTCCCCGGGAACGGGTCTCGCCGCTCACGAGCGCGGGCACCTCGAGCACGCGCGCCATCCGGACGCCCGGCAGCTCCTCCAAGAGCGCAGCCTCAAGCTCTGCCGCCCCACGAAGGAGGCTCGCGTCAAAGTCCTGCGCGTCTTTCGCCCGGGCGCTCTTGACCTGCAGGTGCCCAAAGTCGTTGGTGAGCACCTCCATCATTCCGGTCTTGGTGGCCTGCGTGAAGGAGAAAAAGACCAACGTGAAGATGACGACCACCGCCACCGCGCCCGCGGTGACGATGCTCCGGGCTTTATGACGCCAGACGTTGCGCCAGGCTAGAGCCCACACTCACCGGCACCCTCTTTCCAAGGCCTGGAGCGTAAAGCAGCTGTCGGGGATGGCGATGCCAAACGCCACGTCGGAAAGGCGGGCAACCGTCCGGTAACCCTGCCGGACCTTGTCTTCGACCACCATGACGAGGGGAATCCGCTTGCTCCCTACCTCGAGGTAATCGGACAGCGCGAGTCGCTTGACGACCTGTCCCCGCTGGTCGTAGTAGTCAACCCATTGGGGCGCCAAGGTGCGAGCTTCCACGCCAATGACAACCTTGCCGTACGGAGTCGGCGCTCCCGGCTTGGGAGTGAGCTCCAGCTCGAGGACCGTACCGTCCGAAGGCTTCAGGGCTGGCTCGTAATCCCTCTCTAAATCGCGGCCCACGATATCGTTGTAGCTCACGTCCGACCCCAGAAAGGCGTCGCTGCGGCCACTGGGCGGCAGCCTCAGCGAGCGGCCGAGTCGCGGGTTGTACACCCAGAGATCGTCGCCGTCCATGAGAAACGCCTGGCCCGCATCGCGAGCGGGCGCGACCACCCGGATGAGCCCCCGCTCCTCCCCGTCGCTGATCACGTCCATGACGTACTCGACGCTTCGTCCGGGCCGCTCTACGGCGAAGGTGTAAGTCCCCTGCCTCGTGCCTCCCCGCAGGTTGTCGATCACGGCCTCCAAGATCGCCTCTGCTTCCGCATCACCTGCTCCTTGGATCGCGGGCGAAAAAACAGCGCCCGCGCCCAGAATCATGGCGACGACCCAACCCACGACAGTCCAACGGCGCTTTTGGGACATGGCCCTCATCCCTTTCCCATGGTGCTAAGACTTCGTCACTCGCTGCGCATCGCTTCGGCCGGCCTAAGGCGCGCCGCCCGCCGGCCAGGAAGGAGCGCGCTCAAAGCCACGGCGCACGCGATAACCATCCCTGAGTACAGCGCGTAAACCGCTCGCACCGCGCCGTACACTTCGTCGCTGAGCCCCGCGCTGGGAGTGCTCGCGCTGACGGCCGCAAAGACCGGGCCCAAGATGTTGTAGCGGGACAAAACCCAGGCACCGGCATAACCGGCGCCAATGCCGATCAACCACCCTAACGCGCACGCCATCAGCGCCTCTAACGTCACCAATAGCCCGAGCCGCCTGGGCGCAAGGCCCAACGCGGCGACAACCCCAAGCTCCCGGGTCCTCTCCATCACGCTGACAAACACGGTCGTGGTGACGGCCAGAGCGGCAAAGATGTAAATGATCGCCGCCATGACGTGAGCGAAGGCTTTGTTGGCCTCAACGTCGGTCTTGATCGGTCCCACAAGCTCCCATACTTCCCGGGCGGTCACGCCGTCTGGGAGCAAAGCTTGCACGCGGCGCGCTACGGCCGCCTCCGCGCCTCGGGGCACGTCCAGATCGATCGTGGTCGCGGTGGGAACCCCGGTGAGCCGGCGGGCATCATCCAATCCGATGATCACGGCCGTTTCGTCGACAGCCAGGATCCCGGTGCTCGCAAGGCCCACCACTTTGAGCCCCAACGCCTGCGGCCCCGCGAGCGAGCCCGCGCTCAACACGACCTGCTCGCCCACACGCGCGTCGATCCGGCGGGCGAGCTCCTTTCCCAGCACCACTTCACCCGGACCTGCAAGCCACCGTCCCTCTGCCAGTTTCCCGGGAATGCGGCTTAAGCGGACCTCCCCCTCAGGATCGACGCCGCGGACCTCGACCCCTTGAGTCACATAGGCCGACTGCAAAAGGGCGGGAAACTGAATCCGCGCCGTCGCCGACCGGACTTGGAACACGCCGGGTAGCGACGAAGCAAAACCGAGGTCCGTCAGGTGATTTTCGGGATCAGGATCGACAAACCAAGCATCCCGCGCGATCCGCACGGGCGCGACGATGTAGCGGGCGTACGATTGCACCACCGATTCCGCGTACCCGTCCACGAAGCTCCAGTAGACGATGGTGAAAAAAGTCGCGTAGGCCACGACCACCAAGAGGAGGACGGTCCTTTGTCGATGGCGCCAGAGGTTGCGCCAGGCAAGACGGGCGAGGGGAGCCGCAGGAGAAGATCCTTGCGACGAGGCGTGGTGCGGCATGACCGATCGGACACCTCTCAAAGCGGGCCTGACCTCAAGAAAGCGGTGGTCGACCCCGAGATTGACCACGTGGTCACCAATTTCAGTATAACGCACATTGACCACTTGGTCAATACGAAAGAAAACACCGGCCCGCGCTGGCACACGTGCGCTTCCCGCGCCCGGGGGCCAGCGAGGCCGGTCAAACTCCGCTCAAACCAAAACGGCGTAGCGCCTTGTCACTGCTGCATCCCGGACAGACCGAAGGGCCCGGAGCCTAGCCGCTCGTCAGTTTGCCGTGTCAACGCGTTCTAGCGCCCGTCAAAACCGGATAGGTTGACTCCACGCCTTGCGTCCCTGGGCGTCGATTGCCTCGATGCGGCAGTACCCGTCGGACCAATGCTTCATGCTGGCTTTGTTGAGGGTTTCGCCAGGCTTTGCCCACACGGACTTGCCGCGCCCGCGATTGGACACAAACACGATGCGCGCGACGTCGGAAGTCTCCACGTGAATCCAGCCGTCTTCGACCCGCAGGTCACGAATCTCCGGCCCTTGAGTTGCGTAAAAGTGGCCCGCGCGCAGCGCCTCCTTGATGCTCTCCTGCGTGAGCTCCCGAGCACGCACCATCACCCAACCCACAGCGCCATCGTAACTGTAATGATGCGTATCGTCGGTCGCCAGGCCCCAAGTGTCGTAGCCATGGTGCAAAAGGTCGTCCCAGTGCACATCGCTCAGGGCTTTCCCGCACTCCATGCAGCCCGAGTTGTACACCTCGATGCCGATGGCGCCGGTGAGATGTTCGATCGCCTGTCGCTCAAGGCCCAGCCAGTAAGGATGGGCGATAAATGCGACCCCGTCGTGCGCCAGCACCTGGTCGATGAGCCCCTGTCCGGTGCGGATTTCGGGATCTTGCTCAAACGGCCGCACGCCGACCCCCACGATGTGGTACTCGTAACCGTTGGGATCCCAGCAATTGAGCTCGATGCCGTGCATGGCGAGAAAAGTATCGGTGGTGAACTCCTCGACAGGTGTCGTCTTCCGATGATCGGTGACAGCGACGAAGTCGTACCCGCGCGTTTTGTAAAATTCGATCGCGTCGGCGAGCTCGAGACGGCCATCGGATGCGGTGGTGTGCATGTGAAGATTCCCTTTGTACCAGCGGCCTTCAACAGGAAACGGATGGATCATGTTGCCCCCTCCTCTGCGGATCGTCGCAGGTCAAATCATCGCCCAGCCAAAAACGAGGGCCCGGCCCGAAACGGGCCGCGCGGTCCTGCGGGTTGAGCAGCGCGCACTTTTCCATCGAGAGGCAGCCGCACCCGATGCAGCTTGTCAAACCCTCTCGAAGCCGCAAGAGCTGGGCGATCTGTGCGTCGATCCGCTTTTGCCATCCTGCAGCCAAGCGGCTCCAATCTTGATCTGTAGGGATGCGGTCAACAGGAAGTTTGTCGAGTTCGGCCCGGATCTCCTCCAATGAAAGGCCCACTCGCTGGGCAAAAACGATAAAGGCCACTCGGCGGGCCACGGCGCGCGGGTAACGACGGTGACCTGCCGCGTTGCGCTGGGAATGGATCAGGCCGCGCTCTTCGTAATACCTGAGCGCGGAGGGAGCGACGCCGGTGCGCTCCGCCAACTCGCCGATGGTCAGGAGTTGAAAGGGGCTTTTGACCGTTTCCATCATAGCCAGATCCTACCAAAAATGCCTCTTGACTTCAAGTAGACTTGAAGTCTTATTGTGGGTCTCGAGTCAAATATGACATCGAGGTGATTTCCCGTGGCACGACCCAATGACTCCCACGAAGCAAGCCTTGTGTCCTCTCCACGCCGGCTGCTGCTCGTCATCGTCTCGGCCGTGTTTCTCACGACCTTCACAGGCTCGATGATCAACGTCATGATCCCTGTGATCCGGGCAGAGTTTAACGCATCGCCAGCGCTGATCGGTTGGGTGGTCACAGGGTACTTGCTGGCCTACGCCGTCGCCGTGCCCATCCTCGGCAGGGCGTC
Source organism: bacterium (assembly GCA_002919195.1). Taxonomy (GTDB): domain Bacteria; phylum Bacillota; class Limnochordia; order DTU080; family RSA5; genus RSA7. The sequence continues at coordinate 18,576 of PKEU01000141.1, forward strand.
GGATCGCTACGGCGTGCGGCGCCTCTTTGCCATCGGCCTCACGGGGTTTGCGGCAGGCGGCGTCGTTTGCGCGGTCGCACCGAGCCTTGCGGTCCTGATCCTCGGGCGCACGCTTCAAGGGTGCCTCGGAGCGGCTGTTCCCGCCCTGGCCTCGGTCGCCGTCGCCCGCACCTTCCCACCCGGCCGCCGCGGCGCCGCCCTAGGCATGATCGCCTCTACGGTCGGCATCGGGCAATCGGCCGGACCTGTCGTCGGCGGCGCTTTGGGCGAATGGCTGGGCTGGCGAGGCCTCTTTGGGATCCCGATCGCCCTGGCCCTCATCCTGGTTCCGCTCGCTTTGCGCACCCTCCCCGACGGCCGGGCTGCCCAAGTCCGCCGCTTTGACGCCGCGGGCGGCGTCCTCCTTGCCGCCAGTGCCGGATTGTTTCTCTTTAGCATCACTCAGGGACAGACCCTGGGCTTTGCGGCTCTTTCTTCGTGGGGATCGCTGCTCATCGCTATCGTGGCGGGCGTGACACTCATCCGGCGCAGCCAACGGGTGCCCCATCCCTTCGTCCCGCTCGCCCTCTTTCACAACCGGAGCTACGTGGCAGTCTTCTTTACCGGGCCTCTCGCCCAATTTGTCAACCTTTCCGTCCTGATGCTGGTGCCGCTCCTCGTCGTCGAGGTCAATGACCTCTCTTCCAGCGCCACGGGGCTCGTTCTCATGCCCCAAGCCCTCGCGATGGCCCTCGCCTCCCCGTTCGCAGGGCGCTTGTCCGATCGCGTCGGCGTGCGCCGCCCGATCCAAATCGGTATCGGGCTCATGATGCTCACGGTTGCGGCACTCTCCGTGTGGGCCGGCATAGCCCCGGCAGCGATCGCCGTCTTTATGGCGCTCCTTGGCGCAGGGATGGCGTGCGTGCAGTCCCCCTCCAACAATGCGGCCGCAAACTCGCTCCCTGAAAAAGACGTGGGCGCGGGCATGGGCTTGTTCCAAGGGACGGGCTTTTTGCTGGGAGCCGCAGGTCCGGCGATTGCTGGAGCCCTGCTCGCAGCGCGCCAAGAAGCCGCCTCGAGCGGGTGGAACCCCTTCCACGCCTTTCAAGCGGCCCCGTTTTCCGACGTTTTCCTGTTGCTGCTCCTGCCGTTTGTCGCGGCCCTTTTGGCGACGCGCCGGCTCCCCGCGGCCCAGGGCGCGACCCAGACCCAAAAGGCGCACCACACCGACCCCGTGGATCAAGCTCAACCCACTCCTGTGATGGCTGGGCCCAGGCAAGAGCCGCGATAGCGCTATGTACCCGCACGAACATGACGAGTCTGAGAGAGCGGCTGGCAGGAAAACCAACGACGTGCCACGAGATGGGACCGGAGGCGGAGGGTGTGAGCCCCCGCCTCCGGCCAACCTGCGGGCGCTTGCGCAGGCCTCAAACCGGGGGTTGTTGGATCAACAGCTTCCCGATCGGCTCAAACAAGGCCCGGAGCAGCTGGGTGACCTGGTTGACATCCACTCCGTAGTTGACGAGCAACGCCAGGGTCAAACCTACAGCCCAAAGGGCCGCAAAGGCAACAAGTTCCGGCCACTGCTGGCGCCGCAGCATCGCTGGGAGATCGGGAATCCAAAGCGCCGCAAAGACCAGGATGACGACCCAGGTCAACGCTTCACCTACTTTCGGAGCTGCTCCGGTCGAAAGATGGTGGGGTTGCCGGTAAGTCCCGTCCGGCGCACGTCGACGTCGACCGTGATGTGGACCGGAAGCCGGCGAAAGTGATCGTGCCAGTCTTGGCGCAGCGTCCGCCACAGCTGCGGGTAGTTTCTGCGGATCAAAGCGCCAAAGCCAAAGACGTCTGCGTTGAGCTCCTCTTGAGCGAGGCGGAGCATCGCTTGCATGCGCTGTTTTACACTGTCAGCCAAGGCCTCCTCGAGCTCGGGGATGACCTTGGGATCCGTCAAATCGAGCCCTGCCTGGTTGGTGACGATGTCGTCGACCGCGTGGGCGTGCACGTTGACGACCACCTGCCCGTCTTGGATCTCCGTGTGAAAGTGCACTCGGGCCCGCACGATGAGCGGTGTGATGTGATTAGGCTCCTTAAGCCCGCTTCCGGGACTCCCTGGACCGGTGCCAGGAGGCGCTTCCCGCTCAATCAACGCCTCCGAAGGCGATAGGTCGGTTCTTTCAAGCTGGGGAGACGGCGCGCCCGTCTCGGGCGGCCACTCGATCGTCGCGGCCGCAAAAGGCGCTTCGTCCACCAGCCAAGCGAGCCCCCGCGCAAGATCCAGGGGAGCAAAGCCGACAAGGCGGTCGCCGCGGAAAATGCCCACGCCCGTCAGCTCGTACTCCTGGGCCCGCGTCCCCACTTCGAGCTGCGTCTCGATGCGCGGGACCAATCCTACCGCCGGGATAAAGGGGTCCATGCCCTCGGCGGCCAAGGCGATCGCGACCTGTCGTATTTCACGCTGAGGGACAATCCTTTGGCCCAGCGTGTTGGCCAGCGCCAAGACCGGAAGCCTGCCAAGGCGCGGAGCCGCTCGTAGGAGCCTCGCGCCCTCCCCTTCCGTCACGACCACATCCGCTGAGATCCTGAGCTCCCGCATGCGGGTGAGGCTGTCAAACACGGGTCCAATTCCCGACCGGGCCAGCTCCTCTCCGAGGACGATCACCCGGATATGAGAGGTAAACAGGCGCCGGGGCACCTTGGCCTGGAGCAGGCTAAACGCCTCGGGCAAAGTGGCCCCAGTCGCCTCCATGATGTAAAAAGGATCTCGCAGCCCCCCGCCGGAGCCGACGCCGCCAGGATTGGTGAGCTCGGAAGGGATCAAAAACTGTAAGGAGACTTTGAGAAGGCCGTCCTCCGTGCGATCGATGGCCATGATGTCCGCGATGGCAAGCTCGTTCAGCTCAATCCGGTCGTAGCAACCGCCCAAGAGAAGCAAGAGCGCGCAGCAAGGCAAAACCCGGAGCCAGCTCCTAGCGCTTCGCATCCACTCTCACTCCCACTCCCCGGATCGCGGCGACGATCAGCACCACGGCGGGCAGCACCAGTTGAAAGAACTGCGTATACGGCGGCCAAAAGTAGGCCAGCATGTGCCCGTGCTCGACAAAGTTTTGAAGGTGCCCGGCTGCGTACGCCGATACCAGCGCCGACATGGGAAAGACCAACGGGCGCCAGTCCCTCAACCCAAACACTTGGGCGAAGGTCACAACCGCCGCGTACAAGTGCACCGCCAGCTTAAAACAGCTGCCACCCACCCAAAACCCGATCACCAGCGGATCAATGCGGGCCAACACTTGGCCAAACTTTGCGATCCGCGCGACCTTAAAAAACGGCCAGAGAAACTTGTCGGTGATGGGGCCAAAGACGCTGAGCGAGACGATGCTCACCAGCGTCAACGCCGCCACGATGACGCCCAGCGCGGCGTAGCTCGCCTTGACGCCTTGATCTCGCCGCGTCACCGAAGGCAAGAGCACCGCGAGGAGGATCACCTGTCCGGTAAAGGCTTGAGTGATCAAGCCCGAGGCGAGCACTGGACGCAGCCCATTTTCAAGGACGGGCTTGAGGAGATTGGCGTCCGTGCTGGAGTACGCCATGCCGACAATGACCAAGAGCAGGACGACGGCGCCCGGTGTAAACAACTCGCCAAGCCGGGCCAAGATTTCCGGCCCATGGCGCACAGCGACCGCCGCTGCAAAGCCTGCGAGCCCCACCGCCAGCACCATCGGTGTGCGTGGGTGCGCGGCTGCGACGAGAAAATCGGCAAACTCCCGGGAGATCGCAGCGTCTAGGTGAAAGAAGTACCAAAAGAGGAGCAATCCGCACAGTTTCCCCGGGATCCTTCCCAACACTTTGGGAGCGTACTCGACAAAGGTCTCATCCGGAAACCTTGCGGCTAAGCGACCGCACAACCAGATCACCAAAGCCGAAGCGGGAAAGGCGACGAGGGGCGCCATCCACGCGTCCTGCCGGGCAAAGGTGGCCGTGGTTCCCGGCAAACCCAAGATGGCTGTTGACCCGATACCGGGGATCAAGAGCATCGCAAGCTGGAAGGGACTGATCTTAGTCTCTGCCGGGCGCACGGGCCGTTCCCTCCTCTCTTGGGAAGGTCTTGTTCCCCTGTCTCAAAGGAAAATCACGACGGCGCCGGACCCAGGCGGTCGTCACCTGGGGTCTTTTCCGCATGAGCCAACGAGGCAGCCGGATCACCGTGTCTTGCAGATCAGGCCACCGGAGGGGGCTGACAGGAGCCAGATAGGGCTGTCCAAAGGACCTCAGGGCGGCTAAGTGCAAGATCAGGAGCATGAGGCCGATGGAGATCCCCAAGAGGCCGAGGCTGCCGGCGAGGATCAGGATGAAAAACCGGGCGATGCGAAAGGCGACGCCGACGTTGAAATGGGGGACGACAAACGACGAAATGCCGGTGAAGGCTACGATAATCACGACGGGGGCGGAGACGATCTGAGCCGAGACCGCGGCCTCGCCGATGACGATAGCGCCGACGATGCCGATGGTCTGGCCGATGGGCCGCGGCAACCGGACCCCCGCCTCCCGCAGCGCTTCAAAGGTGATCTCCATGAGGAGGACTTCGGTAAAGGATGAAAAGGGAACGGCTTCCCTGGCCGCGGCGATGCTGATGAGCATGGGGGATGGGAGCATCTCCGGATGAAAGGTCGTAGCGGCGACGTAGACCGAGGGAAACAAGAGCATCAACGCGACCAGCGCATAGCGCAGTAACCGCACGAGCGTGGCGCCGTCCCACCGCTGGTAGTAGTCTTCTGCTGCGTTCATAAGCGCCCACAAGCTGGTGGGAACGATGAGAGCAAACGGGGAGCCTTCGGCCATAATGGCGACGCGCCCCTCTAAGAGGTTGGCCACCACCACGTCGGGCCGTTCGGTGTTGAGGACCTGGGGGAAGACGGTGTAGGGTGTGTCTTCGATAAACTCTTCGATATAGCTGGTATCGATGATGCCATCGATATCGATGGCGGTGATGCGCCGGCGCACTTCCTCAATCAGCTCGTCCGGCGCCAGGCCGCGGAGATAGGTGATGACCACGGGCGTCTTGGTCCACCGCCCAAGGAGCAGGCGCTCAAAGCGCAAAAGAGGCGAACCAACCCGCCGCCGGATCAGTGACATGTTGGTTTGCAGGCTCTCGACAAATCCATCCCGCGGCCCCCGCACCACGGGCTCCCCGACGGGTTCCTGCACATTGCGGGTGTCGAGGCCCAGCAGTTCGACGATGATCGCCCGCGCAAGCCCTTGGACCAGCAGCGCCGTCTTGCCGTGACAGAGCTCCCGGACGACCTCGCGGAGATCTGTCTCCACCGTCACCCGGGCGCTGTTGATCACCTGCTCTCGGATCCACGCCTCCAACCCGCCGGCACTCGATGGAACCCTAAGCCCCGCCTGTGCTGCATCGTGGGTCAGCGGTTTGATCACTTGATTCGCGACCAGCTCCGCGCGGCCCAAGGTCTCAAAAAATACGACCGCGGCCTCGGGGCCGCCGGCGATGTGAAGATGGCGCACGACCAGGTCCGGAGCGTCGCCGGCGAGCCTCCGGAGCGTCGACAAGTTGGTCTTGAGATCTTTGCCGAGGCGCACGCCGGCCAGCCCTTCATCGACCAGCGACGCGGGCTTGCGAGCGAGTCGCTCTTGGATGGCGCGCTGCACCCAGCGATCATCAAGCGACGGATGCTGAGCCGGCGCACGGCCACGCCGCAACCAATCGAAAAACGCGCGAAACAGACTTGACATGAATGTGGCGCTCCACCGGTGTGAATTGGTCCTGCCGCTGGTAGTCTGCGACCAAAAGCGGCATCATATACCAGGTGAAGCGCCACGCTTACTTTTCCGCAGGTTAGTACCGCAAGTCCCTTATGCGTCCACTGAGGCGGTCCGTCGCGGCTCCTTGTCCAAGGCTGGAGACCGGGTATAACGAAACGTGTCCACGTCGACAAAGCCCCCAGTCTCTCGTCCCGCGTAGCAAAAGATCCCGACGCGGTATCCCATAAAGTGATCGAGAGTGTAACGCATCGAAAGGTCGGCACCGATCTTTCGCCATTCCCCGCCCGCGGTGGCGTAGTAAAACCGAGCGATGTCAACGCTCTCGCGAAAATCGAAGTCGATCCTCAAGCTCACTTTGTCCCCCGAGAGCGGCACCCGCTCGACCACCCTTTCACCGCCGCCCTCGCCCCGCAGGCACATCTCCAACACTTTCCCCTCATCCAGGCACCGCACCCCGACCGTGCCAAACTGGCTCTGTAGGGCGATGAGGCCCGCGTGATCGCCGGGTTTCATGTGGCTCACATCCATCTCGATTTCACCGCGGCACGTCGGGCCTTCCGTCCTTTGCGTCAAGGTATTGGGCGCTTGGAGCACCGACGGGACCACCCGGCTGGTGTAAAGCCGCAGGTGGCCAGGCCGCTCCAGAAGTGTCCAGAAACGGTGATCCGGGTTGTGATTCCACTGCCAAGCCAAGGGCAGCCGGCCGTCGGGATGATCAAAGGTGTCGCTCGTCACCCAGTTGACAGGCAAGGGGCACTCCGGCAAGGCCACCACCACCTCTTCCGGTACCTTGCCGTCGACGCCCACCACCGGCCACCCGTCCTCCCAGGTGACGGGAAGGACATGGGGAATCCGGCCCACCGCGTCGTGGTCTTGAAACAGGATCGCGTACCAGTCGCCGTGCGGCGTGTCGACGATGGCCCCTTGCGCGACGCCGTGGTTGCGGTAACCCATGTCGTCGTCCAAGATGACCCGCCGCTCGTAAGGGCCCAAGAGGCGCCTAGAGCGGTAACACACCTGGCGCCTGCGGGCGTGGCCCGTCCGGGGCCACTCGATGAAGAGAAGGTAGTAGGTGTCACCGATGCGGTACGCGTGGCACCCCTCGCAGCGAAGCCCGATCCCGTCGGTGGGCGTCGAAAACAGCAGCTGGTTAAGGCCACCCTCTCGCACCCCGGTGAGATCGGGGGTCAGTTCCGTAATGTAAATATCGCCGTTCCCGTAAATGACAAACACCCGGCCTTCGTCAAACAGGAGGCTAGGGTCGTGAAAGAGCCTGGGAATAGTGGTCCTCCGCCACCCGCCGCGCTCGATGTCGTCGGTGCGGTAGAGGTAAAACTTTCCCGTGTCGTTGCACGAAAACGCGACGTAAAACATCCCCTCGTGGTAGCGGAGGCTGGGGGCCCACGACCCTTGTCCGTACACCCCTTTGCCGTCGGCCAAGTTGTGCCCGTCGTTGTCCTCTAGCCTATCAAAGACGTAGCCGACCAGCTCCCAGTGCTTGAGATCCCGCGAGCGCATGATCGGGCAACCGGGCATCGTGTGCATGCTGGTGGTGACCATGTAAAACCAGTCACCCACCCGGATGACATCCGGATCCGGGAAGTCGGCCCAGATGACAGGGTTTTTGATCCGCGTTGCAGACTGCGCCATCACTGCTCAAACTCCCATGCGTCAAAGTAAAACCCGTCGCCTGCAAAGACAAAGAACAAGTCGTGGACGCCGGTCACTGGCTCGACCTCAACGGTCACCTCTTGAAAACGATCGAGGCCACCGGTCACAGGCACTTCGACAAAACTGATTACTTTCCCATCCGGGCGGTCCACGGCGATCTTGATCCAGTTCCCCGGCACGACGCTGGCCACTTTGGCCGTAAAGGCCCCTGGGCCACGGGATCCAAAATCGACGCCGGCGACGCCCAGCCAGCTGCCATCGGACATCCCCGCGACCACCATGTTGACGTCGCCAAAGACCGCGCTGGGCTCTTTCGTGGGCAGCGTCTCGATCGCGGCCGACCAGGCCATCGTCTCGGCTTCGGTACGTTGATATGGGTCCAGCGGCCGCAGCTGGGCCACGCCCTGGCGCGTCGCCCGGACCGGCAACAAGCGCCCGTCCTCCGTCAGGGTGATCCGGTCGACGTGGGTGCTGCGGTAACCGCCCTTTACGCCCATCGCGTCTTGCAGGGTTTGGGTATGGTAAAAGATGTACCAGCCGCCTTGAAACTCAACGATGCTGTGGTGGTTGTTTCCCCAGCTACCGAAAAAGCGTCCGGGATTGTCCAGGATCATCCCCTGGTACTCCCAGGGACCCAAGGGGCTGTCACTCGTCATGTAGACGATCTGCCCGGCGCCGGGCCGGTGCGGGCCGGAAGCCCCCTCGCGGCTCTCCCAGTTGGTCATGTAGGAGTAGTAATACCGCCCTGCAATCTTGTTGACAAAGGCCGCCTCGAAAAACCAGGGCGCTTCGACGACCCGCGGGATCCCCGCCAGGCTGATCATATCCGGTCCCAGCTCGACCACGCGCGCCGTGCCGGGGTTTTCACCCCTGCCCTCAGGAACCCCGCCGCCAAAATAGAGGTAGCTTACACCCTCGTCATCGGTCACCACAGCCGGGTCAAAAAGCCACACGACGTTGGCGTTGGGCACGCTCCGGGAGACCAGCGGCCGGCCGATCGGATCCACCCATGGGCCTACCGGATTGTCGCTGGTGAGCACGCCGATGCCGTTCCCCGAGTTGGCAAAGTAAAGAAAGAAGCGATCCTCGCCGTCGATCGTCTTGTAGGTGGCCGCCGGCGCCCAGGAGTTGCCAGCCCACCGGGCTTTGCCGCTGCCTACGGGGCCGATGTCAATCCACCCATGATCCGTCCAGTTGACAAGATCCGCCGAGGAAACTCGGTTGATCGACCGGATGTGACCATAGTGGTTGTCGACGATGTTGCCGGCCGCATCCCGGGCAAAGGTGTCGTTGGTGGAGTAGACGTACACGCGGTCGCCGTAGACCATCGCGTACGGATCGGCGCCGAAACGGTGGGCCATGATGGGATTGTGGTAGCCTAGTGGTTTGTACGGCCGGGCCAGACGGACGCTGCGAAATCGCTCCACTGGATCCACCGGCGCCACTGCCTCCGGACTGCTCGCCTCGCCCTCCAAACCAGCGCCCGTCAGCGGCGTCCCGTACACCTCCAATTCGTACACCACCAGGTTTTGGTTAAACTCCAGCGACGTGGGTTTCGTCACGTAAAGGCGCACGTAGCGGGCCACGACCGGTTGGATGGTCCTATCGGTGATGCTCTGCGTGTTTCCCACCACCTGGTCGATCGTGGTCCACTCCGCGCCGTCACGGCTCACCTGCAGCTCAAAGTCGGAGGCGTTAAGCGGTCCATCCGTGGGACCGCCGCGAATCGTGCTGCTCCCTTCGAGCTTCGCCACCCAGCGGTAGAGCGTGTGCTCTTCGCCCAGGTCGACCTGGAGCCAGTAGGGCGCCCCGCTGGACGGGGACCAGCTGGTGTCGCGATCGCCGTCGACCGCCCGTGGGGCTCGTGCTTCTTGGGCGTTGGCGGTCACCTCTTTGCCCGCGGCGACGTTGGAAACCTCGACGTACTCGACGACCATCGACTTTGCCCGGTCCAAGAGACTCCGGCCGTCGACCGGGGCCGTTCCCGAGTACGCCCACGAGCGCCCCTGAAAGTCGGCGGTCTCGTAAAAGGTGACGACGTGGCCCCTTTCAATCGAGAGGCGCTGCACCTTCTCAAAGGCGAGACCCTGAGCCTTCAGGTCTTCCAGGGAGTAGCGGCCGGGGACCAGGGTCGCGACCTCCTCCCCCTCGGCCGTTTCCATCACCACGGCGCCCATGTACTCCGCCCTGGTCACATACCAAGGCCGGTACGGGTCCACCACGGCCCAAAAGGCCGGCTTGGGCTCGCCCACCCGGTCAAACAGCAGGGGATGATCGGGCCGGTTGGGCTCTGGATGATGGTTGAGCCAGCTGTAAAGGTCGGTCGTTCCCCAAAACGTCACCCGGTCAATGACGTGATGATACTCGTCAAAGATGCGAAAGAGCTCGGCGTACCGCTCGGCTTGCTGGTGGAGGAGCGTCTCCGGCAATCCTGTCGGGTAGCGGTTGCTCCGATCCGAATACTCGTAAACGCTCACGTCGAGCTCCGTAATGCTCACCTTGAGCCCCAACGACGCAAACTTCTCAATAGCTGCCCGGATCCGCTCGGGCGAAGGGCCATACAGGCTCCAATGCCCCTGCATGCCGATCCCGTGAATCGGCACTCCTTTATCCAGCAGATCCTTGGCCAGCTGGTAGATCCGGTCCCGCTTTCCAGGATCCGTGGTGCTGTAATCATTGTAAAAAAGCAAAGCGTTGGGATCCGCCTCATGGGCGATGCGGAAGGCATGCTCGATGTAGTCCTCACCGATCACTCGCAGCCATGGCGAGTCCCTCAGCTGCCAGACGCCTCCATGCTGCTCGACCGCCTCGTTTACCACGTCCCATTGGTAAATTCGACCGGCGTAGCGACCCGCGACGGCGCGGATGTGCTCCTCCAGGAGCTCAAGCCCCTCCTCCCGGGTGCGGGGCCGCCCGTCGGGATGCTCCCACACCCAGCCCGGCGTCTGCGCATGCCACACCAAAGTGTGGCCGATGAGCTTCATGCCGTGCTCCTCGGCAAATCTCGCTTGGAGGTCCGCGGCGGTGAAGTTAAACCGGCCCGGAGCAGGCTGCACCGAGGCCCATTTCATCTCGTTTCCGGGCGTCAAGGCGTTGTAGTGGTGGGCCAGCATCTCCTCCATCTGGAAAAACTCCAGGCCGGTGGCAAAGCCTACGAGAAACCGGTCAGCGTAGATCTCTTTCAACGAGGGAAGCTCCCGGGTGTTGCGGAAAGGCCGCGGGCTTTCCGCCCCGTCTTGGGCGGCGAAGGGCACGTCCATCGGCTGGTCACCGGTGATCTCAAAGTGATCGACGAGAAACGACGCCGTGGGATGATCCAATTCGATGTAAATCGCCGTGGACACGGCTTTATCGGCGTCGTAAGTAAAAGGCTCTGTGACCAGTTCCGTCCATTCGTCGCTGGATAGTGGCACCGATTCCGTCAGCCATCTGAAGCTGGCCTGGCCGTTGGCGTTGACTTCGCGCAAAGTGACGTTGGCCGCAGCTTCCGGTTCGCCGGGCAGCAGCTTCACCTGGACACGAAACTGGTAGGTGCCTCCCGGGGTGAGTTTGCCGTCGAGCTCGTACAGGGCGCCGTTCCAGCTGGCCGTCCGGTTGATCACTTCGAGGCTCTTAGCATCGTCGTACCCGTCCTCATTATGGGGAATCACGATCGCGCCGAAGGAAGTCCACCCGCTTAGCCCCTGGCGAAAGTCAATGAGCGCGTGATACTCCCCTGCAGCGGCCACTCCCGGAACGGCCCCAATGACCAAGGCCACCAAGAGCAGCGCCAATCGCACCACCATCACGGCCATCCTCCCTTGCTTGCACCGTGCGGGGACGGCGCTCTTGTCGCGTGAGGCTTAAACAATCACTACGCTACACGCCGCAACTTCCTTTCTCTTCCAAACGAGAATCGAAATTTCGGCCGCAGCGCTGGGCGATCGCCTCAACGCGCAACTTGTCCTTCTCGTCATAACGGCGGATCAACACGGGTTGAAACTTCCTTATATCGTTTTGTGCATCCCGTTCGGCCAAATCGCGTGACAACAGCGCGCGGGGCGACTTGTCCGGTGCCGTCAATCCCCCCCTTGTCACGGGACCAACCATGTGGTATGGTGATGCATTGCGCCGTCACGGCGCCTAGTTCTTTCCTGTTGGATCAGGGGAGCGAGATCCCGTGTCTTATCGAGAGCTTTTGCAAACCTATCTCAAAGGGCACTGGGGTAAGGTAGCCCTCTTCACCATCGCGCTTTTCGGCGGGATTGCAGTCCAGCTCCTCGCTCCCCAGGTGATCCGCGCCTTTATCGACGCCGCCGCCGAGGGAGCTGAGCTAGGGCTCTTGGTGCGGCTCGCGGTCTGGTTTCTCGTGTTAGGCCTCGCCAACCAGATCTTGGGCATCCTCGCTGCCTACTCCAGCGCGGATGTGGGCTGGAGAGCCACCAACGCCCTCCGCCTCGACCTTTTCCGGCATGTGCTCGACCTTGACATGAGCTTTCACAAGGAGCGGACACCGGGAGAGCTCATCGAGCGCATCGACGGCGATGTCACACACCTTTCCAACTTCTTTTCACAGTTCGTCGTCCAGCTGATGGCCGGGCTCCTCCTCATCCTCGGGATCTTGGTCCTCTTTTGGCTCGAAGATTGGCGGGTCGCGCTGTCCCTCACGATCTACGTGGTGGTCGTGAGCTGGGCGATGCACCGGCGTCGCGAAGTGGCTGTCCCTGCCAGCGAAATGGAGCGAGAGACCAACGCGCGGCTTTTCGGCGCCATCGAGGAGCGCCTGTCGGGTCTCGACGAGATCCGGGCCAACGGGGCGAGCCGCCACGTCCTTTACCGCTATCTGCTGATGCAGCGAGAGTGGTATCGTAAAAGCTTCAGAGCCTGGCAGCTGCGCAGGACCATCTGGTCGATGATGATGTTTTGGAGTGTCGTCGGCAACGCCTTAGTGATCGGGTTGGGCATCTACTTATACCGGCAGGGCGCCGCCACGCTCGGCTCTGTCTACCTCTTTTACCATTACATGACCCTCCTCGAAGGCCCTCTCGAACGGATCTCCAACCAGTTCCAGGAGTTTCAAAAGGCGGGCGCGGGTTTTCGCAGGGTCCAAGACCTCCTCAAAGTGCGGCCGCAAATCACCGACGGTGAAGGGGTGGAGCTTCCGCGAAAGGCGCATTCCGTTGCCTTTGTCGACGTGTCTTTCTCTTATAGCGACCAGGAGCTCTTGCAGGGGATCAACTTCCGCTTGGAGCCGGGCGAAAGCCTTGGCCTCCTTGGGCGCACCGGCAGCGGCAAGACGACCTTAACGCGCCTTCTTTTTCGCCTTTACGACCCGCAAAAGGGCAAAATCGAGCTGGACGGCGTCGACGTGCGCCAGCTGACGCTCAAAACGTTGCGAAAGCGAGTTGGGCTAGTCACCCAGGACGTGCAGCTCTTTAGGGGCACCGTCCGGGAAAACCTCACGTTCTTTGATCCAAGTATCACCGACGAAAAGATCTATGAAGCTTTGGAGCTCCTGGGACTTCGCCGTTGGGTCGAGAAGCTCCCCCAGGGCCTCGACACACCCCTCCACGGCGAAGGGGGCGGCCTCTCCGCCGGCGAGGCTCAGTTGCTCACCTTCGCCCGTATCTTCCTGCAGGATCCGGGTGTGGTCGTCCTTGACGAGCCGTCCTCGCGGCTTGACCCGGCGACGGAAAAGCTCCTTACCCACGCCATGGACCGCCTCTTTCAAGGGCGTACGGCGATCGTCATCGCCCACCGCCTCGAGACCATCGAACGGGTCGACAAGGTGATGGTCTTGGCCGGCGGCAAAATCGCCGAGTTTGGCAAACGGGAAGAGCTGGCGAGGGACCCCCGCTCGATTTATCGCTCGATGCTCGAGGCAAGCCGCCAAAGAGAGCTGGAAAGACGGCTTGAGGAGGTGATCCCATGACCGGCAACCGCCCGCTGACTGCGTTTCAGGTGGCCTACCGCATCTTGACGTACCGGCCCGCGAACTTCCTGGTCAACGCGCTGGCCTGGGGCGTCTTTCAGATGGTCCCCTTGGCCTTCGCGGCGCTGATCAAGGCGATCTTTGATGCTCTGAGCGGCGCGGCTCCCGCCGGTTGGAACCCGTGGAGCCTCCTTGCGCTCTTTTTCGTCCTCGGCATTGTCGGCCGGCCAGGCCTCTTTAGCCTGAGTTTTGACTTGTACATCCGTTTCTACTTGACGGTGCTGGCGCTTTTACGCACCAACCTCCTCAACTACCTGCTGACTGCGGCAGGTTCCCGGGTCTTGCCCGATAGCCCTTCGGAGGTGGTGACACACTTTCGCGACGACGCCGAAGACGTCGTCCGCTACGTCGAAATGTACATCGATATGGGCGGTTTTGCCCTGTATACGGTCGGGGCCTTGGTGATGCTCGTCCTCATCGATCCCTTTCTGGCTCTGGCCACTTGCGCGCCCCTCCTGGCGATGGTGCTGGTGATGCAGCGGCTCACGCCGGTGATACGCCGTTTTCGCAGAGCTCTGCGCGAAGCGACCGAGCAGGTGACGGGCTTTATCGGCGAGACCAGCGCCGCGGTGCAGGCTGTCAAAGTCGCCGCCAAAGAAGAGACCATGACCCAGCATTTTGCCGTCTTGAGCGAAGCCCGGCGGCGGGCAGCCATAAAGGACACGCTGCTCACCGAAGTGGTCCGCAGCATCAACCGCAATTTGATTGATCTGGGCATCGGGATCGTGCTCCTTTTCGCGGCGGACGCGATGCGCTCGGGCGCTTTTTCCGTAGGCGACCTTGCTGTCTTTGCCAACGTGCTCCCCCGGATCACTTGGATTTTGACCCTGATCGGCGAGACGATCGCCCATCACAAGCGCACGCGCGTGGCGATGGAGCGCTTCGACCACCTGCTGCAGGATAGCCCCCCACAGACCCCGGTGAAACATATACCCCTTCACCTGTGGGGCGAGGAGCCGGAGCCCATGCGCGACGAGCCCGTCGAGGATCCGCTCGAAACCTTGGAGGTGCGCGGGCTCACGTGCACCCACGCCAGTGGAGACGCTGGAATACGCGACGTGAGTTTCTCCCTTAGGAAGGGGGATTTCGTCGTCATCACCGGGAGGATCGGTTCGGGAAAGACGACGCTTCTAAGAGCGCTCCAAGGGCTCTTGCCCATCCAACGGGGCGAGATCTACTGGAACGGGCGGCGGGTCGAAGATCCGGCATCCTTCTTCCGCCCCCGGCGTACCGCGTACACGCCTCAGGTGCCGAGCCTCTTTAGCGAAACACTGCGGGAGAACATCCTCCTCGGCGAAAGCGGTGACGAGCGCCTTTCTCGGGCCTTGCGCCTCGCCGTGATGGAGCCTGACGTCGCGGCCCTTGAGCGTGGGCTCGACACCCCTGTGGGCGCCCGGGGCGTGAAGCTTTCCGGCGGGCAAATCCAGCGTACGGCTGCAGCGCGGATGTTTGTGCGGCAGGCGGAGCTGATGATCTTTGACGATCTCTCCAGCGCCCTCGACGTCCACACGGAGCAGACCATGTGGACAAGGTTGTTTTCCAGTGGCCGCCCCACCTGTCTGGTCGTGAGCCACCGCCGCCCGGTGCTGCGGCAGGCGACAAAGGTGATCGTCATGAAAGACGGCCGTATCGAAGCGATGGGAACGCTCGACGAGCTGCTAGAAACTTGCGAGGAAATGCGCCGCTTGTGGGACGATCCTTCGCTGGCGGCGTCCGCCGGATGAGCTTGGGCGAAGTCATGCATTCGCCTCGTCCGGGATCTCGCGCCCGGTCGCGAAAGATTGCTAGGCTGTCGCTCCCGCTTTCGAGAGCAACGCCCGGCGCGCCAAAAATCCGCCACGCGGCGCATCAAGGCTTTTCTACCCCAAGAGGGCTTCTCGGACGAGCTCCAGAAACCGCTCGGGCTGGTCGATCCAAACGTTGTGCCCCGCGTCCTCGAGCACGACCAACCTAATTGGTGAATTTTCGTAGTAAAAGCGGGCGAGGCGTCCCCCAAGGTCCACCACGTCGTGATCGCCCACGATGACGGTAACGTTCCCATGGTGCTTTTTCAGCGCGTCGACAAAATCGTACTCTTTCGGCATCGAGTTGCCGACCGCCATGCTCACCTCATGGGAGTAAAAATACACCGGATTGTCGCGCCACCGCTCCGGATACCGGAGAAAGAGCGTCGCGTCCCGCATCCGGTAAAAGTGAGATCGCTCGCGATCTGGGAGCTTGCCGAGGTCACTTTCGTCGTACCCTAGTTGCTCTAAGAGCTGACGCCATTTTTCCTTTTCAAACGCGACGCGGGCTTGATGCTGTTGTTGCAAAAGCTCTCGTTCCTCCTCATCGCCGCCGGATCGAAGGGGAGGCGGCCCCACCAACACCACACGCCCTACGAGGTCAGAAAAAGCTTGCACATAAGCGGCGGCCAACTCCGCGCCCGCCGAGTGAGCGAAGAGGTGAATCTTTTCGGCGCCGAGCTGTTCTTGAAGCGCGCGCAGATCCGCGACGTTGGCTTGAAACGTCACGCGGTCCAAGGGAACCGGCGAACGCAGGCAACCCCGCCGGTCATAAAGGACCACCCGAAAGTGTTGGGTCAGAGGCGCCACGGCCGCGATCAAGTACCTGTGGTCGCCCCCGGGACCTCCATGGAGCACGACCAGCGGTTCGCCTTCCCCTTTCTCAGTCACATAGAGGCTTCCTGCGCTGTCAGGACAACTGAGAAACCACTCGTCCCAGCCGGTATACACGATGCGACCTCCTCGAAGGGCGTCCCAGATCATTCATCCCAAGCCGGCTCGGCGACGAGCCCGTGCTTGAGAGCGTAGACGGCTGCTTGAGTCCGGTCTTGGACGCCCAGCTTGCTCAAGATATTGCTCACATGACTTTTGACAGTCGTCTCGGTAATGCAAAGCTCCGCAGCGATCTCTTTATTGCTCCGCCCGTGGGTCACGAGCGTGAGGACTTCGAGCTCGCGAGGCGTAAGCGGGGTTGGGCCGGGTCCGCCGCCCGCGTCCTTCCTCTGCCCCACTTGAACCATCAGCGCCTCAGCCACACGGGGGTGAAGGCGGACCTCCCCCCGATGCACGGCCCGAATGGCTTCGACAAGGACGTCAGGCGCTACATCCTTGAGAAGATAACCCGCCGCTCCAGCCTGAATCGCCGGCACGACCCGATCCTGCTCAGAAAAGCTGGTGAGCACAATCACCTTTGTCTCCGGAAACGCCTGCGTCACCTCCCGGGTTGCCTGCACGCCGTCCATCCCCGGCATGACCAGATCCATCAAGACCACGTCGGGCTTTAGCCTCGCCACTTGCTCCAATGCGCTCCTCCCGTCCCTCGCCTCGCCCACGACTTCAATCTCTTCTTCCGTCTCAAGGAAAAAACGCAGGCCCCGCAGCACCACAACGTGGTCGTCGACGAGCAAAACGGTGATCGGCCGCCCGTTTCTCTTTCCGGTCATCGCTTATCCCCTCCGACGCCTGCAAGACCCTCCGGTGCCAGCGGAATGACGGCCCTCACTTCGGTCCCGGCACCCGGCCGGCTCCGGACCGTCACATCGCCTCCTAGCGACTGCGCCCGCTCGCGCATGCCGATGAGGCCAAAAGAGCCGCCGTCGAATCCGGCTGCGCCCGATGGGCGCCAGCGAAAACCGGCGCCGTTGTCCCGCACGATCAATGTGACGGCCTCCTGGTCAGCTGTAA
>PKEU01000091.1 GCA_002919195.1 bacterium
CTCTTCGTGGGTGGGGCTATCGTGAACGATCACGCTGCCGTCGGCCTGTTTTTGGCCTTCCTCGGCAAGCCGCAAGAGCAAAAGCCCAAGGCGCGTCCGGACCTTGGCGAAGGCCAGTTGCGCCACCTGCTCCTCGAGGGCGCTGATCCGCTGGCAAAAGAGTTGCAAAAGGGCCAGGGCGCCGTCGCCCGAAGATGCCAGCTGGAGCAGCTCGGCCACGCCCAAGTGCACGATGACGGCGTCCTCGACCACCATCGCCCGCTCGTTGCGCTCGTGCTGGTGGCAGAGGCAAAACTGCCCAAACAGTTCCCCGGGACCGAAGATCCCGGTCACGAGCTCTCTTCCTTCCGAGGAGAGGACGCTCGCGCGCACTCTACCTTCCCGGACTAGGTAAAGCCGGTCAACGGGGTCGCCGTAATCGTAGAGGAGCGTGCCGGCCTCGTAAGCCGCCGGTGTACCGAACGCAGGCAAAAACTGGTGACCGGAGCGGATCACTTTCATTAAGGCGCTGCATTGGCTGTGCGTCGAAAACAAGATGCGCTGCTTCGACAAGGATGTCACCTCCGTGTTCCGGTTTGACGCAGCGTCCCACCGTATCCCAGAGGTCTAGCGCTAAGCCCTCTTGTGATGACCGGATCGTCAGGCACGCAACGGGTATTTCCTAGCGCCAAGGACCTCCGCCTCACCATCTCCTTACGCAGGGCGACAATACTTCCTTCGTTCCTCCAGCGGGATGCTCCAATGGTGACGGGTGGAACACCGAAAACGAGCGGCCGGGCCTCGAACCAGCCGCCGAGGCCGCGCGCCTTAGCACTTACCGGGAACGTGTGGGGGCAGGCACGCAGGTCTTGGCGGACCTGTTGCGAAAATAAAGAGACAAAGTCCCAAAACAGCGTTAGAATTTCAATCGGGGGCGATCCGCTCTGAGAACGCCGCTTCCCATGCTCACGCTGCAATTGGTCGCTGCGCTCGCGGCTTTTGTATTGCTCATCGGGTTCGCCGCGATGTTCAAAGTTTCCCGCGCGACTGCCGCGACCGCCTCCCCGGGCGATGCGCCCCCGGAGTGGATCTACGAAGCCGAAGAGGCCGAACTCACCGGAGTTTCAGTGGCCGCCAGCGCGCCGGGCTTTTCCGGCCAAGGCTACGTCACCGGCTTCGACCAAGAAGGCGACGCGCTCACCTTCCGAGTGGAAGTCCCGGCTGCCGGGTTGTATCATCTCGTGATCGGCTACCGTTCCGCATTCGGCGAAAAGCGCCTCAACCTGCAAGTGAACAGCAGAGCGCACGGGGAGGTCGTCTTGGCGGCCTCGGACGCCTTTACCGAGACGGCTCCGGTCAAGACACTTCTCCAGGAAGGGGCGAATACGATCACGATTCTCGCGGGATGGGGTTGGTACGATGTGGACTACATCAAACTGTCACCAGCAGAGCCGCTGCCCGGCCGGATCGCCAACGAGCTGGTCAACCCGAATGCGACGCCCGAGGCCCGGGCTCTCATGAGCTACCTCGTCGACATGCACGGAAAAGCCATCCTATCCGGCCAGCAGGACTATAAAAACCTCCCGTGGCTGGCGGAAAACGTCGGCAAGCTCCCGGCGATCGTCGGTTTCGACTTCATGGACGACTCGCCGTCTCGGGTTGAGCGTGGGACCCGTTCAAACGAGACCGAGCTGGCCATCCGTTGGCACCGCCAAGGGGGCATCGTCACGTTCGTGTGGCACTGGAACGCTCCCAAGGGCTTGATCGACGAGCCGGGCGGCAAGGAGTGGTGGCGAGGCTTCTACACGGAGGCAACAACTTTTGACGTCGCCTACGCCATGAGCAACCCCGACTCTGAAGATTATCAGCTCATCTTGCGGGACATCGACGCCATCGCGGCCAAGCTCAAGCAGCTGCAAGATGCAGGCGTTCCGGTCCTCTTCCGCCCGCTCCACGAAGCCGAAGGCGGCTGGTTTTGGTGGGGCGCCAAAGGTCCGGAACCCGCGAAAGCGCTGTGGCGCCTCCTCTTTGAGCGTCTTACGTACCATCACGGGCTGAACAACCTCATCTGGGTGTGGAACTCCATTTCCCCGGAATGGTACCCGGGCGACGACGTGGTCGACATCGTAAGCTTCGACTCCTACCCTCCCCCGGGAGACTACGGCCCCCTGATCAGCCAGTACGAAAGCCTCGTCTCACTGGTGCAAGGCCGCAAGCTCGTGGCGCTGACCGAAAACGGCGCGATCCCCGACCCCGATCTCTTGCAAGCGTACGGGGCTTACTGGAGCTGGTTTTGCACGTGGACGGGCGAGTTTTTGACCGGCGGCAGCCACAACAGCCTTGAGCATCTTAGGAAGGTGTATCACAGCGACTACGTGATCACCCTCGACGAGCTGCCCCGGTGGGACTGGCTCCAAACACGTTGATGCGAAACCTCAATACGTCGCCCGCCCGCCGCTGATGTCGTAACATGCGCCGGTGCTAAAGCTGCACTCGCGGGAGCAGAGCCAAGCGATCAGCGCCGCCACCTCTTCCGGCTCCCCGGGACGGCCCATCGGGATCCGCTGGAGCATGTACTCGAGGTGCTCTTTACTCACTTGCTCCAAGATGGGCGTGCGGATCACCGCCGGCGCGACGCTGTTGATCAAAATGCCGTCTTTTGCCACCTCTTTCGCCACCGCCTTCGTCAGCCCGATCACCCCCGCTTTCGCTGCGGAGTAGGGGACGGCGTTGGGGTTTCCTTCTTTGCCGGCGATGGACGCGACGTTGACGATGCGGCCGTACCCCCGTTGTTTCATCAGGGGGATCACCGCCCGGCAGAAGTAAAACACGCCGTCGAGGTCGATGGCGATTACCCGGCGCCACTCGGCGTCGTCCAGCTCCCAGATGGGCTGCGAACGACCCGCCACGCCCGCGGCGTTAACCAGCACGTCGATGCGCCCCCGCCACGCCCAGGCGGCGTCGACGCAAGCCGCCACCGATCGGGAATCCGTTACATCGACGTATAGGAAGAGGGCTTCGTTTCCTCTGGCTTGGAGCGCGGCCGCCACCTCTTGGCCCTTTTCCCGGTCTATGTCAGCCACGACCACCCGGGCCCCTTCGTCCGCCAAGCGGAAAGCTACAGCCTTACCGATCCCGCTGGCCCCTCCGGTGATGAGAGCCACTTCCCCGTCGGCAAAATAACCCATGCGATCCGCCCCTCTTTCTCAAGGCGCGTTGCCACTTTTTTCGGACTCGGGTTCCCCGGGGGCGGGCCCTTCCCCTGCAACGTTTGGCGGGATCCTGTTTCCCCAACCGCTCTTTAGATCAGCCCAACGGAGGGGAAGGGCCAGGACACACGGAACTTGAGAGAAAACAGCGAGCCTATGGGAGGAACGCCTTGATCACTCTTGAGGACGTCAGCTTCCGATACCCTGGCGCTGAGACCGCCGCGGTCTCCCGCGTCTCCTTGACCATCGCCCAAGGTGAGCGCGTGAGTATTGTCGGCTCCTCCGGCTCGGGAAAGTCGACGCTCGGCCGCTTGCTGGCAGGACTCCTCCGGCCGACCAGCGGCAGGATCGTTTACAGCGAAACTTTGGCCCAAGGGAGCGGAGCGAGCGAGGATGGCGAACCCTCGGGTCGCCGTGTCGCGATCGTCTTTCAAAACCCCGAAACCCAGCTGGTGGGAGCAACGGTCGAGGAAGACGTGGCGCTGGGCCCGGAAAATTTGGGCCTTCCAAGCCACGAGATTCGCCGGAGGGTCGACTGGGCGTTGGAGATCATGGGGATCGCGCACCTTGCCCGGCGGCCGATCGAAAACCTATCAGGGGGCGAAAAACAGAGAGTCGCCGTCGCCGGCGCCTTGGCGATGCTCCCCCGCTGCCTGGTCCTCGATGAAGCCAGCGCGATGCTCCATCCGCAGGCAAGGCGCGAGCTGGAGGCCGCCATCGCCCGGGTCCTCGCCGACGGCGTCGCCGTCGTCCAGATCACACACGACATGGACGAAGCCGCCCGGGCCGATCGCCTTGTGCTGCTGGAGCAAGGCGAGATCGTTGCCCAAGGCCCTCCCGGGGCTGTCCTCAGCGACCTTGCTCTCCTCTCCCGCACGGGCCTTGAGCCTCCCGAACCCTTGCAACTCGCCGTGGAACTCCGCGAACGGGGGATCGAGCTTGCAGGGCCCCTTTTCGACGTCTCTCAGCTGGCCGATGCGATTTGTAAGGCGGTGGCGCGGTGAGCATCGAAGTGCGTGAGCTCTCTTTCGGTTACGACCCTGCCACACCGGTGCTTCACTCGCTCTCTTTCGCCGTCCAAGCCGGCGAGATGTGCGCTTTGGTCGGCCCCAGCGGGAGCGGCAAGAGCACCCTTTTGGAGGTAATCGCCGGGTTCCATCGCCCAAGCCGCGGCAGCGTCCGCATCTTTGGCGTCGACCCGGCTGCCAGAGGGCAGCTCCCCCGCGCCCAGACCATCGTCGCCCTCGTCCTCCAAAACCCCGAACGGCAGTTTTTCAACGAAACCGTGGGCGATGAGGTGGCCTACGCCTTGCGCCGCCGGAACGTTCCGGCCGCCGAAGTGGAAAAGAGGGTCCACGAGGCGCTAAATGCCGTGGGATGCCCTCCCAGCCGTTACCTCCGACGCTCTCCCTTTCACCTGTCGGGAGGCGAACAACGGGCTGTCGCCCTGGCGGTGGCGCTGGCCCTTTCGCCCCGGGCCTTGCTCTTGGACGAGCCTACCGCGGGCTTGGACCCCGCGACCGGCCGCCGCCTCCTCGATCATCTGGACGCGTGGCGGCGCGCCCACGAGGCGCCGGTGATCCTCGTCTCCCACGACATGGCTCACGTGAGCCGCAGGGCCGATCGCGTCCTGGCCTTAAAGGACGGTCACGCCGCATTTTTCGGCGAGCCCGGGGAGTTTTTCACACAAGTAGAGCTCCTTGAGCGTTTGGGACTCGAAGAGCCTCCCGTTCCCCGCCTCCTCCGCACCCTGCGGGAGCGGGGGCTTGAGACCCCTTATCCTCTTTTCGAGGTCCACGAGGCGGCGGCGAGCCTCGCGCACCTTGTGCGGACGAGCCGGGAAAGCCCGGGGAGAAAGGAAGAGAACCGGTGAGCGAAGGATCCGCAAGAGACGTGCCAGTCAACGGCGCGCGTCGCCGTGGGGCGGGGGGCTCGCGAGGGTACCTGCACGGGGACGGGATCTTTCACCGCCTCGATCCACGGGTGAAAGTGACGGCGGCGATCGTGCTGCTCGTCGCCATATTGGGCATCGATACGTGGGCGGGCTACGCGGCCATGGCGGGAGTGCTTGTTTTTGCGGCGGCGCTGGGGAAAATCCCGGGCATGCGCCTCGTTAAAGCCGTGCAAGGCGTCAGCTTTCTCTTGCTCTTTACGGTGGTGATCAACGGGTTTTTCACGCCCGGCGCAAGCCTCTTTCACCTGGGTCCGGTGGCCTTGACGTATCAGGGGCTGATGCGGGGACTCGCGCTCGGCTGCCGCTTGGCTCTGGTCGTGGGCGCGATGACCTTGCTCGCCGCGACCACCAAACCCCTCGATCTAGCCCACGGATTGGGTTGGCTCTTTGGACCCCTTCGTCGCTTCGGCCTTCCCGTGGCGGAGCTCGCCATGGTGACCAGCATCGCGCTCCGCTTTGTCACGGTTTTGGGCGAAGAGGCCAAACGCATCCGCATCGCCCAGAAAGCCCGGGGCATCGAGATCGGCGACCGCCCGCTCAGCCGGGCCACCTCGCTCGCGTCGATCGTCGTGCCCCTCTTTGCCGGGGCGCTGAGGCACGCGGACGAGCTGGGCATGGCCTTGGAAGCCAGGGGATACCGCCCCGGCGCCCGGCGGGGCCGCCTCTATCCGTTGAGCGTCGGCCTGGCCGATCTGCTATGTCTTGTCGCGGCAGTTGCTATCGCGGTGGTCTCTTGGGGTTGGCTCTAAAGCTGCTGGGAGCGCGACTTAATAGACCAAGGCGTCGTACTCCAACTCAGGCGGCGCGCCGCCGACGACGGTGATGAGCACCTGGGCGGGCACGCAGACGATCGCTTCCCGGGTATGCTCGATCCAGCCAGTGCCGACGCAGATCTGATCCGGACACGTCGACTCGATGACCCGCACCCGGCCGTGCTCGACCTCGAGAATCAGCCGTTCGCCGCCCACCGCGACCTCGTGGCGCCCCGGCTGATCCAAGGGCAAGAGGGTGTAGACCTCGCCGCCCACGGTCACTTTGGCCTGGGGATGCGCGACCGCCGCCGGCTGCCAGCTAAACGCCAAGGCGATGACGAGGCCCATGGCGGCGAGCGCGGCTGCGGTCACCCACGCGGCCCTGCGATGACCTTGGGCTTGTTCCAACCAGCGAAGCTTTGCCAGGGCTTTTTCAGGCGCGCCCACCGCGATTTTCCCGGCCAAGGAGAGGAGCTTGGTGGCGGTCACGCCGACGAGAGCGCCGCTGGGCACCGCAAACCACAAAAGGTATGGGAGATAGTAAAACACCTGGGGCTGCCCGAGCAGGGCCCAAGCCACCATGAGCTGGCCGATGTTGTGGGCCGTGGCCCCTGCCAGGCTTATCGCCACGGGCCCCAGCAACTTCCCTCCCACCTGGAGGAAAAGGGCCATCACCGCCACGCTCAGCACTCCGCCCGCCAAACCAAAGGCAAAGGCCGGCGTAAAGAGCGTGCCCGTAACCAGAGAACCCACCAGCTGCCGCATCACGGCGAGGAGGAGCGCTTCGCGAAACCCCCAAACGTAGAGCGCGAAGAGCGAAACCAGGTTGGCAAGCCCGATCTTGGCGCCAGGAATGGGAAGCGAGGGCAGTTGGGCCTCAAAGATATGAAGGGTAGTCGCAAGGGCCAGGAGCATCCCAAGGCGGGCGATGTCCCTCGCGCCCCAGAGGGAGTCCTTCGCCTGCTCCCAGGCGTCTTGGGCCCAGAGCGCCTCTTGGAGCTGGCCTTGTATCATTGCTATCCGGCCGGTTTCGGCGCCGTTCATCTCATCCCACGCCCCTTGCTCGCCCCGTAGCGAGCGACACCCCTTAAAGCGCTCTTGCCGCTCATTCGGCGGGCAACCGCTCAAACCTGTCGACGAGCCCGCTGGTCACGTACACCTTGAGCTCATCGTCGATAAAGACCCCGTCGACGCCGGGCAGCGACTCAAGGAGCGCCATCCCCTTTTCGACTCCGAGGACAAACGCCGCCGTCGACAGCGCGTCGGCCCAGACGCCGCTGGGGGCCACCACAGTGACGCTGGCCAGTTCTTGGGCGGGCCAACCCGTCCTGGGGTCGACGATGTGGGAGTAGCGGACTCCCTCGTACTCAAAGTAGCGTTCGTAGTCGCCCGACGTGGCCACCGCCGCGTCGCTGACACGCAAGATGCCAAAGATCTTGCCCTGGGCCCTCGGGTGCCGGATCCCCAGCCGCCAGGGCGTCCCGTCGGGCCGGGTGCCCAGGGCGTACACGTCGCCTCCCAGGTCGATCAGGGCCCGCAAGACGCCTTCTTGGCGCAGCAGGGCCGCGGCGCGATCGGCCCCGTACCCTTTGGCGACAGCGCCGAGGTCGACGGCTTGTCCTGCGACCGTGAGGCGCACCCGTCCACTTTCCCGGTCAATCTCGATGCCGCGGTAATCGACTCGCTTGAGGACCTCCTCAAGCTCCCGGGGATCCGGCGGCGCGACCCCGGCCATCGGGGTAGGCGATGACCCTTCCCGGGCTTCCTCGACTTCGATAAAGCCCCAAAGATCGACGACCGGCGCGACGGTGGGATCAAAAGCGCCGCCCGAGAGCTCCGCGAGCTTGAGCGCCTCCTGCAGGAGCTCCAGCACCTCGGGCGTCACTTCGACCCAATCTCCGCCTGCAGCGTTGAGAGCGGAGATATCACCGTAGGGGCGGAAACGGTCAAAGAGCGGCGTCAGCCGGTCCAGCTCGGCCATGACCTTGGCCACTGCCTCCTCGGCCCGGTCTCCTTCCGCCGTGACGCGCACGACGGTTCCCATGGAAAACCCCAGGCTTTCCGCCCGGCTCGAGGCGCCTACCGCCGCCTCGGGCGGCTGGCGCAGCAACGTCCATCCCGCCGCGATGATCAATGAAGCGACGGCAACCACCGCCGCCCAGCGTCCAAAACGCCGCCCTTCTTGCATCCCGTTCGCCTCCTGACTGCCCCTGCCTTGCCCGACGCCCGTCGTCGCCCCTAGAAAAGAAGGCGAAGCCAAGATCCGCTTCCTTTTCCCGGGTTACGACGCGACGCCCACCGCGACACCTGCATCCACCAGGATGTTGCGCATCGCGTCCGTCGGGCACTTCTCGACGCACTTGCCGCAGGCGGTGCAGCGGTCCGGATCGACCACCGCAAGGTGCCCCAGCATCTCGACAGCGCCTTCCTCGCACACCCGCACGCAGATGCCGCAGCCGATGCACCCGACCTCGCAGACCGAACGCACCTGCTTGCCGGGGGCCGTCGAGACGCAGCGGACAAAGATCTCTTGGGAGGCGTCAAACACGGCGATCACGCCGCGGGGGCAAGCCGCCTCGCAGAGCGCACAGCCCGTGCAGAGGTTTTCGTTGACGTGGGGCAACCCGTCTTCGCCCATCGTGATCGCGCCAAAGGGGCACACACGGGCGCAGGTGCCAAGGCCCAAGCAGCCAAAGACGCAAGCCTTGGTCCCCTTGCCGACGAGATCAGCGGCCCGGCAGTCGAGCACCCCTTCGTAGTCGGCCCTCCGGGGAGCAAGGCCCCGGGTGCCGCCGCAGCGGACCCGCGCCACGCGCCGCGTCCGGTTGACGTTGCCGTTGGACAAGCCCAGGGCTTGGGAAAGCGCCTCAATTTGCGCTATCGTCGCGACAGGGCAATGTTGAGGGACCGCCTCACCCCTGGCCAAAGCCTCCGCCATCGCGGCGCAACCGGCCATGCCGCAGGCGCCGCAGTTGTTGCCGGGGAGGAGGTTGGTCAAGAGCTCGATCTTTTCATCAGAGCCGTCCCCTTGGGTCTTCTTGGCCATGGTGTAAAGCACGGCTCCCAAGAGGCTGCTGAGTCCCACCATCCCTGCCGTCGCGGCGACAATCGTCGTCATGCTCATCGCCGTTCCCCCTTTCCGTCTCCGTCCGACTCACTGGCCGTCCCCATCCTGCCAAATCGCCCGGCTCGTCACGAGCTGAGCCCGGCAAAGCCCATAAAGCTGAGGGCCATGATGCCGGCGGTGATCAGCGCCACCCCTGTCCCTTGCAGGCTCGGGGGCACGTCGACCAGCTCCAACTCCTCTCGGATCGCCGCCATCATCGCCATCGCGAGGGTGATGCCGGCGCCCGAGCCGATGGCAAAGACCAGCGATTGGAGGAAGGTGTAGTTTTCGCCGACCATGAGGAGGGCCAGCCCCAAAATCGCGCAGTTGGTCGTGATCAAGGGGAGGTAAATCCCGAAGGCCCGGTACAGCGCGGGCATAAACTTGCGGATAATCATCTCCAGCACCTGGACCATCGCCGCGATGACCAGGATGAAGAGGATCGTCTGCAGGTATTCGAGCCCCAAGGGCGCAAGGCCCCAGTGGTAGATCGGCCAGATCACCAAGACGCTGGCCACCATCACC
This sequence comes from bacterium, assembly GCA_002919195.1. Taxonomy (GTDB): domain Bacteria; phylum Bacillota; class Limnochordia; order DTU080; family RSA5; genus RSA7. The sequence continues at coordinate 9,526 of PKEU01000091.1, forward strand.
GCTGTCACCGCGATCCCCATGCCGACGCCCGCCTTGAGCTCCCGGGTCACGCCCAAAAAGGGGCAGATCCCTAAAAACCTCGTGAGGAGGAAGTTGTTGACAAGCGCCGCGCCGATAAAGAGCAGCACCAGCTCGGTCATGCCGTTTCTCCCCCTTCAGCGGCCTCCCGCATGCGCTGCAAGCCCACGCCCGGGATCGTCACTCGCCGGGCGGCTCCCCGCTGCCGCCAGAGCGTGATCACGCCTACCAAGATGCCCATCGTCCAAAAGGCTCCCGCCGGCGTGCGCATGATGGCCCAGGGAACAAAGGCTGCCGGCATCACGCGCAGGCCAAAGAGCGTCCCGGCGCCCAGGATCTCCCGTATGGCGCCGATCAGGGTCAGGGCCCAGGTAAACCCGAGGCCGTACCCCAGCGAGTCCGCCAACGCCCTGGCCGGGGTGTGCTGGGCTGCAAAGGACTCGATCCGCCCCAAGATGATGCAGTTGACCACGATGAGGGGGATAAACAAGCCCAGCACCTGGTGGATCTCGGGGAAAAAGCCCTTCAAGACCAGCTCGGTGATGGTGACGAGGGTCGCGACCGCCACGGTGTAGATAGGAATCCGGGTTTGCCTGGGGATCGCCCGCCGGAAAAGGGAGATCAACACGGTCGACCCCACGAGGACAACGGTGGTCGAAAGCCCCATGGCCATCCCGTACACCGCCGCCGTCGTCACGGCCAGGCTCGGGCACATGCCTAGGGCCGTAAAGAGGGGCGGCGTCCGTTTCCACAGGCCTTCTGAAAGGTCTTCAAGGTAGACGTTGGGCTTCTTTTCGACCTGGCTGGCCATCATCGCCCACCCCCGTAGCCGCCTACGACCTCCACCATCTCCAAAGCTCGCTTCACGGCTTTGGTCACGGCCTCCGCCGAGTAGGTGGCCATCGTAATGCCGTCGATGTCGACGCCCACCTGGAGCGGGTCTTGCGGCCCCTTCTGGAAAAACTGCTGGAGGAAGAAGGGCTCCGCCACCGCGTCGCCAAGACCAGGAGTCTCGTTGTGGGAAAGGACTTCCACGCCCAGCACGGTCACGTCGGCCGGATCGATGAGCGTGAGCACGCTCACGGGACCGCCGTACCCCTGCTCTTCGACGCGGACCGCCCAAGCGAGCTGGCCGCCCTCTTCGGCCTTGACCAGCCACACTTCAGCTGGTTCCAAAGTGACGTCCTCGCCCAGAGCCTCGCGGATCCGCTGGGCGTACCCGGGCTCTGCTCGTCTTGCCGCAGCTTGACCTTGAGCGCCACCAGTCGGTTGTACCGCGACCTCCACCTCGACGCCCATCGCCGCCAAGACCTCCCGGGCCGACCGCGAGACCGTGTCGGCAACGCCCCGGGTCGACACCGTCGCCCCGCTGATGGCTTCAACGTCTTCGCCGGCTCTAAAGGGATCGGCCAGATCCTTCCCGGCAAATTGACTCAAAAACCACTCTTCCGTGATGGCCGAGCCTAACCCCGGAGTCTCTTGATGTTCCAAAACCCTGACGCCGACAACTCGCTTTTCGACGGGGTCGACGCCGACGGCGAGGCGAAAGACGTCCCAGCCTTGCCCTGTCACGTAGTACATGAGCCCGAGGGACTGGTTTTGGTTGTCAAACACCTCGTAGACCGGGGCTTCCACTCCCGGCGGCAGATCATCGATCTCAACGGCGCTCATCCTGGCCGCCTCCGGGAAGATCGTCCTCAACCCCATCTCGATCACTTCTTGCTCCCGCCGCGCCTCGATGATCGGGTTGATCCAGGCGTAAAAGACCGAGACGATCAGCCCCGATAGGCCCGCGACCAGGATCAGCGGCAAGAGCATCTCCCACATCTTGTTTCGCCGCGCCGTCATTTCCCGTTCACCCCTTTACCGCTGCCTTTGGGCCTTGTCATCATGTTGATCAACGGAGTGGCGCCGTTCATGAGGAGGATGGCAAAGGAGACACCCTCTGGCGCCGCCGCCCAAAGCCTAATCACCATCGTCAACACGCCGATGCCCACCGCGAAGATCCATTTCCCTTTGCGGGTGATCGGCGAAGTGACCCAGTCCGTCGCCATGAAAAACGCTCCCAGGAGCAGCCCACCCGACAAGACGTGGGCGATGGGATCGACGCCGGCAAGCAGGGCAAAGATCGCCGTCGTCCCGATAATTCCCACCGGGATCCGCCAGTCGACGATCCCCTTCAAGATGAGAGCAATCCCCCCGACCACCAGCGCCACGGCCGACGTTTCTCCCAAAGAGCCGCCCGTCGCCCCGGTCACGAGCGACCACAGATCGCTGTAGGTCCCGGTGGCGGCGATCTCGACCAGAGGCGTGGCGCCCGTCACCCCGTCAAAGGGACGAGGCCACGTGCTCATGGGAGCCGCGAAACTCACGGTGAGAAACGCCCGTCCCACCAGGGCGGGGTTAAACGGGTTGGAGCCCAATCCGCCAAAGGCGTGCTTGCCGATGCCGATGCCGACTACGCCGCCCAGAAACGCCATCCAGAGGGGAAGTTGGGGCGGCAGCGTAAAGGCCAGGAGCAGGCCGGTCAGCGCCGCCGAACCGTCCCAAAGGAGGATCGGGCGTTTTCGCGCCCACAAGCACAGGGCCTCGGTGATCATGGCCCCGGCGATGCTGGCGACCATCACGCCCAGCGCAGGCCACCCAAAGAGGTAAACGGCGACGCCCGCCGCCGGCAAGAGCGAGGCGATCACGGTCAGCATCGCGCTCTGCGTCGAGATCGGGGCGTGGATGTGCGGCCCCGGCGAGACCAACAAAGAGGCTCCGGGGTCCGTTTCAACGATCTGCGCCGTTGTCTTGGCCATCTCACGCACCCCTTCCAGCTCGAGCCTTTTTGATGATCTCGCGTTTGCCCATACGAATCAGTTGCGTCAAGGGGAGGTCGGCGGGGCACACGTAGCTGCAAAGGCCGCACTCCATGCACTCCGTCGCTCCCAACTCGTCTGCTTTGTCAAACAACCCCCGGGAGCTGAGGCGTGCGAGCATCGTCGGCATCAACCCTGCAGGGCAGGCGTCGACGCAACGGCCGCAGCGCAGGCACGCCGATTCCCGGAAATGGTGGAGTTCCGCCTCCGTGCGGGCCAAGACGCCCGACGTGCCCTTGATGACCGGCACGTCGTCGCTGGCCACCGTGATGCCCATCATGGGCCCGCCCATCACGATCTCCCGGGGCCGCTCTCTGAGGCCCACGGCCTTCAAGACATCTTCAAGAGGTGTGCCGATGGGAATCATCAGGTTGCAGGGCTTGGCGACCGCCGCCCCGGCCACGGTCACAGGCCGCCGGATGAGGGGGATGCCGTCGCGCAGGGCGTCAGCAATCGCGGCCACCGTCGCGACGTTGTGGACCACGACGCCCACCGAATCGGGGTATCTTCCGGGCGGTATCTTGCGCCCCGTCACCGCCGGAACGAGCACCCGCTCGCCGCCGTAAGGGTAGCGGGCAGGCAAAGCCCGCACTTCAAAGTCGCGATACACGTTCGCGAGCTCCCGGTAGAGCCGGATGGCATCGCCCTTGTTGGCCTCGATGGCCAAGATCACCCTCTTGGCCCCCACGGCGTGGCGAATGGCCCGCATGCCGTAGAGCAGGGCGTCCGTCCGTTCGAGCATCGTGCGGTGATCGCAGGTCAGGACCGGTTCGCACTCGCAGCCGTTGATGACGACGGTATCGATGGGCGTCGACGGAGCAAGTTTCACCGCTGCTGGGAACATCGCTCCCCCCATCCCTACGATCCCCGCTTCCTGGACTCGCTGGCGGATCACCTCAGGGCTCACCGACTCCGGATCCTTGATCCCAGGAGGCAGCTCCTCCCAGCGGTCCTCCCCGTCGTTTTCCACGATGATCGCCATCGACCAGATGCCCCACGGGTGCAGCACAGGTTCGATCGCTTTTACCTTGCCCGAGACCGAGCTGTGCACCGGGGCCGAAATGGGACCGTCCGCCCGGGCTAGCAGCGTCCCGATCCTGACCTCGTCTCCTCTTTTGACGACGGGCACCGCAGGCTTGCCCTGATGCTGCTGCACCGGAAAGCGGAGAAGAGGGGGAGGGTCGAGCGGGCGAACGGGGTCGCCTGCCGTCTCCTTGTCATGCGCCATTGCGACTCCCTTTCGCCGTTCCCACACTCTCCACCCCATCGCTCGTCCCTCCCAGCGTTAGCCGACACAAGTTTCTTAAGCCACCGGATTTCTAACTTTCTCCCGACCTCGGCCTTTCCGGGAAAGGCCGATAAACCCCTATTTCTCAGCCGACTTCAAAGCGTTGGCCACTGCCGTCAGCCACTTCTTCGACGACGACGTCGATCCGGTGATCAGGTCGACCTCGACGCTCTGCTGGGCGACGATGGCCTCCTCCAGCTGGCTCTTTCCTTTCACGGTCGGCTCCCAAGGATAGGTCTCAAAATCCTTCCAAGTGCCGTCGGGCAGCACTTCGTTGAGCGTCACCGCTACGATCCGATCGTTTTCGATGGTCACCAAAGCGGTGCCGTAGCCGTGGTCGTCCGCGGGCGACCGGCCAAAGAAGGTGCCGTCAAAGTATTTGCCGGTGGTAGCTCCGGAGGCTTTCTCCAAAGCCCTCCGCACCGCGGTGCGGGCGCTCTCCGAGGTCCCCGTCGCCTGCGCGACGATGTCAACGTCCCAGCTGTTGGCCTCGACAAACCGCTCGGGCAGCACTTTCATCGCTTCGTGATACTGCTCCCACGGATAGGTCGCCGGCTTGGGATCGCCAAAACCGTTCATCTCCGTCAAGCGCACCTGGACGATCTTGCCATCCTTGATGGTCACGATCGCCATCAGGTACCCGTGCTGCGTCGCGTCGGAGACAGCCACGTAGGTGCCATCCTGGTACGCCGCCTCCACCGCTCCGGCCGGCGCTGCGACGACCAGCACGACGCTGAGCGCCGCCGCGAGGATAAAGGCTGTGACCTGTTTGCTCTTCCTCGAGCCCATCGGTTGAGTCCCTCCTGCTTTTCAACGTAGTCCCATGGGCACTTGGCCCCTCACTCACATCGTGCCACAAATCACAAAGTGTTCCCAGCGGCTCACGTCCTCAGTTTCTTGGGACAAATGCCCAGTGCATCTTGGGACAACACATTCCCCAAAGACCGGGACAATTTTTGCCCACAAAACAAAGCAGGGGATCGAACTCGGCCGATCCCCTGCTCTAAGCCAGGGTCAACCGCCGACGGGTGTGACCCCTTTTTTCAAAATGATGTTTCCATATTTGGCTGTTTCACCGGTCATCACGACCGCGAAAGCCTGTTTGGCCCGCTCGTAAAAGGCAAACCGCTCGATCCTCTGGATGGGCGGCGTTTCCGGGACGTGCCGGTCGACGACCTCGCGGTAGCGCTTTTCGACCTCTGGGTCTAAGGTGTCCCCGGGCACCGGCGCCATCATGATGAGCGGGCTCTCGACGTAGGTATCCAACGGGAAAAGGGGCAAAATCGCGTCGAGCAAGTCGGCCACCTTGATCCCGTCGGCCCGGATCACCCGGGCGTTAAGGCTTTCCCCGGGGAAGTGCGCGTCGGCCAACACGATCTCGTCACCGTGCCCCATGCGGTGAAGCGTCGCCAAAAGATCGGGGCCGATCAGAGGAGAGATCCCCTTGAGCATCGCCTATTTCCCCATCGCTTTAAGGGCTTGGAGGCAGCGCCTGACGCATTCGAGCGGCTCGTAGGCGTAAGACTCCTGTTCGACGATGTACCACTCGGTTGCCCCGGTCGTTTCGCAGAGGCGGAAAATCTCCGCCCAGGGCACGTCGCCCTCGCCGATGAGCGCCTTGTCGTTGGTCGCCGAGTACTCCTTGAGGTGCACGGTGACGGCCCGGCCAGGATAGCGCTCGAGGAAGGGCACCGCGTTGGCTCCGCCGTGCATGGCGTTGCCGGTGTCAAACTGCATGATCACTTCGGGCTTGGTGTTGCTGAAAAAGATGTCCCAGGGCAGCTCTCCATCCATCGGTTGAAACTCAAAGGTATGGTTGTGATAACCCACCTGCATGCCGTAGGGCTTCACCTTTTCGGCCAGCTCGTTAAAGAGCTCCGCCGCTTTGAGCCACCCTTCGCGGTCCGGGCGGCGTTCCTCGGGCATCCACGGGACGATGAGGTACTTGTTGCCTAGGATCTGGTTAAACTCGATCGTCTTTTCAAGACGGTCACCGAGGAGGTCGTCGAGGGGGATATGGCTGCCGGCGACTTTCAGCCCGTTGTCGTCGAGGAGTTTGCGCAGCTCCTCAGCGGAGTAGCCGTAGTAACCGGCAAACTCCACGCCTTCGTAGCCCATCTCTGCCACCTGTTTTAGAACGCCGGGGAGATCCTTTTCACAATCATGACGGACCGAATACAACTGGAGCGCAATCGGAATGCGAGCCATCGCTTATTCCCCTTTTGTCGATCGAGTGATTTTCCCATCTATTTCGTCATAAACCGCAAGAGATTCCTTCAGCCACGGTTGTTATCGCCGCGCGAGGGGACGTCAGCGCTCCGATCCCCATTCGGCAACACCGGACCAAGATATCGGAAAACTCACTCTATAATAGAGGATCATCTTAAACATTATCGAATCGTAAGAAACATTATTCCACGCTGGCGGCCGAAAGAGGGGTGTCATCCATGTTGAGACGATCCAGAGGGAGAAAGCGCCACCCAAGCAGGCCAAAGAGGCAGGCACGCCTTGTGGGAGGCCTCGTGTTGTTGGGGCTCTTGGCGCTCAACGCTGCGGCGAGTTTCGCGGCCACAAAAATTACGATCGCTGTGCACTTTGAAGCAGGGCAGATCGAGTACCTTGAGCCCTACGTCCAAGAGTACCAGCGCCTCCACCCCGAGGTCGAGATCGAGCTCCTGTCGACGCCTTTTGCCGAGTTTTTGCCCAAGCTGCAAGTGATGCAAGCCTCGGGCGTCGGACCCGACATCGTACACGTCTACTCCCTGTGGGCGCCCCAGTTGCGTGATCTCCAACTGGTATCACCGGCCCCAGCCCCGGTGGCGCGCGACATCGAGGAGCACTACGTCTCCACCGCCGTCCAGGGAGTCACCTTGGACGGCGAAATCCTGGGGTACCCCACGGAGATCAACAACTACATGCTGCTTTATAACAAGCGCCTTTTCGCCGAACGAGGGTTGGCCGGACCGCCCCTCCTTTGGGATGAGATGATCGAAACTGCGAAACGCCTCACCGACCGCGACCCGGCTGGCACCATCACCCAAGCGGGCTTTGCTTTCCTGCGGGGTTGGGATTCGGCTGTCGTCCACCCGTTTCTCGCCCTGCTATTTTCCGAAGGGGGACGCCTCTTTTCCGCCGACCAGAGGGAAGTGCTGCTGCATTCACCTGAAGCTTTGACGACGCTCGAACGTCAAGTCCGCATGTTTGAGGAAGGGGCCACCGATCCCGCCGTCGACCTTTGGGGCGGTTTCCCGGGAGAAAGGGTCGCGATGGTCGTCATGGCGCCCTGGTGGGAGTCCTCGCTGAAAAGCACGATGGGCGACCGCTTTGAAGTGGTGGGCGTCGCCCCGATCCCCGGCGGGAGGGAAGGAAACAAAAGCCTCCTTTACACCTGGTTTTGGTCGGTCAACGACCGCAGCCCGCATAAGGACCAGGCCTGGGCCTTTTTGCAATGGCTCAACGGTCCCAGGCAATCGGGCGAAACCTCCCGCATGGGCGACTTTCTCGTGACGCTAGGCATCATCCCCTCGCGCTGGATCGACATTGAAAACCATCCTGAGGAGTTTCACGACGACTTTACCCGCCCCTTCGTCGAACACCTGGAAGCATCGCTCCCCGAGCCCGTCGTCCCTAGGGGCCAGGAGATCAAGGAGATCATGTGGCAGGAGATCGAAGCCGCTTGGTTTGGCCAAAAGCCGCCCCGGGCCGCGCTCTTGGACGCAAAGCAGCGCATCGACGCGATCTTGGCAGAGACGCATGCCCCATAAGACAAACTGACTTCGTTTCAACATCTTGACGCCAGCGAGCGCCAACCGCTCCTTGCGGGATAGCTTGCGATCCGATAAGGTGGTGGATGAAGGGAGTTTCCCTTTCGCTGCGAAACGTCTAAGCGCAGGTATCTGGTGGATGCACCGGACTCGGAGGTGTCTCGCATGTCGCAGATACGTTGGGCGCGGACAGCGCGAGGGCGAGCGCTTGTCGCGGGGATGTTGGCGGCGCTGGTCGTCGGAATGTGGACCCTCGCTGCGTCGGCCGCGCCGGTCAAGATCACCTTTTGGCACGCGCTGGGCGGAGAGCATGGTGAAATCATCGCCGACCTGGTCGCAGAGTTTAACGCTTCTCAAGACGAGGTCCTCGTGGACGCGCAGTATCAAGGAAACTACGGCACGTTGATGCAAAAGCTGATGGCCGCGGTGGCCGCGGGCGACCCGCCCACTTTGACGGGTTCGTACAACAATTGGACGTCGGTCTTTATCGACGCGGACGCGATCACACCGATGGCCCGGTTTGTCAACGACGCCCAAGTGGGCCTAAGCGACGACGAGCTCGCCGACTTTTTCCCGGCATTTCTCGAGGCCAACACGTGGGACGGGGTGCTCTACAGCCTCCCCTTCAATAAGAGCGTGCAGGTGCTCTATTACAACAAAGACCTGCTCGACCAGGCGGGGGTCGGCGTGCCCCGCACGATGGACGAGCTCGCGCACGCGGTGCGGGAGGTCAAGGCCAAGACCGGAGTCCCTGGCCTGGCGTTGCGGCCGGACATCGACACCTTTGCCGCTTACTTTCGCGCCTTTGGAGGCGAGTGGCTCGACGCCAGCGGAAATCCAGCCTTTGACGGCGAGGCCGGGGTGCGAGCGATCCGGTTTATCCAGGAGCTCGTCGCCGACGGCTCGGCCTATACGTTTGACGGCTGGCTCGACGAGGAGTTCAACAAAGGCAACATGGCGATGTTCATCCACTCCAACTCGACCATCCCCTGGGTGCGCGCCGGAGCCACCTTCGCTTGGGGCACCGCGCCTGTTCCGGCGGGAGACCGCCCCGCTTCGACCGTAGCCGGGCAGGACCTGGTGATCTTTGCCACCGCGAGCGAGGAGGAGCAGCTGGCCGCCTGGAAGTTTGTCAAGTGGCTCCTTTCACCTGAAATCAACGCGCGCTTCAGCGTCGGCACCGGTTACCTGCCCGTGCGCCGCAGCGCTTTGGAGACGCCGGTGATGCGCGCGTACATCGGGCAGGCTCCTGAACAGTACGCTTCGGGCAATGAGAGCCTTGACCGCCTGGTCTTTGATCCGTCGATCCCGGCGTGGAACGACATGCGCAGCTTTATCTCCGAGGCCGTCGAGAGCGTGCTGCTCCTTGGCGTCGACCCGCAAGCCGCCCTCTCGGACGCGGCGAGAAAATCGCGCCAGGCGATCCTCGATCACATGTAAAGCCCGCAAAGGGTGACTGAACTGGATGCAAGCCCGAGCGCCGCTTAGCAGGACCCGCCTCAGGCGGGTCCTGCCCCACATTGAGGGGTATCTCTACGTCCTTCCCGCCTTTCTCATCCTGGGCGTCTTTCACCTGTGGCCTTCCGTGTACACGTTCTTCCTCAGCCTCCACAATTGGAATTTCATCCGGCGAAACCCCACATTCATCGGGTTTGCCAACTTCCAAAGACTGTGGAGCGATGAGTACTTTTGGATCGCGCTGAAAAACACGGCGGTGTACGCCCTGGGGGTCGTTCCGGCGAGCATTGTCATCGGCCTGTGCCTTGCCCTTTTGCTCTCCGAAGGAGGGCGCCTTTCCGTGCTCTACCGGGTCCTCCTTTTTACGCCCGTGGTCACGGCCGCGAGCGCCGCTGCAGTCATCTGGAAGTGGTTGTACGCCCCGGGGGCCGACGGCTTCTTCAACATCCTCCTGGGCCTTTTCGGCCTTGGTCCTTACCGGTGGTTGCAAGATCCTAGTCTCGCGATGCCCAGCGTGATCCTCCTCGGGATCTGGAAAAGCATCGGGTACAACGTGGTGATCTTTTACGCCGGACTGCGAAACATCTCCCGAGAATACCGGGAGGCGGCGCGCATCGACGGGGCATCCCCTTGGCAAGAGCTGGTCCACATCGTGCTACCGCTCCTGGCGCCGACGACCTACTTTGTGTTGATCGTCTCGACGATCAGCTCGTTTCAGGTGTTTTCCCAGGTGTACGTGATGACCGGCGGCGGGCCGCTCAACCGGACGCTGGTCCTCGTCTACTACCTGTATGACCGGGCATTCGCCTCGTTTCGCATCGGTTACGCCGCGGCGATCGCCTTTGTCCTTTTTGTCATCATCATGGCGCTCACGCTGGCGCAGCGAGCCGTCCTACAGCACCGCATCCACTACGACCGTTAGGTGAGGCCGCGATGCAGACCAACACTTTCAGGAGGGAAAGATCCATACCGGGGAGATCCGTGGACCCGTTGGGCTTGAGCCCGGCAGGGCGCATCGCCGCCCACGCGGCCCTCGTGGTCGCAGTGGTGGCGGTCTGCCTCCCTTTCCTTTGGATGCTCCTGACCAGCGTCAAGGTGCCCACCGACATCTTTAGCGGCCGCTTTTGGCCTTCGCGCTTTGCCTGGGACAACTACGTGCGGGCGTGGGAGTCTGCGCCTTTTGGGCGGTACTTTCTTAACACAGCGTTTGTGTCTATTGCGACCGTCGCGCTGCAGCTAGCAACGTGTTCGGCTGCGGCGTACGCCTTTGCGAGGATGCCGTTTTTCGGCCGGGAGGTCCTCTTTTACCTCCTCCTCGCGACCATGATGGTACCGGAGGAAGTGACCCTGGTCGCCAACTACGTCACGCTCTACCGCCTCAATTGGCTCGACACCTACCAGGCACTCATCATCCCCTGGGGCGCGAGCGCCTTTTCGATCTTTATGCTCCGCCAGTTTTTCGCCGGGATCCCCGACGATCTCGAAGACGCGGCCAAGATCGACGGGTGCGGCCGCTTTGCCTTTTTTTGGCGCATCGTGCTCCCCCTGGCCCGGCCAGCGCTGACCACCGTCGCCCTTTTCGCGCTGGTGGGCAGTTGGAATGCGTTTACGTGGCCCCTGGTCGTCACTAACAGCCAGGAGATGCGCACGGTGCAGGTGGGCGTCTCGTTTTTCGCCCAGGACTTTGGCACCAACTACACCCTGCTGATGGCGGCGGCGACCGTGGCCGTGGCGCCCGTGCTGATTCTCTTCGCGGCGGTGCATTCCCAGTTTACCGAGGGGATTGCCCGCAGCGGCCTGAAATAGCGCTGCGACTGAGCCTGCTTCGCCTCGCTCCCCCTGCCGCCTCGGGGCAAGAGGTCCTTGCCCGACACCCCCTATCACCCGGGCGCGTCCCACACAGACCGCCGCCGCGACCAGTCGTACCGGAGTTTAGTGAGAGAACAGGAGGAATTATCACTCTTTGCGTTTAATACTCGCGATCGGTAACGTTACCGGAAAACTTCAGGCGGTCAGGCACCCAAAATTTTAGAAACCATCGGAGGGGGAGTGAATGGTGAAAGACGGCAGGTGGTGGTTGGCCACCGTGGTTTGGCTCGCGGTCGCGCTGCTCGCCGCGGCGCCAGCCGCATGGGGCCAAGCGCCCAAGATCGTCCAATGGGACTGGTTTGACAAGAGCACCAAAGAAGGCGGTCCGTGGTGGACCTACGTCGAAGAGCAACTTAAAGGGTGGGGCGTCGAGTTTGAGATGGGCATCGGCTGGGACGAGGCCAAAGTGCCGATCGCCATCTCCAGCGGCGTGGTGATCGACGGCATCCAGATTCCCTTCCACCAAGCCGCCAACTGGACCGAGGCAGGGCTCCTCTATCCCATCACCGGCTTTATCGAGCGCGATCCGACGCTTTCCGTCGAGGACTTTGTGCCCGGCGCCTTCGACCCCGTCACCAAAGACGGCGAGATCTACGCCCTCCCGTGGATCATGGACTTTGAGCTGATCCTGGTCAACGTCGACCTCTTCCGGGAAATGGGCATCGATCCCAGCGTGACGGACGACTGGGACTGGGACACCTTCCTTGAAATCGCAAAGAAACTCACCCGTTTTGAGCCTGACGGCACGGTCGCCCGGACCGGCTTTGCCGCGTGGATGAACCGCTGGACGTGGAACACCTTCCTCTTTGCCAACGGCGGCCGCTTCTTTAACGAAGACGAGACGGCCGCGGCCTTCAACTCGCCCCAAGGCATGGAGGCGCTGGAGTTTCTCATCGAGATGCACCTGCAGCACCAGGTGATGCAGCCGGGGTTTGAGGGAGAGCAAGCGTTTATCAACGGCCTTTCGGGGATGACGCTCAGCGGCCCGTGGGTCGAAGCCTTCCATGAGTTCCCCATGGAGTTTGACTTCGCGATGATCCCCAAGGGCCCCAGCGCCCAACGGCCATCCACCCGGGCGTGGATCAACTACCGGGCAATCCCAAAGACCACGTCCGATCCGGAGCTGGCCTGGCGCTACCTTTCGTGGTACAACCAGCAGCGGGCCGTGAAGTATGAGATGATCGGCACGCATCGAAGCCCGTACCTGCCTTTTTACCAAACGCCCGAGTGGGAAGCGAGCCTCTACGAGCGGCCCTGGAACCACAAGATCCCCTACATGATGCAGCTTGGGACGCTCGATCCCCAAAAGGGCGCGTCTCACTGGTCTGACCCGGTCAACCAGTTGATCATGGACGCGATCAACGGGGTTCGCTCGCCCGCCGACGCGCTCTCGCAGGCTGAGACGATCGTCAACGCCGCGCTGCGCCGGTAACTCTTCGTCGCCGCCCGGCATGTACAGCGGGAATCAACTGGAGCCGCAGCTCATAAAAGAGGCGCTGGGCCCACCTTTGGCCGAGCGCCTCTTTGCTTGTTACGTCATTGACACCCTGGCTTGCTTACGTTAGCCTGTTGTCATGCATGCTGCACACCACAAATCACAGCGGAGCGAGGACCGTTATGAGCCGACACCCATCCCAGTCTCTCGCCGGTGATGGAGCCCGCCGGATGCGGGATTTCACGACAGGCAGCATCCCCCGGCACATCCTCTCTTTCTCGCTGCCGATGTTTTTGGGCAACCTCCTGCAAGCCCTGTACAACACCGTCGACAGCTTTTGGGTGGGCCGTTTTTTGGGGCCCGAAGCCCTGGGCGCCGTCTCCATCAGCTTTCCTATCATTTTCGCCTTGATCTCGCTGGTGTTGGGCCTCACGATGGCCAGCACGACCATGGTGGCCCAGTACCGCGGGGCGGGCCAGCACCACATGGTCCGCAAGACGGTGGCCAATTCGCACCTGCTCATCGCCATCGTAGGCGCCGCCTCGACCCTCGTGGGGCTGGCGCTTAGCGATACGATCCTGCGCCTGATGCAGACGCCTCCGGAGATTTTCGAGCAGGCTGCGCTTTATCTCAACATCTTTTTGACAGGGCTCGTCCCCATGTTTCTTTACAATGTGGCGAGCTCCATCTTGCGGGGGCTCGGCGACTCCCAAACGGGCCTCAGGTACTTGGCCTACGCGACGGTGTTTAACATCATCGCGGACCCGATCTTCATCTTTGGTGCCGGCCCCATCCCGCCCATGGGGATTCGGGGCGTGGCCATCGCCACCGTCCTGGCCCAGGTGTTGAGCGCGGTCTTGATCATCCGCTACATGGTGCGCAAGACCGACCTTGTGAGCTTTGACCCCAAGCTCTGGCGCCTGGATGGGCAACTTTGCCTGCACATGTTTCGGATGGGGATCCCCGCCGGCCTGCAGTCGGTGGTCGTCTCCTTTGGGATGATCGTGTTGACGACGATTATCAACACCTTTGGCCCGACGGTCGTCGCCGCTTTCGGCGTCGCAAGCCGCATGGACCAATTTGCCTTTATGCCCGCCCAAACCATCAGCTTTGCGGTCACCGCCCTCGTCGGGCAAAACCTAGGCGCCCAGCGGCACGACCGGGTGCGGGAGATCGTCCGCTGGAGCACACAGCTGGCCTTTGGCATCACGGCGCTTGTGACGATCATCGCTTTCCTACACCCGACGCTCCTCATCCGGATCTTTACCAACGACCCTGACGTGTTGCGGGAGGGCGTGGGGTACTTGAGGATTGTCGGCCTCTCATACGTCCCCTTGGCGTTGATGTTTACCGTGAGCGGGGTGATGCGGGGCGCCGGCGACAACACACCCACGATGGTGATCAGCTTCGTCACTCTTTGGCTGGTGCGGTTGCCTCTCGCCTACGTCTTGTCCTACCGCTTTGGTTGGGGCGTGAGCGGCGCCTGGGCCTCGATCACGGTCAGCTCGACGCTGGGCTTCTTGCTCAACTACGCCTACTACCTGACCGGCCGCTGGAAGAGCAAGGTGATCGTCCAGCCGCCTCCGGCGCCCGCCCCGCAAGGTTAGCTGGTTTGTTATCGCTGCGCGATGGCGGCGTTAATCTCTAGCTCCATCTGCTCCAGCGCCTCCCGCGCCGGGATCTGTCCTTCGAAAGCCTGCCGCAGGTACCCGGTAAAGGGAGGGTAGATGCGGGGCAGGTGGAGCGTTTTTACTGTGCGGGCGTTAAGCAGCGCCAGGGCCAGCTGCTGCAGCCTGGGCTCCTGCGTGAAGTAGGGATTGTCAAAGTACGCGATGGAAGCCGGCACGTTGCCCGCCGCGGCCAGGGCTTCCTGAGCCTCATACGACATGGCAAAACTCAAAAACTCCACAGCCTCGGGAATGTGGCGTGCTGCTCTCGGAATTCCCGCCGCATCACCGCCGAGGAAGCTCGAGTGATTTCCGCCAGCAGGCCGGGGGATGGGGACGACTCCCCATGGTTCGCCAAGATCCCTTTCCCGCTCGAGAATGCCGTTGACCACCGACGAACCATCGATCCGCATCGCGGCCGCGATCTCCCAAAAGCCGTGCCCCGACGGATGCAAGTCAGCGTTGACGCCCCGGGTCACTTGTTCGGCCCAAAAGGTGACGGCCTCTTCGGCGGGAACGCGGTGCTGGCTCCAGATGGTCACCCGGTCGCCCTCGGGGTCGAGCAGGTCGCCGCCGTTGCCCCAGACAAAGGGCAGGAAGGTGAAAAGGTACCAGCCGTCGCCCCAGATCACCTTCATGTCCCATCCGTACTGCTCCTTGGAGGGCTGGGTGAGCTTGTAGGCCATCTCAGCCAGGTCGTCCCAGGTCTCCGGGCCCGTGGAAGGAAGCCCTGCCTCTTCAAAGAGCCGGGTCCAGAAAAAGAGGACCGAGAGATCGGGAATGACGGGCACCCCGTAAAGCTCGCCCCTCCACCGGACGGCGTCGACGATACCTCCGGGCACCTCGTCCAGATGAAACCGGTCGGCGTACCGGTCCAGCGGCAAGAGCATCCCTTGTTCGGCAAACTCGGGCCACTGGACGACGTCGCTGCTGATGACGTCGGGCGGCGTGCCTGCGGCCACCGCGATGGTAAACTTCTCCCGGGCCTCGTTGGGCGCTCCCAGCATCGTGAGCTCGGCGCGCAGCGGCCGGCCTTGCCGCTCCATCTCCTGGTTAAACAGGTCGACGACGAGCTCCATCTGCGACAGCCGGGTCCACACCGAGATCACGGTCGTTTCTTGGGCGCCTGCGTGCAAAGCGAGCGTCGCCACGACCGCGGCCGCCAAGAGCCAACAAACCAAGGTGCGCCTGGTCATTTTTTTCACTCCTCTCGCAAGTTTTCATTGGATCGTGTCTAAAGCTGCCTGAAAAAGGTATTTTCCTAATCCTCCCGTTACTCTGACCCTTTCGCGCCGCCCTCCCTTCTTTCAAAAGTCACGGCGATCGCCGGCAATCACGTCAATCACCTAAGCGACCGCCAGCTTGCCGAGAGATCAAGATCAGAGTTCCGACGCCGGCCTTTCCTGAGCCTTACTCACGCTCACGGCGCCGGTGGAAGCCCGGACGATGAGCTGGGTGGGCACTACCACCCTCAAAGGGTACCCCCGCTTGCCGTCGATTTGCTCAAAGAGCAAGCGGGCGGCGGTTTCGCCGATCTCTTTGCGCAACACCCGCACCGTCGACAGGGCCGGCAGGCTCTCTTGAGCCAGTTGGATGTCGTCAAAACCCAGCACTGAAAGCTCCTCGCCCACGGTGACACCCGCTTCTCGCGCCGCTTGGCAGGCTCCGAGAGCCAAGAGGTCCGAAGCGGCAAAGACCGCGGTGGGCCGGGGATAACGGCGGAGGAGCTCTTTCATCGCCTCGTACCCATCTTCGAGCCGCCAGCCGCGCGAGCTCTCCAAAGCGTCGCTGGGCGTGATGCCAGAAGCCGTCAAGGCTTCTCGATACCCTGCCTGCCTCTGCCTCGAGGGAATGCTGCCCGGCGGCCCACCGATAAACGCGATGCGCCGGTGGCCGAGCTCGAGGAGATGCCGCATTCCTTGCATCGCCCCGCCGAAGTTGTCCACTTCGACCGTGTCGACCGCGAGGTTTTCCAGCGAGGGGCTGATGAGCACGACGGGCAGCCCCTTGGCCACGAGCTCGCCGAGCAGCTGGTCGTCACGCAGCTCGCCGCAGATGATGCCGTCCACTTTCTGAGCCAGCTGCTCGAGGCGGAGCGCATCGCGCTCCCCTTCGCGATAGTGCTGCACGATGCAGTGAAAATCCCGGGCGGCCGCTTCGGCCTCGATGCCCGCGAAGACCGCCGGGTAAAACACGTCCACGCCGATCGACGTGGGCAGCCTCGAACCCAGGCAGCGGATCACCGCGATGTTTCCCGTCCGCCGCCGCATCACCGGCGCCCGGGCTTTCACGAAGGTTCCCTTCCCCGGTAGGGTCTCCAGCACGCCTTGCGCCGCCAGCTCGGCCAGGGCCCGGCGCACGGTCACCCGGCTGAGCCCGAAAAACTCGACGAGCTCCCGCTCGGAGGGCAGCTTGTCGCCGGGCTTGAGCCGCCCCGACTGGATCTCCGAGATGACGTGCTCCGTGATCTGGGTAAACACTCCGTGACCGGACGAACGCCGCGGCAACACGCTCCACTCCTCATCGCCTGACAGCTTGACTGGCATGGGCATCTTTGTTACGTTAATACCAGTTATACCAGTTTTATGCAAGTTGTGTCAATTGTCTCCCAACGGAAAGGAGCGGGTGTTTGTGGGCGTGGTCAGCATCTCTCCGGCGTCGATTGAGCGGATCGGGGGCTTTTTGGGCCAGCGGTTTCTTAACAACAAGGAGAAGCGGCTTAAAGACTGGACGCTGGCCGAAGAGTTTATCTCCATGTACGAGCGCAAGTCGCATCAAGATTGGTTTTGGATCGGCGAGCAAGCAGGAAAGTGGCTCGACGCAGCGGCCTACGCCGCTGTCATCAGCCGGGACGAGGCTTTAAGAGAACGCGTCCTCCAAGCGGTCGATCGCCTTGCGGCAAGCCAAGAGCGGGACGGGTATCTTGGGATCACCGCCCCCTGGCACCGCACACCCGTGAGGGGCATGCAGCTCTATGAGTGGTATTACCTGATTCACGGTCTCTTGGTCTGCCACGAGCTCTTGGGTTCGGAGCGGGCCCTCGAGACGGCGCAGCGCCTGGGAAAGTTTATCATGCGCACCTGGGGCGTAGGCGAGGGGCGCTTTCCGCTGATGGGGCGCTTTCCCGGAAACGGTCACGACGGGGGCGAAGGGACGCTGATCCTGGAGCCCATGGTCTTGCTCGGCATGAGGACAGGCGACGATTCGGTCATCCGCTGGTGTGTGGAGACCCTCCAGATGTGGGACGAGTGGGCTGAAAAGTATCCCGAAAGCCGCCACACTGGTTCTTACTCCATGATGAAAGCCGTCGCCCAAGGCGAGGCGGAGCTGTACGACGTGCGAGACAACGTCCACGCCCACACGCTTCACATGACCTTGCTGGGGCTTGCGGCGCTCCACGAGGCCACGGGCGAAACGGAGTACCGGCAGGTGGTGCTGGGCTGCGTCGACCGGATCCGGGAGACCATGGTCTTTATCACCGGAGGGATGAGCTCCGGTGAGCGCTACGTCCCGTATCCTTACTACAACCCGCGCAACGACATCGAAGTCTGCCCCATGCACACGTGGATCTTGCTCTGCGCCCAGGCGCTGGCGTGGACCGGCGAGGCCCGGTACGCCGAAGAGATCGAGCGGACCCTCCTCAACAACTTTCTCGCAGCCCAACGGGCCGACGGCTCCAACTGGCATTACATGATGCCGATGAACCGCCCAGCCCAGCCCGTAGGCACGCCCAACTGCTGCAACTCGTCGGGACCGCGCATCGCCGGCCGCATGCCTACCTTCTTGTACGGCAGGAGCGGCCAAGGCCTCGCCGTCAACCTCTACTGCGATTCGGAGGTATTTTTTGGGACCGGCCCAGCGCCCGGAGCGGGCGGGCTGGGCGAAAGCGCCAACGCCGTCTCCGTCCGGGTCCGCCAAGAGACCAGCTACCCCAGCGACGGCCGGGTCGAATTGACCCTTGAGCCTGAGCGGCCGTGCCGTTTCCCCCTTTACCTCAGGATCCCGTCATGGGCGAAAGGCACCGAGGTTTTGCTCAACGGCGAACGGGCGGCCGTGTCCAGCGGAGCCGCCGGCGAGGGCTTCGGAGGCGATCGCAACCCCGCGACGGGCGATGCCGCGCCTGGAACGTACGCCATGATCGAGCGGGAGTGGCGGCCGGGCGACCGGGTGGAGATCGTGCTTCCGATGCCCATCCGCCTCCACCGGGGCGCAAGGGAGCTGGCGGTCCTACGGGGGCCGCTGGTGTACGCCTACTTTCAATCGCAGCAAGACGATCCGCAGCGGTTTTATTGGAACCACGGCCTCTACCCTGACGACGTGGAGCTCGTCATCGACGGCGACGAGCCTCACGAGCTCTTCGAAGAAGAAGCGGCGCCAGAGGGGTGGCTCGGCCCCGCGCTGCGGGTGCGCGCCGTCCAAAAGCCCCGGGCGCCCATGTTTGCCCACGAAGCGGCAAACCAGCGCTTGCCGGGAAGAAAGGAATTTTCCGCCCGCCTTCTCCCCTTTGCCAACCACGGCGCCCAAGGCGGCCCTCACGCCGTGTTTCTCGCCTACACCAGCGGGAAAGAGAACGGCTGAAACGGGCTCACCTCAAGCCCCATAGCTCGACCCGGCCTAACTGCCAGCTGCTCGCCGGTTCTTCAAAGCCCTGCATCGTCAGGGAAAACCAGTTGGCATGGAGGTCGTGAGGCACCTCCCCCGCGACGGTGATTTCGGCGACGAGGGCGCCGTCCTCGCCGTCGCGGGCGGGCTCGGCCGCCACCCGGCCGATCTCCACCTGGTAGAGCAAGAAGGTCCAACGCTCGCCATCGGAGGAAGCGCTCAAGGCGAGGCGTTCGACCAGCTCCGCGGCGAGCCGCGCCTCGGCGTCCATGCGACCCTGCGAGCCGTTTTCCAAGAAATCTTTCAGGGCCCGGTAACCCGGGGCCGTTGGCGCGACGCGGGCGTACACGGTCGCAGCGAACCTCTTCAGCTGCGGCATGCGCCAGGTGAGCCGTTCCAAGGAACCCGGGGCTCCAGGAGCGATCCGGCTAGCGTCCCCGAAATACCGCTCAGGCTCCTCTTGCAAAAAGACCCATCCCGCCGTCTCGTGTTCCGTCCTGAGCTGCTTGATCTCGCCGCCAAACCAGCCCTCTTGAGGCGGCAAGAGCTCATCCTCCAGACGGCGCCAATTGGAGACAAACACGTTGCCTCCGGCGCGAAACGCCTTGGATCCCTCGGGTGTGTCGTACTCCACCTCGACCGAGACCACGTGGCTGCCGTCATCGAGCGGGAGGGTGTCGACCGCCAAGCGGTGGACAGGCTCATCCCGCTCCACGGCGAGCTCTTCATCGATCCAGAGCCTCAAGCTGCGAAACTTCCACCCGGCGGGAGCATAGTGGCGGATCTCCACAGGCATCTCGCCCTTGGCAAGCCCAATGGGAAGCTGGACGTCGATCACGGGAGGCTCTAGATAGCGCAGCATGTTGAGAAAGAGCAAGGTGGCCGCAGGGTCAACACCCAAGTTGTCGGTCACTTTGAGCTGGTTGATGAGGTAAAATCCTTGGCCCACCCGGGCTTCGACCAAAGAGGCATTGTGAGGCCCGACCACGCCGGCGATGGGCGTCACCCCCGGCGGCGGGGCAGCGACTCCTCCGGGAATCTGGACGGCGTCGTCGACCACCCGGCCGTCGCCGTGGCGCCAGTGGGCGATGAGCTGCGAGGGAAGCCCCGCGACGACGGGATGACCCCGGTGCAAGATCGCGGCGTACCGGCTCATCAGCACGTCCTTGGTCGTAGAAGGCACGCCTAAGTTTCGCCAGTTGTACAGCACCGGAAGATCCGCGGACCAAAACCCGAGGCCGTGGGGTAGCCAGGGCGTGGGGAGGCGAAGATCAGGGTGGTGCCACGGCTGGCCAAACGGGAGCCGGGCCTCTTGCTCCATGATCAGGACGCGACCGCCCCTGTCGACAAAGCTCAAGAGCTCCTGGGCCTGGTGGGAGGGAAGCGTCGCGAGGCCGTTTCGCCCGATGATCAGCGCGGGGCTCGCCGCATCGACAAGGTCCGAAAGATCCGCCAAAGACCGGTACGAGATCTGTTGCGCATCCATCCAAGCGCGCAGCGCCCCCTCGGGATCGTAGAGCATAAAAGGCTCGAGGGGCGAAGGGGGGATGAAAAGCTCAGGCGAAAGCACGTGGATCCGCTGCTCGTTGGTCATGCCGTAGCCGCCGGCCTGCACCGTGAGCTCTAGGATGATCTCGCCGGCGGGCGGCACGTCCACCTCGATGGGAACATCGGCCCGTTGGCCGTTGGCAAGCGCGAGCATCGCCTCGCCCTCGTCCAAGATTCCAGCCGGAGACCTCCATCGCCAGACAAGCTGGACGGAAAGATCTCTTGGCGTATCGTTGATCACCACCGCGGTGCGGGAGATCCGCTCGCCCGCCATTGCCACGGTCCCCCGCTCCTCGACCCCGACAAAAAGCGGCGAAAAAGCGTCGCGGTAGAGCGCCTCCGCCTTGGGGTCCACCACAACTCTGCCTGCCGAAAAGGGCAGCGCCGGGTAGATCAAGCTGCGGTCAAAATCGAAGGGCATGGTGTGGACGCCGGCCATGCGGTGCATTTCAATGCGCTCCCGGCGGGCCAGGTGGTGGGGATCCACCTCGAGCCCTCGTTCGGACCAGCCGTAGGGGACCAGCATGCCCCCGCCGTGGTGCACCTGCCTGCCGATCCACCACTCGCCGAGGATCACCGGCTTATCCGGCTGCTTTTCCCACGCCCGAAAGACCGCGTCGTAGTTTTCCGCCATGTGAAAGGAGTAGACCTGGGCGTCGTCGCTAAACTTCCCGCCCCCTGAGTGGAGGAGCACCCGGGTGCGGTCGTGCCGCTGGACCATCTCCTCCAGGCGCAGCGCCCAAGGCCTTCGCAGGGGCGTTCCCCAGCGCAAGATCTCGTTTTCCACATCCCAAAAGACCACGGAGGGGCTGTTACGATCGCGCCTGACCCACTCTTCAAACTCCTTTTCCAGGTTGCTGAAAAAGAGGGAGCCTCCCCGCTCATAGGGTTCGGCGGCCGTCCAGAGGCCCGATTGGGGGATGACCAAAAGCCCCAGCTCGTCGGCGACTTCGATCTCCACCCGGTTGCCGACGCGGTAGTGCAGGCGCACCGCGGTCATGTTCATCGCCTTGTAGGCGCGATAGAGCGCCTCCACACCGGGCCGATCGTGGCGGGACCACGGTCGCCCCGGACGAGGGGTATCTTCACCCGGGCGGGGATCCCATTTGGGCCAGACGCCGCTTTCGCCCATCAGCCGGACCTTGTGGCCGTTAAGAAGAAAGTGGGGGCCTTCGATCCAAAACTCGCGAAAGCCGAAACGGACGCTCCGGCGGTCTAAAAGCTCACCGCCGGCGGCGATCTCCGTGGTAAACCAATAAAGAAAGGGGTTTTCCAGATCCCAAAGGATCGGATCGGGCCAGGGAATCTCAAAGGTCAAGACGCGCTCTTGTCCCGGCTCGAGCACAAGCTCCTCGGCCGGCGTCGCAGGGCCCAGGACGCTTGAGTCCGTCGCGCCTTGGATCCGGTGGACGACTTCAACGCGCTGGCTTTGGCGGCTGTGGTTGGCGAGTGTCACTTCGGCGGTGAGCTTTCTCTCCCGCACCGAGGTGATGACGTACTGGTCGACGACATGCACCGGATGGCGAGCCGAGAGGGTGACGCTGCCCCAGATCCCGGCGCTTTGCGGCAGCTCGGGCGTGAGCTCCAGCCGCTCCAATTCGGTGGTGCCGCCGACCTGGTAATAGAGCGCGCGACGTTGAGGATCGTAGGCCAGCGCGGCGCTGGCGTTGAGTACATGGAGGAGGTTTTCCTCGCCGAAGCGGACATGGTCGGTAATGTCGATCTCAAAGGGCGTAAAGCGGCCCGCGTGGGCGCCGGCGTACGCTCCGTTGACATACACCTCGGCATACAACGTGACGCCCTCAAATGCCAGGTAGATCCGCTGGCCACGCATCGCCTCAGGAACCGTCAAGCGAAGGGCGTACCACGCCGTCTCAGGGCCGTCAAACTCCTGCGGCACCCTTTGGGTAGAGGGGGCGGGGGGGATGTTTCCCTGCTCGATGGGGTAGTAGCTCCATTCCCCGTCGAGCGAAACCTCGGGCCGCACCGGCGGGAGGGACCCGGGAGCGGAAAGCGCGTGGACCTCCTCGCCCCGCTTCATCAGCGCGGGAAGGAGCGACCGCGCCTTTTGAATCCGCTCCCGGAAGTGGGCTGGCACCATGTCGAGCGGGGGAGATGCCTCCACTGCCGCAAGATCGGCGGCTGGCTCTCGCGCCCCCGCCCAGGCCGTCTCCAACAGCGCGGCCGGCCCCAAAGCCAACGAGAGCACGAGCGCCAAAGCCAGCGCGATGTTCCTAGGACCGGCGCTGATGGCCAGCACGGCCAGCACCTCCATTCGCCTGCGGGCTGTCACCAGTTTACGACGCCCTAGTCAGCCGTATCACGTTCCACGACAACTTGGGAAGGCGCGCCTCGAGCCGCCCCTCGTCGTCCAGGGTCGCTCCACCGCCCTCCTGAGGCACCACGTTGTTGGGGTGATCCATCGTGTTGGTGGCCTTGGGATCGTCGTGGGTGAGCACCGTGTGCCGCTCCACGCGGTACCCGCGGTACTGGCGAAGGTCCCCTTGGAGAAGGAGATCTGCCTCTTGATCGCGGTTCACCAGGAAGAGCGTGAGCGTATCCTCCTCATCATTGGCCACCGCCGCGCACTCGAGCACCGGGACAGCCTCAAAATCCCGGGCATCGTACACCGGCGACTTCACCACCGGCAAGAGCGAGGTGCCGCGGCCCAAGGTAGAGGCGTGCATAAAGGGATAGTAAATGGTCTGCGCCCAGGCGGGGCCGCCCGTCTTGGTCATAATGGGTGCGATGACGTTGACGAGCTGCGCGAGACATGCAATCTTGACCCGATCGGCGTGCCGGAGCAGGGTGATCAGCATGCAGCCCACCAAAAGGGCGTCTTCGAACGTGTAAATATCCTCGAGTTGAGGCGGGGCGATCTGCCACGGCTCAAGCTTCCGGTCGGCCTCGTTGGAGTGATACCAGACGTTCCACTCGTCAAAGGAGAGGTGAAGCGTCTTTTTGCTCCGCTTCTTCGCCTTGACGTAATCGGCCACCGCGACGACGGTGCGGATAAACTCGTCCATATCGAGGGACTTGGCCAAAAAGTTGCCCAAGTCGTTTTCGCGGTTGCCGTAGTAGGTGTGGAGAGAGATGTAGTCGACGTACTCGTAGGTATGCTCGAGCACGGTCGCCTCCCATTCGGGGAACGTCCGCATCCCCCGATTGGAGCTGCCGCATGCGACCAATTCGATCGACGGATCGACCCATTTCATGACCTTGGCGGTCTCAGCTGCCAAGCGCCCGTACTCGTGGGCGGTCTTGTGCCCGATCTGCCAGGGGCCGTCCATCTCGTTGCCCAAGCACCAAACTTTGATGCGGTGGGGCTCGGCGTACCCGTGGGCGCGGCGGAGATCGCTCCAGTAGGTCCCCTGGGGATGGTTGCAGTACTCGACGAGGTTTCTCGCCGCGTCGATCCCCCTTGTGCCCAGGTTGACCGCCATCATCACTTCGGCGTCCACCTTGTTGGCCCAGGTGACAAACTCATTGACGCCCACCTCATTGGTCTCGATCGTCCGCCACGCGAGCTCCAGGCGGCGGGGGCGGTTTTCTTTGGGGCCGATGCCGTCCTCCCAGTTGTATCCCGAGACGAAGTTGCCGCCGGGGTAACGGATGATGGGCACCTTCAGCCCCTTCACCAAGTCGATCACGTCCTGGCGAAACCCGTGTTCGTCCGCCGTGGGGTGCCCCGGCTCATAAACGCCGCCGTAGATCGCCCGGCCCAGGTGCTCGACAAACGAACCGTAGAGTCTTTTGTCCACTTCACCGATCGTGTACGCTTTGTCGACGATCAGTTCGGCTTTCTTGGTTGCTGCCACGCCCTACTACCCCTTTCCAAACCGCTGAAATTGCGCGCCGTGAGGCTCCGGTAACGTTACCGATCCGTCGCCTAGTAATGTTCTTGAGAGAAATGAAATCTCCTCGTGAGCTCTCTCGACTTGGATCTTGCGTTGGATCTTACGACGCGCGCATGCGCAAGACGACGACCGACTTGGGCGGAAGCTTGACCGTCAATCCTCCCTGCTCGAGGCGGTGCTCGTCAAATTGTGTTGGCGCGACGCGCTCGGGGTCTTCAAAGGTGTTGTGCGCGTCGATGGCGCCGGCGGTCAACACCCGCCCGGTGATCTCGCGGATCTCGGTCCCTCGCGCCTCCCCTTTGAGTTCGATCGAGCGGTTGGGATCCAGGTTGCAGAGGGAGAGCGTGATCACGCCTTGCGCATCGCGGGAAGCCGACGCGCTGACGGCAGGGATCGCCTCGCCGTCCATCGTGTAGTTGTCGCAGTTTACCCATACCGGCAGCAGGGTTGCCCCCTGGTGATGCTGGTACATCTCAAAGACGTGGTACGTGGGGGTGACGATCATCCTCGGCCCGTCGGTTAAGATCATGGCCTGCAGGACGTTGACCGTCTGGGCGATGTTGGCCATCTTGACCCGCTCGGCGTGGTTGTTAAAGATGTTGAGGTGAATCCCGGCCACCAAAGCGTCACGGAGCGTGTTTTGCTGGTAGAGAAATCCGGGGTTGGTGCCCGGTTCCACGTCGTACCATGTCCCCCACTCGTCGACGATGAGCCCCACCCTCCGCTGGGGATCGTACCGGTCCATGATCGCGCTGTGGCGCCGGATCAGCTCTTCCATGTGCAACGCGTTTCTCAGCGTCGAAAACCACTCGGACTCGTCAAACTGGGTGGCGGAGCCTTTCTTTTCCCAGGTGCCGGGCAATGTGTAGTAGTGGAGGCTCAGGCCGTCCATCCACCGCCCCGCTTCGCGCATCAGCACCTCCGTCCAGCGGTAATCGGCTGTGTTGGCCCCGCAAGCGATCTTGTACACCCGGTTGCCGCTATAGTGACGCACGTAGGTCTGGTAGCGGCGGTAGAGATCCGCGTAATACTCCGGCCGCATGTGCCCGCCGCATCCCCAGTTTTCGTTGCCGACGCCGAAAAAGGGAAGCCGCCAAGGCTCTTCCCTGCCGTTTTGCCGGCGGAGGTCCGCCATCTCCGACTTGCCGGCGAAGGTGATGTACTCCACCCACTCGGCCATCTCTTGAACGGTGCCGCTGCCCACGTTGCCGCAGATATAAGGATCGGCCCCCAGCTGTTCGCAAAGGTCCATAAACTCATGGGTGCCGAAGTGGTTGTTTTCCGTCACGCCGCCCCAGTGGGTGTTGACCCTCGCCGGCCGGCTCTCCCGCGGGCCGATGCCGTCCTTCCAGTGGTATTCATCGGCGAAGCACCCTCCCGGCCAGCGCAGGACCGGCGGCTTGATTTTCCTGAGCGCCTCCACCACGTCGTTGCGGATGCCGCGGGTGTTGGGGATCGGCGACTCCTCTCCCACCCAAAACCCCTCGTAGATGCAGCGGCCCAGGTGCTCAGCGAAGTGGCCGTAGATGTACTTTTCAATGGTGACGGTACCCAAATCGGCCCCGATGATCACGCGGTTCACCATGGCTCACCCTTTCCTTTCAGGCAAAAACTCCAGCACAAAGCGACCCGCACGAAGCTGAAAGCTTGCGGCGGGGCGCGACGG
>PKEU01000111.1 GCA_002919195.1 bacterium
GACGGCGATGAGGCGTACGAGGTGCCGGGCTTCCCCGTGGAGCGGGTGGTCGACCCGGTGGGCGCAGGCGACGCCTTTGCGGCGGGGTTGATCGCCGGCCTGCTGGAAGGGAAGAGCCTGCAGGAGGCCGTGCTGCTTGCCAACGCCTGCGGGGCCGCGGCGACCACCGTGCCGGGCGACATCGAGGGGATGCCCGAGCGGGAGGAGCTCGACCGGATCGTCTCGGCCAAGCGGGGACGAGACGTGATGCGTTAGCCGAGCGGGCCGGGAGGTGTGCGCTGGTGCTCTTTCTCCCCCAAGAGGCCATCGAGACCGTCCGTAGGGAAGGGGAAAAGGCCTATCCTGCCGAGTGTTGCGGGCTGCTGATCGGCCGGGCTTCAGGGGGCGAATACCGCGTCGCGTGGGCGTTCCCTTGCCGCAACCTCTACGAGGGCGAGTCGGACCACCGCTACGAGATCGACCCGTACGATTTCATCCGGGCGGACCGCTTCGCCCGGCAGCGGGGAATGGATGTGATCGGCGCGTACCACTCTCACCCGGACCACGACCCCCGGCCCTCCCAGTGCGACGCCCAACACGCTTTCGGCGGCTTTCCTTACCTGATCGTCTCGGTCCAAAAGGGCCGGGCGGGGGAGATGCGCTCGTGGCTCTTTGTGGAGGGCGAGGGCTTTTACGAGCAAAAGATCGTCCCCCTTTCCGAGAGCTCGCTGGCCTGAGATATGAATGAAGCGCTCGACACAGTGCTCGAGGGCGGGCTCGAGACCGAGATCGGGACCCCGCGAGAGGTCGCGGGCGGTCCCCTTACGAGCTCTCCGCACCGCGCACGCTCCGCCGTAAGCGCCCGTGGTCTTGAGCAGCCGGCAGGCGCCGGCGTTGACCTTTCCTCCTTCACTTAGATAGACCACCTTGCCATGCCCACGAGGGAAGGCCGGGAGGTCTTGCCTCGTGACTCTCTTTTCCCGACCGTCGCTTAGCTCGCTTCGCGCTTGGTCGAAACGCGCCTTACGGGATTTTGCGGCCTTTGGCCGCGCCTTGGTGGGCGCCGCCTTGGATCTTGTGTACCCGCCGCCGCTTCTTTGCGGCCTCTGCCGGGGCCCGGCCTCGCTCTCGCTCGAGGTCGCGCTCTGCACTGCCTGCCTTGAGCGGTTGGTGCCCATCACTTCCCGCTGCGACCTTTGCGGAAGAGCGATGGCCCGTCCCCGCGCCAAGCGGGGAGCGCGCGCGCTTTGCCATCAGTGCCGTACGGCCCCGCCAGCGCTGGATTACGCCCGGGCTTACGCGAGTTATCAAGGGTACATGCGGGCGTTGATCCACTCGCTGAAGTACCAGGGGGAGCTTTGGATCGCCCAAGGCCTCGGCGAGCTCATCGCGTGGATGGTGGCGGTGGATCCGGGCTTTCAAGGAGTCCAGCTCATCGTGCCGGTGCCGCTTCATCCCCAGCGCGAGCGGGAGCGAGGATTTAACCAGGCGGCCGCGATCGCCCGGGTCGCAGGCTCGCTCTTAGGCGTGCCGGTAGTCGAGGCGGTGGTCCGCACCCGGGAGACGATGCCCCAGACGAGCTTGAGCTGGCAGGAGCGGCTGCGAAACCTGCGGGGCGTCTTTGATGTGCCGTCGCCGCGACCGGTGCAGGGGCGAGGCGTGCTCATTGTCGACGACGTCTATACCACGGGTGCGACGGCTTCGGGCGTCGCCTTGGCGCTAAAGCGCGCGGGAAGCCGGCGGGTGTGCGGCGCCTTCGCGGCCTCGAGCTCTCTGGAACGGGACTTTCTCGATGCCGAGGCCAGAGGAGTTTAGCCGCCGCGGCGAAAATCTCTACAACGAGCACAGGGAGGTCGGGGTCCATGCACATCGCCAACTGCAGCCGTTGTGGCAAGATTTTTCGTCCAATTGGGGGGCGCAAGATGTGCCCCCAGTGCCTCGAGGCCGATCAAAAAGACTTCGCCGCCGTCCGGGCCTACCTCAAGGAAAACCCCGGCGCTCATATCGCCGCCGTCAGCGAGGCGACCGGCGTTCCCGTCAAGCGCATTCAGGAGTATCTGCGGGAGGGGCGGCTGGTGCTGGCGGCAAGCGCCGACTGGCTCCAGTGCGAGCGGTGTGGCGCCCCGCTGCAGACGGGAAGGCTATGCGCCAAATGCCTGGCGGAGATCGCCAAAGGGGCTGCGCCTGCTGCGCCTGCGAAACCGGCGGCCGAAAGACCCGAGGAGCCGGTCCGTTTCCAGGGCAGAAAGAAAGTGATCCGCGACAAATTTCGCCGCTGGTGATCGCGGGGAAATTGCCTTAAAGTGCCGGGGAGGATCAGCCGACAATATAACCGGGGAAGACACGAGGTGACGTGATGACCGTCTACAACAACCCGAACATCCAAAGGCTATCGCGGATCTTTCGGCCGGAAAGCAAGGCTCCCAAGGTGAAGCCTGCCCAAACGCCGGAGCGGTCGGAGCCTCAAGACAGCGTCAAGCTCTCCGATGAGGCCAAGATCTTCGCGGCGTTTCAAAGGCGGCTGG
The DNA here is from genome assembly GCA_002919195.1 of bacterium. Classification (GTDB taxonomy): domain Bacteria; phylum Bacillota; class Limnochordia; order DTU080; family RSA5; genus RSA7. The sequence continues at coordinate 2,505 of PKEU01000111.1, forward strand.
CCGAGACGCCCGAGGTGCGCAAAGAAAAGGTCGAACAGCTCAAAAAGGCCATCGAGGCCGGCACGTACCGGGTACCGGCCGAAAAGATCGCCGAGGCCATCTTGCGCGAGGGCGGGCTCCTTTAGGTTGATCCGCGAATGGCCCTAGCATCCCACGAATCGAGGTGGCGCCGGTGAGCGTTGAAAGGGAGCGGTCCAACCACGGGCGGGTTTGCGACGGGCAGCGCCTTTACGCTCTCTTGCAAGAGCAGGCCGAAGTCGCCAAATTGCTGCTGGGCGCCGCAGAGGAGCTGCGGGACGGCATCTTGGAGCGCGACCTCGCGAAAATCGAGGCCGCGGTGGCCAGGGAATCGGAATTGTCTGACCGGCTCAACGCTCTGGAACAAGAGCGGGCGGCATGGGTCGCCCAATGGGCGGCCGCTCACCACTTAAGCGCGGAGCCGGCGCCGGCCTTGAGCGATATCCTGGCGCGGTTTTCGGAGGAAGAGGCCGAGCCGATCCGGCAGGCGGCCGCCGCCCTCCAGGAGGCGGCCTTTGAGCTCCACCAGGTCAACCAGCTCAACGCGGACCTCGTTTCTTATTCCCTGGCGCACGTGCAGGGGCTCTTGAGCGCCCTCGCGGGCGACGGGGAGACGGGTGGACTGTACGGTCCTCATGCTGCCAAAGGCGACGCGCCATCGCGCGCCCTTGTCGATTGGAGGGTGTAGGAGCCGATGCGGACCACGTTTTTCGGCATCGAGATCGGCCGCCGGGCGCTCCAGGCCCAACGCCTGGGCCTCGACGTGACGGGCCACAACATCGCCAACGCCAACACGCCCGGCTACTCGCGGCAAATTGCACGACTTGCCACCACGCCTCCCTATGCCGCGCCGGGATTTAGCCGGCCCACAACCCCTGGCCAGCTGGGGACCGGCGTCTACGTCGCCCAGATCACCAGGGCCCACGACGCCTTTATCCAGCACCAGATCAACATGGAGTCGCAGGCCAAGGGTTATTGGGAAAAGCGCCAGCAGATCCTCGAAGAGCTGGAGCTGACGTTTCTCGAGCCCACAGACGTCGGCATCCGCAATGCCTTAGACCAGTTTTGGCAGTCCCTCCAGGATTTGAGCAAAAACCCGGAGAGCGAAGCTGCCCGGGCGGTCGTCCGGGAGAGGGCTTTGGTCCTCACCGAGACGGTGCGCAACACCTACGCCCAGTTTGACCCCTTGAGAAAGCACCTCGACAGCCAGATCCGCGCGGGCGTGGTGCGGATCAATTCGCTCGCCCAGCAGATCGCCGCCCTCAACGCCGAAATCCGCAAGGTGATCGTCTCGGGCGACACCCCCAACGACCTCTTTGACAAGCGCGATCTATTGATCGAGGAGCTCTCGCGGCTCGTGGACGTCAGCGTCTCGGAGCGGCAGACCGGGATGATCGCCGTCACCATCGGCGGGATGACGCTGGTCGAGGGGACCAACTTCCGCACCATCGAGGTGCACAACGATCCCGACACGTCCTTCGCCAAGCTGATCTGGTCCGGCAGCAACCGGGAGGTCAAGATCTCTTCCGGCGAGATGCGGGCCCTCATCGAGGGCCGGGACGAAGAAGTCCCCTATTACATGGAGCAGCTCAACTTGCTGGTGAAGGAGATCGTCCAGGGTATCAACGCGATTCACACGGACGGGTATGGGTTGAGGACCGACGAGGATGGCAATCCCGTAACAGGCATCAAGTTTTTCAAAGACGACGAGGACAACGCGGCCTTTGCGACCGAGCCGGCCGCCAACTTTGAACTCTCGGACGAAATCCTCTCCGACCCCGGCTATATCGCCGCATCAAGCAACGGGCGGCCGGGCGACGGCTCCAACGCCCTGCGCATGGCCCAGTTTTTCCAAGAGCCCCGGCTCCTCAACGGGCGGGCGACGCCCGGGGAGTTTCTCGGCGCCATGGTGGCGGGTCTCGGCGTCAAGTCGCAGATGGCCACGTCGATGCTGGCGCATCAGGACGTGCTCATCGGGCATCTGGAGCGCCTGCGGGCCAGCGTCTCCGGGGTCTCCATCGACGAAGAGATGACCAACCTCATCCAGTACCAGCACGCGTACGCCGCCGCAGCCCGGCTGATCACCACCGTCGACGAGGCGATCGAGATGATTATCAACCGCATGGGGCTGGTCGGCCGGTAAAGCCCTTGAGCGATCCGCCGGCGAGAGGTCTGAGATCTTTTTGAGGTGAGATCATGGCGCTTCGAGTCACCAATCAGATGATGGCTCACCGGATGATGCAAAACTTGTGGGCGAGCCTGGGCCGGCTGGACCGGTGGAACCAGCAGCTTTCCACCGGGCGCAGGATCTCCATGCCCAGCGACGACCCGTCGGGCACCGAGGCGGCCATGCGGCTGAGGACCTCGATCCAAGCGGGCCAGCAGTACATCCGCAACGTCGACGAAGCCCTCTCGTGGCTTGAAGCCACCGACTCGGCCCTCGAGCACGTCACCCAGGTGATGCAGCGGGCACGAGAGCTGATCCTTTACGGCGCCAACGGCACCTTGCCCGAAGAGTCGCGCCAAGCTCTCGCCGACGAGATGGAGCAGCTCCTCGAGGATTTGGTCAACGTCGCCAACTCCAAGCACGGGCAGCGGTACCTCTTTGCAGGGCAAAACACGCTAGAGAAACCGTTTGAGATAGGAACCGACTCCGGCGATCCCTCGAAAATTGTGGTGACATATCACGGGACGCCGTCCACCGGTCCCGGTCTCGAAGTTGAGATCGAGGCGGGGATCACGCTCCGCTACAACCTTTTCGGCGACGTCGTGTTTAGCGACGCGTTTGCAGCCTTGTCAGATGCCCTCTACCACTTGCGGGAAGGCAATACAGAAGAGCTCTCGAACGCCGCTCTCGAAAACTTTGACGCTGCCTTTGACAACATCCTCCGGTGGCGGTCTGAGGCGGGGGCCCGGACCAACCGGCTGGAGCTGGTGCGGGACCGGTTGACGCACAACCAGGTGGATTTGGAAAAGCTGGCTACGGAGATCGAGGGCGTCGACATCGCCGAGGTCATCATGAAGCTCAAGATGGAGGAAAACGTCTACCGGGCGGCCCTCGCCGCGGGGGCGCGGATCATCCAACCGACGCTCGTCGAGTTTCTCCGCTAAGCTGGGGGCAGTCGTTCTTGGCCATTGGAGCTTCCCGGCCCAATGAGGCAAGACAGGATATGACGCAAGGAGCACAGCCAGCATGCTTCGCCTGAGGATCGAGAGCCAACCGGCTCGGCTCGGCTTGGAGATCGGCCTTCCCCAGGTGGAAATCCAGCGCGTCCGGGGCGTACGGGTCGCTGAGTCGGCGCCCCCACTCCTTGACATCGAGATCGACTATCCCCGGGTGGAGCTCGATGCCGAGGCGGCCATGGCGGAGATCGGGCTCAAGCGGTCGCTGGCGGTCGCCCGAGATCTGGCCGCCGCGGGGCAAAAGGCCGCCTATGAGAGCATCGCCCGTTGGGCCCGCCAGGGCGACGAGCTGGCGGCGATCGAAAAGGGCGTCAGCGTTGCCGATCTTGCGGAAGAGATCGCCTGGCCCGGCGATCGCCAGCAGATCAACGTGGATGTAGCGCCGAAAAGCCGGGTCGAGGTGAACGCGACCGGGAGCATTTCCATTACGGGTGTGCCCGGCCGGTGGTCGCTGGCTTTCGAGCCCGATGCCGTCGACGTCATGTTGCGTCCCGGCGCCGTCCGGGCGTATCTCATGCAAAAGGCGGCGATCACCATCTCGGTGGTCGGCGACCGGTATTCGGTGTTGGGTTGAGGCGCGGGCTGGGCTGTGAAAGGAGCGCGACGATGAAGGTTGAGAGCACCCGTTTTGGCACGTTGGAAGTCTCCGAGGAAGCGATCATCCGGTTTGAACAGGGGCTTTTGGGCTTTGAGGGGTACCGCCAGTACGCTTTGATCCGCCACGATCCCGCGAGCCCCTTTTCCTTTTTGCAGTCTTTGGACGATCCCGACTTGACCTTTGTCGTCGTCGATCCCCTGTGGCTGCGGCCGGACTACAAGGTGCGCGTGCGCGAGGCGGATCTGGCCAAGATCGATCTCCAGCCCGATGACGACCTGGCGGTCTTTGCCATCGTGACGGTGCCCAAGGACCCACAGGAAATGACGGCCAACCTCATGGCCCCGCTGTTGATCAACGGCCGCACCCGCCAGGCCGTGCAGCACGTGCAGAGCGACGGTCCCTACCAGATCCGCCACCGGATCCGGGATGAGCTGGCCCGTCGCGAGCGGCTTCAACAGGCTGCAAGAGAGGCGGCCGAGGCGGGAGCGCAGCCGGAGCAGGAGGAAGCACCCGCGCCCTCCCCAGTAGGGCGCAACCTCTTGGAGCTCCAACAGGAGGAGCCGCTCCAGCAAGTGGGCTAGGCGCTGCAAAGCCCGACGTGGAGGAAAAAATCGGACCGGCGTCGAGCGTTTTCGGCCGGTCCGTTTTTTGTGCTCGTGTTCTCCCGGGATTGCGCCCGCCTGTTTTCGCTGCTCGCGAGCCGGCCGGGCCCGCGCGAGACGGGCCGCCAGCTCGTCCACCATCCCTCAAGGTTGGGTCGTCGCCAGGACGGTGGGAAAGGGGGAGCGTTCCACTTCGCCCCGCTGGACGGCTTCTAAAAGGTCAGGGCTCAGCGACAACAACGCGTCGACGGCCTCCGGGCAAAATTGGGCGCCCCGGAGTGACGCCACCTCGGCCCGGGCCTCTTGAATGGACTTGCGTTTTTTATAGGGCCGGTCGGTGGTCATCACGTCAAAGGCGTCGGCCAGGGCCAAAAGGCGGGCGCCCAGCGAGATCTCGGTCCCTTTGAGGCGGTCGGGGTACCCGTTGCCGTCAAACCGCTCGTGGTGGTGCCGGACGAGGTCCAAAGCGACGGGAAACTGGGCCAGGGGCTGCTCCAGCATGCGGTAACCGATCAGCGGGTGCGTGCGGACGATCTCAAACTCCTCTTGGCTGAGCTTCCCGGGCTTCTTGAGGATGTTGTCCGGAATGCCGATCTTTCCCACGTCGTGCAGCGCCGCCCCCAACGCGATCTGGTCCGCCAGGCCCTCCAGGTCCGAGAAATGCTCCGCCAGCAGCATCGTGTAGGTGACCACCCTGCGGGAGTGGGCGATGGTCTCGAAATCCCTTTCCTCCAGTGCGATCAAAAAACCGCGGGCCATGCTGAAATAGGCCGAGTGCAGGGCGTGGTAGCGGGTCGCGTTTTGCAGCGCAATGCCGCTAAATTTGGTAAAGAGCTCCAGGGCCCGCCGCTCCCGGTGGGAGATGGGCCGCTGGTCCTGCCAGCCGGCGCAGATGACGACCTGGCCGTCGTTGAGCTCGATGGGATGGCAAATCATGGAGGAAAGGCTAAAAGGCCTGCGGGTCGGGACGCCTTTGCCCCATTCCTCGTAACTTTCGATGGCCTGCCGCCGCTCCAGGGCCTCCCGGCAGGGGGAGTCGGGCAAGCGGAGCGGGGCCACGACAAAGATCTCTTCGGATTGGTAAAGGCGGATGTCACCGGACGCGGATTGGTACTGCAGCCAGACCAGGTCCGCGTCGATCAGCTCTTTGAGCCCTTGGGTCATGGTGTTAAAGACGGCGTCGGGGGACGAGTGGCTGACGAGCTGCTGGGCCAGCTCCTGGGCCCGGTTGTTGAGCTCGAGGGCGGCCTGCTGTTCGCCAAAGAGGTGGGCGACCTCGATGATGTGGGCCGCCTCTTGAGCGATGATCTGGGCATGCTGGATCTCGTCGGGCGTGGGCGCGCGCTTTTCGGTGTGGTAGGAGGCAAAGGCGCCGATGACCTCGCCGTTGCTGTCGAGCAGCGGGACGGACCAGGAGGAGGCGAGCCCCTCCTCTGCCGCCCGCTCCCGTAAAGGGTCCCATGCCGGCTCGGAGTGATCGGAGATGACGACCCTCTTGAGCGCGGCCGCCTGCCCGCACGTGCCGCAGCCCGGCGTGGTGCCGATGGGGATCCGCCGGGTCGCGTCGATCCACGTTTGGGAAAGGCCCAAAGAGGCGACGAGCTCCAGGTGGACCCGGTCGTCGGAGACGAGGTAGAGCGACGTGAGCGGGGCGCTGCAGAGGACCGCCATGGTGTGAACGACCGCCTGGTAAAACTCCTTGGAGCATCCGCGTTGCAGGTCTTTGGGACGAAACGCGCCGATGAGCCTGAGCGCTTGATCGACCTCCATGTGATCCGCCCCCTCTTGCGCGTGTAAGAAGCTCTCAACGACTCCTTCCCGCTATACGCCCCGCGTCACGGCAGAGCAGTCAATACAGAGTGAAGCTAGAGTCAATCGACCGGGCTCTTCAATCCTTCGAAGAAATCTCTTGTTTCCCTCCAAGTTTGGACGGTTACGGGACATCCCTCACATGCCGATACATCTTTTGAAGGACTTTGTTGATCGTAAAGGTTGTTTTCGACACCCAGCAGGGTTTGGGATAACTTCTGTGGTATATCTCACATATATTATACATATATTGACTCCACGGATGTTGTGGAGGGGGAGGGCCAAGCCATGGATGGCAAGTTTCAGCGCTTGTTGACCCCCGGCCAAATCGGGAGCGTCACCTTGCGCAACCGGGTGGTGATGGCGCCGATCGACTCGATCTTTGCCACCGAGTTCGGCGCCTCCAACGAACGGCACCGGCGCTACCTCGCGGCCCGGGCGGCGGGAGGCGTCGGGCTGATCATCAGCGACAACTTGGCCACGGAGTATCCCCGGGGCGCCGTGGGCTCCCGGGCGATGCGCATCGATGAAGACAGGTTTATCGCTTCCCTCAATGAGCTGGTCGAGGAAGTGCACTTCTGGGGCGCCCGGATCGTCGGCCAGCTGTGCCATGCGGGCCGGCAGACCACCCTGGGCGCGACCCAAGGAGAGGAGCTGATTTCCGCTTCGGCGGTTCCCTGGCTGGCCTCCGACGGCGTGCCCCGTGAGCTGACGGTGCAAGAGATCAAGGAGATCGTCAGGAAGTTTGCCGATGCAGCCGTGCGGCTCGAGCAGGCGAAATTTGACGGCGTCGAGATCCACGCCGCGCACGGTTACCTCCTCTCGTCCTTCCTGTCGCCCGCTCTCAACCGGCGGACGGATGAGTACGGCGGGTCCACCGAAAACCGTGCCCGGATCGTCTTGGAGATCATCGAAGAGATCCGCCGGCGCACCCGGCCCGGCTTTCTCGTCTTGGTGCGGATGAACTGCCGCGACGGCATCCCGGGTGGTATCGAACCCGACGAGGCTGTCCGGCTGGCCCGCCTCTTTGAGCGGGCGGGCGTCGACGCGCTCAACGTCTCGGCCGGCACCTACGAGGCGCCCGCGCTCACCTTCCCGCCCTTCTTGTCGCCCGACGGAGCGTTGCTCTCCGACATTCGCAAGATCAAGGAAGCGGTCGCGATCCCGGTCATCGGCGTCGGCAAGATCCTCACCCCCGAGCGGGCGGAAAAGGCGCTGGCCGACGGCGACGTGGACTTTGTCGCGCTGGGCCGGGCGCTGATCGCCGATCCTGAATGGGTCAACAAGGCCCAGGCCGGGGAACCCGAAAAGATCCGGCCGTGCATCGCGTGCAACAACGGCTGTATCCACCGCATCGACCAAAACCTCATCATGCAGTGCAACGTCAACCCCTTTATCGGCCGGGAGGCGGCTTTGCGCATGCCGCCGGCGGCCCGGAAAAAGCGCGTCCTGGTGGTGGGGGCGGGCCCGGCGGGCGCGGAGTTTGCCCTGCGGGCCAAGGAACTGGGCCACGAGGTGCTGGTGGTGGAAGCCGCGGACCGCATCGGCGGCCAGCTGGTGTACGCCCAGAAACCTTCTTTTAAGCGGGAGCTGGGACGGCTCGCCACCTACTACGAGCGGCGGCTGGCCGATGAGGGCGTCGACGTCGAGCTGGGCAAGAGCGCGACGGCGGAGTTTGTCGACCGGTGGAATCCCGACGAGATCGTGCTGGCAACGGGCAGCACCCCGTGGGTGCCCGAGCGTTTCCGCGGGCTCGACGACGCCTACACCTACGAAGACGCCTTGAGGGGCAAGGCTGATTTGACCCGCTCCGTCGTCGTGGTAGGCGCCGGCTCGATCGGCTGCGAAGTGGCGGTCTACGCCGCCCAGCAGGGGGCTGAGGTGACCATCGTCGAGCGGGAGCAGGAGATTCTCGCCGGTGTCGACCCCAGCGTGAGGCAGCGCTTTGAGGAGCTCTTTTCCGAGCTCGGGATCCAGGTGCGGACAGGCATCGAGATCGAAAGCGCCGGGACGGGCCGGCTGGAAGGCGTCTCCCGCGCTGGAGACGAGGCGTTTTCGCTCGGGTACGAGACGCTGGTCTTTGCCACCGGGCGGCAGCCTGACACCCGGCTGGTCCCCGTCTTGCAGGGCCGCCGGCCGGTGCACCTGATCGGCGACTGCCGCCAGGCGGCCTCGATCTTGGAAGCGACGCGCCAAGCTGTCTTTCTCGCGGAGAGGATCTAGTGCCATGACGACCCACGGCGACAAAAAGAGAGCCCTGGTCATCGGGACCATGGACACCAAGCAGGAAGAGATCCGGTACTTGTGCTCTCGCCTCGAGGAGCTGGGGCTTGGGGCAGAGATCGTCGACTCCACCCCGGCGCAGTGGATGACCCTCGAGGATGGGCGCTCATCGCGCGACGAGGTGATGCGCCTTGCCGCCGCGCGCATCGCCGAGCACGTGCAGGCTCTTGCGGCCCAGGGCCAGGCGGACGGCGTGGTGGCCATCGGCGGCGCCTCGGGAGCGGCCTTGGCCGCCCCTGCGCTCCAGTCGCTGCCGCTCGGCTTTCCCAAGGTGCTGGTGAGCCCGGTGGCCAGCGGCGACACCGCGCCCTACGTCGACACGTCCGATGTGGTGCTGATCCCGCCGATCGTCGACTTCGTCGGCCTAAACGCGTACGCGCAAAGGGCGCTGGACAGCGCGGCGGTCACCCTCGCGGCGCTCATCGAGCGATACCAGCCGTACCCCGACGCGGGCGCGTCGACCCTCGCGGCCACCGCCTTTGGGGTGACATCGCCCCTCGTCTCGCTCTTGCACGAGCGGCTCAAAGCCGAAGGGCTTCGCCAGGCGGTCTTTGTCTGCAACGGCACCGGCGGCCGGGCCTACGAGCGGTTTGTGGCCGAAGGCAGGGTGTTTGGCGCCTTCGACGTGACGACCTCGGAGCTCGCCGACGAGCTCTTTGGCGGGGTGTTGTCGGCGGGCCCCGCCCGGCTCACCACGGCGGCGCGCCTTGGCGTGCCCCAGGTCGTCCTGCCCGGCGCGATGGACTTCATCAATTTCGGGCCCGTGGAGACGGTGCCCGAAGTCTTTCGCGATCGGCCGATCATCCGGCATACGCCGCAGGTGACGCTGGTGCGGACGAGTCCCGAGGAAAACGAACGCCTGGCGCAGACGATGGCCCAGCGGCTTCGCGCCGGAGGCGGCTCCTTGACCATCGTCGTCCCCTTGCGCGGCTTTTCGAAAGTGAGCGAGCCGGGCCGGCCGTTTTACGACCCCAAAGCCGACCGCGCCTTCCTCGACACGCTGGTGCGCGAGCTGGGAAGCGACCCCATCATCACCGTCGATGCCCCGCTCAACAGCGACGAAGTCGCGGCCGCGGTGCTCAAGGCGAGCGAGCCGTGGCGCCGCGCCCGGAGGTGAAACCTTCGTGGGGCGGCAGCGCCTTGCCTTGCGGCCTGTCCGGTGATCCGGGCACCGGCCCTCGCGAGGAGCTGCTTTGAGACAACTTACCTGACTTTCAATTGAGGTGAAGACCGATGGCACGCAAGCAGTGGACCCGAGACGAGTTTTTGGAAAGGCTTCGAGCGTCGATCGCCCAAGGGAGGCCCATCATCGGAGCCGGCGCCGGGACGGGCCTGGTGGCCAAGGCCGCACAAGCGGGCGGCGCGGACTTCATCGCGGTGTACTGCACTTCCAAGGCCCGCCACAAAGGGTTTCCTACCAGCATCATCGGCGATCCTAACGAGATCACCTTGGAGCTCGTGGAAGAGGTGAGCCGGGTGGTCAAAGAGACTCCCATCGTGGCCGGCCTGCACGCCACCGACCCCACGCGCGAGGTGGAGGAGGTGCTCGACCGCTTTCGCGAGCTGGGCTGCGCCGGGGTGATCAACTACCCCTCCATGGGCCTCTACGGGCGGGAGTACATCGGCGGCCCGGTCTCGTACCAGCAGGGGCTCGAGATTGAAAAGGCCGCGATGGAGCTGGCCCGGGAGCGGGGGATGGTGGCGATGACCTACGTCTACCGCCCCGAGGAGGCAGAGTACTTTGCGCCGGCCGTGGACGTCATCGTCGCCCACGCGGGGTGGACCGTCGGCGGCATGGCGGGCGCGCCGCCGACGATGACGATCGAGGAAGCGGCGGCGGCGATCAACGCGCAGATCGCGGCGGGCCGGGCCACGGGCGCCGACGTGATCTATCTCGGCCACGGCGGCCCCTTTGCCACGCCGGAAGATACCCGGGCGCTCTATGAGCTCACCCAGGCCAGCGGCTTCGTCGGCGCCTCCAGCATCGAGCGGATCCCCGTGGAACGGGCCGTGATGCAGACGGTCGAGCAATTTAAAGCGATTCCTTTGAAAGACGTGAATTCTTGAAACAGGGGGATGGGCTTTCATGCGAGTAATAGTTACAGGCGCGGCAGGTGGCATCGGCCGGCACATCCTCAACTATTTTGGGAAGGATTTCAAGATTGTTGGTTTTGATACGGTCCAGGGGCCCGAAATGGAGCACGTGGAGTGGGTGATCGGCGATATCCTCGACGTGGACCGGTTGACCCAGGCAGCCCGGGGGTGCGACGCCATGATTCACCTGGCCGGCATCCCCATCTACAACCCCGACCGCGACCTGGACATCGGGCGGGTCAACATCTACGGCATGCAGTGCGCCGTCGAAGCGGCGGCGAGGGCCGGGGTCAAGCGCTTTGCTTACGCGAGCAGCATCTGCGCCACGTCGTTTATCTTTTGGCAGGAGCGCCGGACCCCCAAGTACTTCCCGGTCGATGAGGAGTACTTCGACATGCCCGACGACATCTACGGGCTCAGCAAGTTTTTCAACGAGCGGATCGCCTGGGCGTACCAGCGCCGCTACGGCATCGAGACGGTAGGGCTTAGGATGGCCACCGTTTGGCTGCCGGATCACGAACCCACGGATCAGCTGCTCCGGGATCTCTTGAAACCCGAGCACGACGACAATCTCAAGTTTCGCGACCTGCGCTGGCAATATCTGGACGTACGCGACGCGGCACAAGCTTTCTACCTGGCGGTGACCCATCCCAAGGCGGTCGGGATCTTTAACGTGGGCGCGGCCGATTCGCCGGGAGGGGACTGGCGCCTTTGGGTGCAAGAGCTCTATCCCGACGTGCCGGTCCTGCGGCAGCCTGGGGAGTATCTGGCCGATCTCACCCTGCCGCTTTGGTCGATCCGCAAACTCTCCCAAGAGGCTGGGTATCAGCCGAAGCACAGCTGGCAAGAGTACCCCGTCTTCGTGGAAGAGCTAGAGAAGTATAAAGAGCGCGTGGGCGCCAAGTAGCCCGCGGAAAACCCTCAAGCTCGCGGTGGAGGTATCCGATGTTACCAAGTGGGCGCCTCGCCGCGGCGGGAGGGTGGAGGGAGCTCCCACCGGATCGCCGCCGGCTGGAGGTTGCGGCTTCCGGCGGTGATGCGGCTCCTTGCCCCGCGGGCCAAGCCGCCCGCTGCGCTGGGTAGCGAGGCGCAAGATTTGGAACTGCTAGCAGACAAGGCCTACAGGTTAATCAAGACGCAGATTTTGGGGGGCAAATTTCCTCCCAACACGCCACTGCCGGAGGCAGAGCTGCAGCGGAGTCTCGAGATGGGACGGACGCCGATTCGCGAGGCTCTCATCCGGTTGCAGCAAGAAGGGCTGGTGCAGATTGTGCCCCGGAGGGGGGCCTTTGTGCAGACCTTGACGCTCAACGACGCGCGCGACCTTTACCACGTGCGCTCGATCTTGGAGCCCGAGGCGGTCCGCCTTGCGTCGCGCCACATCTCGCCCGGCGAGCTCGAGGCGCTCGCCAAGGAGTTTCGCGAGCTTTTGGCCGACGAGGACGCCATCGATCTTGAGGAGCTCATCCAACTCGATCAAAAGCTGCACCGGCTCTTTCTCGAAAGGTGCGGGAATCCCTATCTCGCCGAGGCTTTAGAGAGGCTGCACAACCACAGCCAGCTGGCTTGGGCCCTCTCCGCACAAAACCGGGCGGAGATGCTCCAGGCTTGCAAAAACCACCTGGCTTTGATCGAGAGCTTGCAACAAGGCGACGTGGAAAAGGCCGCGGGCATGATGCGTGAGCACGTGCTGGCCATGTACCGGGCGATCTCGACGCTGACCCGCTAAAACGCGGTTTTTCGCCGCTTCGTTTCAGGCTCGTGGCGCCCCGGCGCCGGCGTGAAGGGAAGGACGGTACCGGTGAGCCGGCACGTGTTGCCGCAGTGATATATTTTGTGTATATTTCGCGTACATAAACGCGGCCGGCTTGGGGGGTGGAGGCTTTCGCGGGTTTAGCGGGCGTCTAACGGGCGCCGGCCGGGAGGGGCCGGAAAAGCAGACAAGACCTGACACATTGCCACGGTGCAACACGAGACCAATGGAGGGAGAGGCATGCTCAAAAGACGCGGGATTCACACCATCGTGCTGATCGCAGCGCTCATCGCTCTCTTGGGCGGCGCTGTGTCGGCCCAAAACGTCTACACGATCGCGACCGTCTTTAAGCTGTATGGAGACGACTGGTTCCTCGCGATGGAAGAGGGCGTCAAGCAGTTTGAGCGCGATACCGGCCACAGGACCATCATGACCGGCCCGCCGCTTGTCGACGCGGCCTTGCAGGTGCAGGTGATCGAGGACCTCATCGCGCAACGGGTCGACGCGATCACGGTCGCTCCCATCTCGGTGGAGTCGCTGGAGCCGGTGCTCAAGAAAGCCATGGACGCTGGCATCGTCGTCATTGTGGTGGAGGGCTCCAATCAGGCCAACAGCCACTACAACCTCGAGGCCTTTGATCCCGCCGAGTACGGCGCGTTCATGATGGACCGGCTGGCGGCCCTGATGGGCGAAGAGGGCGAGTACGTCACCTTTGTCGGCTCGCTCACCACCAGGTTGCAGATGGAGGTCGTCGACGGGGCCATCGCTCGCCAGGAGGCGGCTTATCCCCGGATGAAGCAGGTGCGCGACCGGGTCACCTCCGACAGCAGCCAAGCCCAGGCCTACCGCTTGACCAAAGAGCTCCTCGTCACCTATCCCAACCTGGTGGGCGTTTTGAACACCGCGGCGCCCGAAGCGGCGGGCATCGGTTTGGCCATCGAGGAGATGGGCTTGGAAGACGAGACCTTTGTCGTCGGGACCAGCCTGCCGTCGGTGGCGGGGCAGTACCTTGAGACCGGCGCCGTCGACATCATCACCTTCTGGGATCCCCGGGCCCAGGCCTACGCCATGAACAAGCTGGCCCTCATGGTGCTGGAAGGCGAGCCCATCTACGACGGCATGGACCTCGGCATCCCCTATCCGGGCTACGACAATTTGCGCCTCGTGGGCAAGGTTCTCTACGGGCGAGGCTGGATCGAGGCCACGGCCGAAAACATGCACGAGTACCCGTTCTAATTTGGACAGCAGGCCCCGATCGGGACGGGCGTCTCCGTGCCGGGATGCCCGTCCCTTGCTCTTAGAGCATCGAGCGGCCGCGCGCTTGGGCGGGGTGGGTATGCCAGAGACCATCATAGCATTGAAGGAAGTCCACAAGTGGTTTGCGGGCGTCCACGCCCTACGGGGGGTGAGCCTGAGGCTCGAGCGGGGTGAAGTGCACTCTCTGGTGGGGGAAAACGGCTCGGGCAAATCGACGCTCATCAAGATCATCGCAGGTGTGCACGCGCCCGACCGGGGCGAAGTGTTGATCAACGGCAAGGTCTACCCGCGCCTTACACCCCTCGATGCCATCCGCGAGGGCGTGCAAGTCATCTACCAGGATTTTTCCCTCTTTCCCAACCTGAGCGTCGCGGAAAACATCGTCCTCACCCGGGCGCTCGCTGCTGGGCAGCGCTGGATCGACCGGCGCCAGATGCGGGAGCAAGCCCGGGCGGCGATGGCGAGGATCGGGGTCGAGCTGGACCTCGAGGCGCCTGTGGAGGAGCTGCCGGTCGCGCAAAAGCAGCTGGTGGCGATCTGCCGGGCGCTGGTCGACAACGCCCGGCTCATCATCATGGACGAGGCGACGACGGCCCTCACGGAACGGGAGATCCGCGCCCTCTTTGAGGTGGTCAAGGCCCTCAAAGCCCAGGGGATTGCCACGCTCTTTGTGAGCCATAAACTCAACGAAGTGCTGGAAATCGCGGACAACGTCACCATCGTCCGTAACGGGACGGTCGTGGCCGCAGGGCCGGTCGCCCAGTACAGCCGGTCCGCGCTCATCCGGCATATGACGGGCCGCGACGTGGACGAAATGACTTACCAGGGCCCGCAAAAGCCCAGCGGGGACCCGGTGCTGGAGGTTCGAGGCCTCGGCAAGGCGGGGAGGTTTTTCGACGTCTCCTTCCGGCTCCACGCGGGGGAAGTGCTGGGACTTGCGGGGGTGCTGGGCGCTGGGCGCACCGATCTGGCCTTGGCCCTCTTTGGCCTGCGGCCCGCCGACCAGGGAGAGATCCGCATCGACGGGCGGCCGGTGAAAATCCGGAGCGTGCGCGACGCCATCGCCCACCGCATCGCCTATGTGCCGGAGGACCGCCTGACCGAGGGGCTGTTTATGTCGCAGTCCATCGGCCGCAACATCTTGGTGAGCAGCCTCGACCGGCTGGCGGGGCGCGCGAGCGTCGTCGACCGGGCCCAAGCCCAAGCCATAGTGGCCCGCTGGATCCGGGAGTTCCGGATCGTCACCCCTTCGGCGGAGCAGCCGGTGGAGACCCTCTCGGGCGGCAACCAGCAGCGGGTGGTCCTTTCCCGGTGGCTCGCGACATCCCCCCGGATCCTGATCCTCAACGGCCCGACGGTGGGGGTCGACGTCGGCTCCAAGAGCGAGATCCACGAGACGATCCAAGAGCTGGCGCGCGGGGGAATGGCCGTCCTCTTGATCTCCGACGACCTGAGGGAAGTGTTGCAAAACTGCAACCGCATCCTGGTGATGAAAGACGGGCGGCTGGTCGCCGAGCATCAGGCGGGCGCCGTCACCGAAGCGGAGCTGGCCCGGCAGCTCTCGGGAGGATAGATCGACCATATGGTAAAGCGGCTGGCAGCAAAGCAAGAGGTGGTCGTGTTTTTCACCATCGTGGGGCTGGGGCTTGTCATCGGGCTGGTGAACCCTGCCTTTTTCACGGCAGGCCACCTTTTCAACCTGATCAACAGCAGCGTGGTCATGGGCATCTTTGCCCTGGGCGTCCTCGTGGTGCTGCTTTCCGGCGGAATCGACGTCTCCTTTACGGCCATCGCCGTCTTTGCCTTTTACTCGACGGTGAAGTTTTTAGGGACCCACAACTTCCAGGGCAGCCTCCTCGTCCCCTTTGGAATGGCCACCTTGATCGGCCTTGGGCTCGGCCTTGTCAACGGGTTTTTCGTTTCCAGGCTGAAGCTGATGACGCTGATCGCCACCTTGGGGACGGCCAGCGTCTTTCGGGGCTTTCTCTTAACCTTCATCGGCTCGACGATCTATACCAAGCTGCCCTCGTCGATGGTGGCCTTTTCCCGGGCGTACCTGGTCGAAGTGGTGCAAGGGCGGGCCCGGTACGGGCTGCACGCAGGGATTTTGGTCCTCGCCGCGTGCGCCCTGCTCACGTGGTTCCTGCTCAACCGGACGATGCTGGGGCGGGGGATCCACGCCCTGGGCGGAGACCGGGTCGCGGCCGAGCGGGCCGGGTTTCGCATCGAGAGGCTGCAGTACTTCATCTACGCCTTTAGCGGGGCCATCGCCGGGATCGCCGGCATCGTCCACAGCTCGATGGCCCGCATTGCCATGCCTTCGGACCTTTTAGGCCATGAGCTCAACGTCATCGCCGCCGTGGTCTTGGGCGGGGCCCGCATCACCGGCGGGAAAGGCACGGTGACCGGCGCCTTGCTCGGAACGTTTCTCGTGACGATGATCACCCAGAGCCTCATCTTGCTCGGCATCCCCTCCTACTGGCAGCAGGCGGTCTTGGGGGCTTTGATCTTGGTCGGGACCGCGCTGCCCGCCTTACAGGCCAAGCGGAAAGAGGCGGTAGGCGGGGCGCTCGGCGGCGTGTCGTGAACGGGCTGGGACTCAAGGATGGGTTGAGGGAGAGATCAGGATGAGCCACCAATTCCCCAGCATGTCGCATCGCCCGGCAAGCCTTAGGGAAACGCCCTTGAGCATCAGGCTCGGGGCCGCGGATCCCAACACGATGTGGCTCTTGGTCGCGGCGGTCGGGGTGTTTCTCCTCATGGGGGCACTGCGGCCGGACGTGTTTTGGACGGCCGCCAACCTGGGTTCGATGGCGCGCCAGTTTCCCCAGGTGGGGCTCTTGGCGCTGGGCATCTTGCTCGCGATGCTGAGCGGCGGGATCGACCTTTCGATGGTAGGCATCGCGAACCTCAGCGCGATCCTGGCCGCGTTGGTGATGAAGCGCCTGGCCGGTCCCGGTGCAAGCCCGGGCGAAGTGATGTTGTATACGGCCCTGGGCGTCGCCGTCGCCTTGCTGGTGGGAGCGCTGTGCGGGATGGTGAACGGCTTGGTGATCGCCAAGGTCGGTGTGAGCCCGATCCTTGCGACGCTGGGGACTATGCAGCTGTTTACGGGGATTGGCGTGATCATCACGGGCGCCCGGCCCGTCTTTGGCATGCCGGAGCTCTTTACCAATGGCCTGGCCAGCTCGGTGCTGGGCGTGCCGGTTCCAGCCCTGGTGTTTGCGGCCTTCGCGGCGCTGATGGCCTTCTTCCTGAGCCGCACCGCCCTGGGAACAAAGCTTTACCTCATGGGCGCCAATCCGGTGGCCGCCCGCTTCGCGGGGCTCAACACGACGGCGCTCCAGCTTTGGACCTACACGCTGGTCGGCGTCTTGGCGTCGTGCGCCGGGCTCCTAGTCCTCGCGCAGACCAACTCGGCGAAAGCCGATTACGGCACGTCGTACACGCTCCAGTCGATCTTGATCGCCGTCATGGGCGGGGTCAACCCCTACGGGGGCTCCGGCAAAGTGGCCGGGGTCGTCTTGGCCCTGTTGGTGCTCCAGTTTCTGTCCAGCGGGTTTAACATCCTCGGCTTCAGCAGCTTCCTCAAGGACTTGATCTGGGGCGTTTCGCTGCTGGTGGTCATGGCGCTCAACTACTTGAGCGCCCAGCGCAAGCTCAAACAGAAGGGAAAAGAGCAGGGAGTCTCGTGAGAAGCATCGCGGAAAAGGCAAGACCGTTTTGGAGCGGGTACGATATCGCGATCTTTCCGCTGGCCGTGGTATCGCTGGGGCATCTCGTGGTCGACATGTACCTCGGGGGCTTTCCCGTGCTCTTTCCTCGCCTGCAGGAACGATACGGCCTCACCTACGGCGAGATCGGGCTCTTGATGCTGCTCGCGCAGTTGAGCTCCTCGGTGGTGCAGCCCTTGCTGGGCCTTTGGAGCGACAGGCTGAAAGCCCGTTGGATCTTGCCGGCGGGACTCGCGCTTTCCGCCTTAGGGCTTGCGGTGGTCGTCCTGGCGCCGAATTTCCTGATGGCCCTCGCCGGCACGACGGTCATGGGACTGGGTGTCGCCGCGTACCACCCCGAGGCGTCCAAGTTGGCCATGTTTGCCGGGGGGAAGCGCAAGGCCGCCGCGATGTCGGCCTTCGCGTTGAGCGGGAACGTGGGGCTCTCTCTCGGGCCGGGGCTGATGGCTTTGGGCCTCGCCTGGCTTTCGGGTGGGGGCGGAGGAGAGACTTTGGGCGCCCTCGTGTTTTTGCCCTTCGCCCTCGGGATGGCTCTTGCCGTCCAGTCGGGCAAGGAGCGGCTGTACGCCGTGCTGCCGCCGCCTAAGGCCCAAGGCCAGGCGGCCGGAGACCTGGCGAAGGCAAGGGAGGCGAAACAAAGCGAAAAGGAGCGCTCCCGGCCGCGGCGAGCGGCGCTTGTGGGCGCATCCTTGAGCGTGCGAAGATGGCCTGCCCACTACCGCTGGATGCTCTTGCTCTTGATCTACATCTTTATCCGCTCCTCGGCCCACGCCGGGCTCCAGGCCTTGATCCCCCTCTACTACCAGGATGGGACCGGCGCTGCGGGCGTCTACAGCAGCTGGGCGCTTACCGCCTTTCTCGCCGGAGGAGCCGCCGGCACCTTGTTTGGCGGGATTTTGGGCGACGCGGTGGGAGCCCGCCCCGTCGTCGTCGCGTCGTTTTTGCTCTCAGCCCCGCTCATCGGGGCGCTGCCGCACCTCGGCAGCGGCCCGGCGGCATTGCTCGCGCTGTTTGCGGCGGGCGTCACGTTGATCGCCTCGTTTTCGCTTACGACCGTCATGGGCCAGAAATTGCTGCCGGAGCGCGTGGGGCTGGCCTCCGGCCTGACGCTCGGCTTTTCGGTAGGCACGGGCGGGATCGGCGCCGCGCTCTTGGGTGTGATCGCCGACGCTTGGGGCCTAGGGAGCGTCTGGATGGTGGTGGCGGCGCTGCTCCTTGCCGGCTCGTCCTTGGCCTGGGCGCTGCCCAAGGACGAAGCGGTCGAGGCGCACTTCGCAGGCGATCAGGAGACGTCGTAAAAGGCTTTCCGCCTTTACCTTCTTGGATATTCTGTCGATATATCGTACAGATATCAAAGCAATATCTCGCAGATATCATCGCAGCATCGTAAGAGCGAGGGATGGGCACGTGCGGCTCACGGTCGGATCAAAGCTGGCAATCAGCTTCGCGGTCGTCGTCATCATGATGGGCATCAACGTCTGGGTGGGGCTCCAGGGCCTTGGGCAGGTGGTGGGCACCTACCAGGGAGAAGTGGCCCGGATCATCGAGGCCCGCGCCCAGACCCAGGAGATCGAAAGGCTCGCGTCCGAGCAGGTCCAGGCCATCATGGGCTATCTCATCACGCTGGATGAGGTTCACCGCCGGAGTTTTGTCAACGCGAGCCTGGCGATCAACCAGATCATCAACGGGCTCAAAGAGACGGCGCCCAGCGACGAGGCTATCGAGCTCTTGGACCGGGTCTCCCAGACCAAGACGGAGTTTGAACGCCTCGCCAGCCCCTTGATGGAGCGGATCTTGAGCCAGCAGCAGCTCCGTTCGATCCTCACGGGCGAGCTGGGCACCCGGCGGGACGCCCTGCTGGCTGCGACGCGGGCGCTCAATGAGTATCAAAACGCCCGGGTGCTTGCGGTCCAAGAGGAGGCCGCCGCCCAGAGCGCCCGGGCGCAGACCACGATGCTGGTCATCGCCGCGATCGGTGTGGCCGTGGCGGCGGCTGGCGGCGTGTTGATCACCCGCGGGCTCTCCCTGCCGGTGCGCGAAGCGGCACAGGCCGCGCTGCGCCTTGCCCGGGGCGACCTTTCCATGAAAGAGATCGCCGTTCGCAGCCGGGATGAGATCGGCGAAATGGCTGGCTCCTTTAACCAGATGGTGGCCAACCTGCGGAGCATGATCGCGGAGATCCAGCAGACGAGCAGGACTTTGACGGCCAACAGCCGTTCGCTCCTTTCGTCCGCCGACCAATCCTCCCGCGCGACGGAGCAGATCACCGGCGCGGTGCAGCACGTGGCCGCCGGCACCAACAACCAGGTGAGCCTGGTGCAAGAGACCCACGAAGCCATGGCCCAGCTGCGCCAGACCATCGACCAGATCGCCGAGAGCTCGCAAGATCAGGCGCGGCGGGCCGAGCATTCGACCGCGGCCCTGGATGAAGTAGTCGACGCCATCCGAAAGGTGACCGAGGCGACGGAGCAGGTGGCGCAGGCCGCCTACCTCGGATCGGAGAAAGCGAAGCAAGGCGGAGAGGCGGTGGCCTCGATGGCCCAAGGGATGGCGGAGATCCACGCTTCGGTGGCCGAGGTGGGCGCCCGCATCGACCAGCTGGGCGAGTACTCGCAAAAGATCGGGCAGATCGTGGAGATGATCAGCGACATCGCCGAGCAGACCAACCTGCTGGCGCTCAACGCCGCGATCGAAGCGGCCCGGGCCGGGGAGCACGGGCGAGGCTTTGGCGTCGTCGCCGACGAGGTGCGCAAGCTCGCCGAACGCTCGGCCGAGTCGACCCGCGAGATCGGCGCCCTGATCGGCAGCATCCAGGTGGCGGTGGACGCCGCGGTCCAAGCGATGCGGGCGGGCACGGCCCAGGTCGAAGCCGGCACCCAGCTGGCCGCCAACGTGCGCGAGACCATCGACGAGGTGATCCGGTCCATCCAGGAGACCGACGCGTTGAGCCAAGAGATCGCCCAGGCCGCCAGGCGGATCTCCGAGGAGAGCAGCCGGGTGCAGTCCGAGATCAACCAGCTGGTGGTGACGATCGAGGAAAACACGGCGGCGGTGGAGGAGATGGCTGCCGCCAGCGAGCAGGTGGTAAAGGCCATGGGCGACGTCGCCGCCATTTCCGAAGAGACCGCCGCCTCGGCTGAAGAGATGGCAGCCTCCACCGAAGAGGTGAGCGCCGCCGCTGCTGAGATGCGAAGGTTTGTCCAGCAGTTGACGGACCTGGCGCAAGACCTGGACAGCCTCGTGGCCCGGTTTAAGCTCGAGCAGGACGACGAGGGTGGAGAAGGCGGCGGCGCGAGCGGGGATGGCCAAAAACCCACCGGGGACGAGCCCCTACAAGGGGCGGGCCCGGAAGAAGCGGCCGGCGTGCCGCACTGAGCCGTACGGGGTGCGACGGCGCCAGGCTTAAACGCTCCAGCGCACATTTCAACCCATTTTGAGGAGAGCTCAAACACGCTCCCACACGTTTCGCGGCCATCTTCAACACGTCTTCACCACGTCTCAACGCACCGCGATGCCAAAGCCCAGGGGAGGGACGCGGACCGTCGTATCGTCGATCCACTCGACGGCGACGGGAGCGCCCTCCTCGTCGTATAAGGAGAGCTGGACCTCGCCGGGGCCGGCGAAAGGCAGCGCCCAGTGCTGGGTTTCTTCGGTCATGTTGCGAAATGCCACTACCTCGCGCTGGACTTGGCGGGCTTTGCGCCACATCACCGCCGGGTGGACGACGATCCCGTCCAGCGCAAGCGGGCCCCCGTCCACGACGAGGCGGATCGCGGGGCGGGGATCACCAAGCTCCACGAGGCCGAGGCGGGAAAGGCGGAGCCGGTCCCCCTGGGCATCCCGCCCAATTTCCAGTGTCGCGATGAGCTTTTCACCTGCCAGGACATAGACGGTAGCAGCCTGGATGCGGGCCCCGCCGTGGACAAGGTCGAGCCGGTAGGTTCCGGCGGGCAGCGGGGCAGGAAGCGGCAGGCTGGCTTCGGCGCCGGGGTGCATCACGATGTAACCGTCGCCGCTCGGGCGCGAACCAGCAAGGGCCCGTTCCCGGCGGGTTTCGATGCGGCCAAACCCCGGCTTGAGGTAGCTTTCCGCCTCAAGGACAAGAGGACCGTGCGCCGCGGGTTGGGCCAGCCGGGGGTCTTGCAGGAGGCCGTTGGGTTTCAAGCGGGCCAAAGCGAGGAGCATCGAGAGGCCTTCGATGGTCGATTCGGCCCCGGCGTTGTAGTTGACGCGCCCCCGGGCGCCCCAAGCGTCCCCGTCGACGCCGTCAAAGGTGCGGCCGCTGGGGCCGTGGTGGAGCGGCTCGAGCGCGGGGTTGTTGCCAAAGAGCCAGGAGGCCGCCAGCAGCGCGAGGTCGCTGTAAAGGGGACGGCCCGTCGCGTGATGCAGGTAGACGAGACCCCGCACCAGGGGCGACTGGTCGTACGCGATCTGGGGATAGGGAATGGGCGCAGGCCCCTGGGCCGCCAGCGCGCCTGGTCCCGCGACGATGTAAGTACCCAAGGCGTGGGCGGTTTCGGCCGCCCAGCTCACCCACTCGGGCCGGTCAAAGACGATGCCCGCGAGGCCCAGAGCTTCCATGCCGTGGCTGCCCCACCCGGTCCAGACGGCGGAGCTGCCGGGAGAGGGCATGACGGCCCGGTAGGGCGGGGTTGCGGCGTCTCCCTGCTGGGCTTTTCGCAAGCCCAGGGCGAGCGCCGTGGCGAGCGCTTCGAGCTCCGGGTCCGGCTGGGCGCTGTGGAGCAGCGAGATGGCCAGGAGAAAGATGGCGCTCACGTCGGCCCCGCCGCCGGCGATGACGGGCGCGGGCTGTGGGTTCGCGGGGGCGGGCTCGACGAGGGCCTGAGCGGGCGTTGCCGCAGGCTCAGAGCCCGAGACAGCGAACCGGAGCCGCCCGCCAGGTTGCGCTCGCTTCACCACGTCCTTCAGCTTTTCCACAGAGGGTTTGAGCAGGGTCGCAATCTCCCGAGCTTCCTCGGGATCGACGGTCTTAAACACCTGCACGGCCTTGGCCAGGCCCCACATGGCCCGGGCCATCCACCAGTTGACGCCGGGTCGGCTCGTGACGCCGGTTAGGTTGAGGCGCCCGTCGGCCATGACGAAATTGGCGTAGGTCCCATCTTCCTGCCGGGTGTAGGCGAGAAAGGCGATGGCGTCCCGGGCGTGGTCGAGCGAGGCGGCATCGCCGGTGAGCTCATAATGCTCGAGGTAGACCAGGAGGGCGCGGGCTACGTCGTCGACGCACGCCACGCCTTCGCCGGCCGCCGGGACAGGCCGGTATCCCGCCGCCGTGGGCTCCGCATACACGTACCAGATGGGAAGGGGCCCTTGAGGCGTCTCGATCCATGCTTTCAGCGCGTTGAGATGCTCCAATGAAATCGCCTCGACCGGATACCCCGTGGCCGTCAAGGCGGGAGAGGAAAGTAATAGGATCAACAAACAGGTGAGAGCCAGGGATGAAACGGTGCGGCGCACGCACGACCCCTCCCGGAGAATTTGCTGCCAGCAACGGCCGGTCATGGATGACCTTCTCCGCTTTGCTTTCGTTTTCCCGCTTCAGGCCGGCCAGTGGGATCCTTGGATCGCTGTCGCCGACAGGACTCTCGCCGCTGTCAGGGGAATGCTCGCGATAGACCCGACGCCGCCCGTGCTTTGGCGGCTAGACCCTCCGGCATGTCAGGAAGGCTTTGGGGGGCATTTCTCCCGCCCCTCTTTGGTTGGGTGACCCTCGGCGTGGCGATGGGACTCCTGCCGGTGGTAGTGCTCCTCTACGCAATTGTGATGTTGGCCTGCACTGAAACGGTCAATCGCCTTCTGCGGGACGTTGCCCCGGGTTCCGCAACGTAAACGGCTAAAGAGTGACCGGGCGGAAGGACTGGGCGAGGGTCGGGATCCGGATTTCCGGTGGACGCCGCCCATATGTAAGGCCCCGACGCATGTCGGGGCCCGGTGGTGTAAGGAGAGGGGGCAAGCCGCCCCCTCTCACGCGATTGCTTTCTGCCAATTTGCCTGCGACGTCTTCCCGCCGTGCCCTGGCACCTCGAACCTTGGGCGACGGCGTCGACGCAAGGTCACCTGCGCGCGATGTTGGCTTTCGGCCAAGGCGCCCGCAGCGGTCCAGCCTCCTTACTGCCGGGTGACGCTGACCCCGGAAATCTCCTCGTAGCGGTTTTCGAGGTAGCGGATGGCGTCGGCCGCATCGGCCGCCTCATAGGGGGCGTACACGTTGACAAACTGCACCGTGTCGCCCGGGATGAGGTGAAGCGCCCAGTCGTCGGCTTCCATGTCGGTGCCAAATCCGACCTCGATGCCCTTGGCCTCCCGGCTCGTGACCACTTCCTCGGGGATCCAGCGGAAGTAGCCGTTGCGCCACTCGCCCTCGAGCTGCCACTGGGGACCTTCGAGGCGCTCCCTGAGGCCGGTCGCGATTTCGGGCACGTTGAGGAGCATCTCGGCCGTGCCGAGGCCCAGCTCAGCCGAGTGGTTGGTGCGCCAGCGCTCGGGCGAGGCGAAGATGTACGACGCGCCCCACCACAGCGGCGCCGGGCCGCCGATGTCGTTGAAGGCCACGTAGCTCTTGCCGTCGACTTCCATCAGGACGTCCCGCTCCGCCCAGTACTGGGCCGGCGTCACGTCCAGCTCGTCGGCCCACTCCAGCCAGCGGAAGACGGGCAGGATATGCCGCGCGTCGGAGGTGCCGGCCATCACGGCGTTGACGATGGTCTCAAGCTTGGTGAGGTCGGCATAACCGGCGCTCGTGATCACCTGGTCGACCAGGATCTCGCCGGTCGGGTAGACGCTGATGATCGCGTCCTGCCGGAGCCCCGGGAAAAGGTCGGAGGCCCGCTGCACGATGACGGTCGCGCGCACCGGCGAGTTTTCGAGGATCGTCACGCTCCGCACCCGCATGGGCTCCTCAAGGGTCGTCTTTTCCTCGTGGGCCTTGAGCTCGCCGTTGACCCAGTAGGTGCTGTACGGGAAGCCCGCGTAGCGCAAGAAGCCGATGTCCCGGGCAAAGGAACGCTCGACGCCGGCGTAGCGCACCAGGTTGACGCCGCCCAGGGGCGTCACTTCCACGGCCACGTCGCCGTCTTTGGACTCGATGAGCCAGCCTTCCTCGGTCTCGGTGACGGTGAAGGCGTTTTCAAAGGCGGGCGGCGCCTCCGTGGCCGCCATGGCCACCTCGATCCGGGCCGAGCCCTCAACGACAAAGGCCAGGCGATCGTGGAGCGAAAGGGCGCCCGAGAGATCGGCGTCGTCGATCTGGTAGGGGATCAGGTTGCCGTCGCTATCGTAGACCCGCAGGGAATCCCAGTCGATGGGAAAGGCAAGGCCCACAGCCCGGCGCACCTCGTCGAGGCTCAAGGCTACCGGCACGGGTTTGCCGGTGAGCGCCGGCGCTTCGACGAGGAGGCTCCGGGTCTGGGCGGAGGCTGCGCCCAGGCTCAAGACGAGCGCAGCCAGGACCAAAGCCACGGTTAAGCCGAAAGATGAGCGAAGCTTTTTCACCGCGTTCATCGGTTGTCGACCTCCTCACTGATGATGGCGCTGATCTCCCGCTGCAGGCTCTCCATGGCCGACGCGGCAGGCATGGCGTTGAAGTAGATCGTCTGGTTGAGGGCGTTGACGAGCACGCTCGTCACCCGCGCCTGGTTGGCAAAGAAGGGCGCGGGACGGGCGTAGGCCGTCTGCTCGATAAAGACGTTCATGTTGATGCCTTCGCGGGCGCCCCGGGTGAGCGTGGCGTAGTCAGCGCCAAGGCTCAAGCGAGCGGGCTGCAGGTTGGCTTGATGCATCAAGATCTCCTGCGCCTCAAGGCCGGTGATAAAGAGGAGAAACCGCACAGCCTCTTCGGGGTGCTCGGTGCCCGCATAGACCATGATGCCGTCGTTGGTATGAACAGCGGCCGGAATCCCGCTCCTGCCCCGCGGGCGGACGCTTGCGTTCCACCGGAAACCCGCTTGCTGCAGCGTGTTGCTCACATCCCACGAGCCGGTCTGCCACATGGCGACCGTGTCGCCCCTCCAAAAGCCGGTCCACGGGTCCATGCCCAGGTTGGGCCATGCGGGCGCGACCTCGTAGGTGTGGATCAGGTCCTGCAGAAACTGGACGGCTTCCACGACTTCCGGCGTGTCGAAGTAGACCCGCTCGCCCACAAAGGTGCCCGGTTCGATCACTTCGCCGCCGTTTTCCCAGATCCAGAGGATGACCCGGTCCCAGGCGACCTGGACGTCGGTGCCGTAGGTGGTGACGACGCCCGCGCCGTCGCGGCGGGTCAGTTTCCTCGCAGCTTCGAGGAGGTCGTCCCAGGTCCAGGTCTCATCGGGGTAGAGGAGGCCTGCCTGGTCAAACATGTCCTCGTTGTAAAAGAGCGCCGAGATTCCCGTGTAGTAGGGAAGGGCGTACTGCTTGCCGTCGATGTTGAAGAGCTGCACGTGGCTCGGGACAAAATCATCGAGGTACCCTTCGGGCAGGTAGTCGTTGAG
The DNA here is from genome assembly GCA_002919195.1 of bacterium. Lineage (GTDB taxonomy): Bacteria > Bacillota > Limnochordia > DTU080 > RSA5 > RSA7. The sequence goes on from PKEU01000111.1 coordinate 28,322, forward strand.
GGCCAGGGCTTGTCCCTGATCCAGCCAGGCCCGGAACCAGTGGTCAAAGCCGGCGATGACGTCGGGCGCGGTGCCCGCCAGCATCTGGACGCTGGCCCGCTCCTGCCAGGCCGCGGTGGCCGGCTCGTAGACCACCCGGATGTCGGGGTTCATTTCATTAAAGATGTCGACCAACAGCTTGTTGATGTCGTCGCCAAAGGGCGTGATGCGGGGGTTGGTCATATAACGGATTTCTACGGGCGCTGCCAAAGCCGCCGCCGGCAGGAGCAGCGCCACGACAACAACGAGCGCAAACCAAGCGTGAAGCCTCGCTCGCATGACAAATCCCTCCATTTTTTTGTGAACTACCGGATGACGCCGGACTTATGCATTTAGCTGATGAGCCGCGTCCTCACTCCTTCATCGGATTGCGCCCCGCAAGGTTCCCGGCGGGGCCGTCGTCTGGCGCACCATGAGCTCAGGGTAGACCACCACTTTCAGCGGGACGCGCTGTCCCGTCTGGATGGCGTCATAGAGCAGCCGCGCCGCTTGGGTCCCCATCTCGCGGCAGTGGACTTTCACGGTCGTGAGGTGGGGGTGGGAGCTTTGCACGACGTCGTCAAAGCCGGCGACCGAAAGATCGCCGGGCACCGAAAGGCCCAGCTCCCTCGCGGCGTGGATGACCCCCAGCGCCACGGTGTCGTTGGAGCAGAGGATCGCCGTCGCCTTGAGGCCCCGGGCGCTCCAAAGCTCCCGAAATCCCGACACGCCGGTTTCAAAGCCGAAATCGCTCTGGGACTCTGCGACGATCCAAGGCTCGATCTCACTGTCGCAGGCCGCGGGGGCCGCGCCGTCGTTCGCCTCGGCCATGGCGAGCTTAAATCCTTCGACCCGCTGCCGAAGCGAAAGGTGGCTGAGGGGGCCCGCGATATAACCGATCTGAGTGTGGCCCAGGGAAAGGAGGTGCTGGGTCAAAGCCCGGCTGCCCTCGGCGTTGGCCGTGACGACTGCGGGCGTGGGCTCTTCGGGGAACTCGTTGTCGACGAGGACCACCGGGATGCCCGCTTCTTTGAGCGGCCGCACGTCCTCGGGCTTGACGTCGGCGCCGACGACGATGTAGCCGTCCGGGGCGCCGTGAGTCAACACGTCCCCCAGGTCGCCCGGGCGCTCAAAGGTGGAGAAAAACACCCGATAACCCCACGAGCGGAACGAAAGCTCGACCCCCTCCATCACGGCGCCGTAAAAGCCGTCGCCGATGAGATACCGGAGCCGCCGGCTGTACAGGATCCCGACGGCCCGCGGGGAAGGAGCGTCGCTCGCCACTTCGTAACCCATCTCTTGCGCAATCTGGACAATGCGATTGCGCGTTTTTTTCGCAATGCGACCCTTGCCGCTGAGGGCCCGGGAAACCGTTGATGGAGCCACTTTCGCCCTCTTGGCAATGTCGACGATGGTGACGCTCATCCCGAAATTTAACCTGCTTTCTCACCTTGGGAGTGCGCAATATTTCCTTCAATGTGCGCAAACGCTAATCCTGCCTGAAGTTGCCTTTCTTGTTGTTTGTCGCCTTGTGCAGTCGCATTGAAAATTGAAAGCTAGCCAATCGTGTCGTGGGATTTTGCGGACGGCCAATTGAGGGGGATCTGGGTCATCGCCTGGTGGCGCTGGACGATTTCGCAAGGGAAGTTAACGCAGCGGCCGCATTCGTTGAGCGATGCGTCGAGCTCCACCGACCGGGCGATCACGCGGGGATGGCGAAAGGACGAGAAAAACTCGACCGCTTGGATGAGCTCTTCGCGCAGGCTAGAGATGCGGTTCCAGGTGTGACATTCAATCATAACGGGCTCCCCATTGTGATACTAACCATTTGGAATTTCTACCCAGGAAGTCAAAGACCTTTCGAAAAGTCAGCGGCGCAGTCAATTTGTGGCAAATGTCCTTTCGGTTTTGGGACTTTGCGGCAACATCCACCCATCCATGCGCCTGGGCTAGCGGCCCGCGATCCACTGGTAAAGCCACATGACTCCTAGCACGAGGAGCCAGACGATCGTACCGGGTCATATCGGCAGGCTCCCACGGGGCCTTCGTTCCCGGTCGTCGCACTGGGGGCCGGTTCAACGGAAGGAAGCCGGCGGACGACGCTCCTGGGCCACGGGCTGCCACCTCCTTAAGGTGCATTATATCATGATTAATAGATACGTAACACTATAAACAATGAATATAGGAGGGTAAGCATACAGGCATATCACGGCGCAAGGCGCGGCTTGCGTGAGGGACGCCTGGACGGAAACCCGCTCCAAAGCGTTGGTCGCGAGGCGCCTACGCCTTGAGCGCACCGGATGTGAGGTCGGAGATAAACGAGCGCATCGAAATGGAGATAAAGGCGATCAGGGGGATGGAGGCGATGACGTAGCCCGCAAAGAGCGGCCCCCACGCGGCCATGCCGGCAAAGCGCTCGGAAAAGCCCACAAGCCCCAGGGAGATCGTCCAAAGCCGCGAGTTGGAAAGCGTCACTAGAGGCCAGATGTAGTCGTTCCAGATCATCAGGACGTTCATGATGGCGACGGTGAGCAAGATCGACTTGGAAAGGGGCAAGACGACCCGGGTCAGCACCTGGGTTTCGCTTGCGCCGTCGATGCGGGCGGCGTCAACGAGCTCGGTGGGGATCGAGGCGAAAAACTGCCGCAAGATAAAGATGCTCACCACCTGCCCGCTGCTGACGTAGACGGCGACCAGGCTGACGAGGCTGTCCAAGAGGCCGAGGTCCCTGAGCAACAAAAAGGTCGGCACCAGCGTGATCATGTCGGGGATCATGATCAGGGCCAGGAGCGCCATAAACAAGACCTCTTTGCCGAAAAACGAAAAGCGGGCGAAGGCGTAGGCCGAAAGGGCTGCAAACGCGACGATGATGACGACGGCCGCCGCGGCGACGACCAGGGTGTTGATGACGTAACCGCCGATGGCGTCCCACGCCTCGCCGTAATTTCCCCAGTGGAAGGGGTAGGTGATTGAAAAGTAGCTGTGGTAAAACTGGTGGATATCTTTCACCGACGTGATCAGCGTAAAAAACATCGGGTAGAGGCTTAAGACAACCAGGAGGATTAAGAGGACGTGCAGGGCGATTTGGCCGGCGTCCCAGCGGTTTGCAAGGGTCAGGCTCCGCATCATGGTTCCGCCTCGCTGTAGGATTTGATGGATCGCTGGCTGATCGTGGTGACGATGAGCAAGATGATGGTCATCACGACACCGATGGCCGAGGCGTAGCCAAACTTGTCGTAAAGGAAGGCGGATTCGTAAAGGTAGAGCCCCGGCACCATCGACGAAACTCCGGGCCCTCCGCCCGTCATCACCATCACCGGGACGTAACTCTCCATCGTGTTGATGACCGTCAAAATGAGGATCAACTTGAGCTGCGAAGCGATCATCGGCAGCTCCACCCGGAAAAAGCGCCGCAGCGAGACCGCGCCGTCGACGGCGGCGGCGTCGAAGATCTCGCGGGGAATGCTCTGCAGTCCCCCCAGGTAGATCAAAAAGGCGAAGCCCGCGCTGCCGATGCCCGTCACCCAGGGAAAGCCGAGGCCGATCACGGCGTAAAGGGCGGTCTCAAAGTCGCCGAGCCACGCCCGCCGCCAGGCGCCGAGCCCCACCGCCTCCAGCAGTTGATTGAGAAGCCCGTCGTAGGGGTGGTAGATAAACTTCCAAAGGAGGAGGATCACCATGACGGGCACGACGATGGGCGCGGTGAGGAGCACCCGGTAAAGGTAAGCCGCTCCCTGGTGGCGGACGTGAAAGACCAGCTTGGCGGCGAGCAGCGGAAAGACGAGGTTGAGCGCCACGCGCCCGATAATAAACTTGACGATGTTGATGGCCGAGACGTGGATGATCTCGTCCCGGAACAGCTGCACGTAGTTGGCAAGGCCCACAAACCGGCCCACGGTGGCGCCGTCCCACTGAAAAAAGGAATGGTAGACCGCCGACGCGGCCGGGTAATATTTCAGGCCGATCAGCGCCGCAAACGTCGGCAAGATGAAAAGATAAGCCGCTCTGTTGATGCGCCCGGTTGCCACATTGGATCGTCCTTTTTCCCGTACGCTCTTTGGACCATCGAGGGGGCGGGGAAGGAGCCCGCTCCGGTGTCGTCGACCAAGATCGCCGCCTCACCGGCGCGCTGGCCTGCCCCGTCCCCGAAACGGGAGCGCGGCCGCGCTTTAGGCGGCGGCCGGCGCTCCCGCTGGATGGCCTCCGCGGGTCCTTGTCGTGTCGTCGGGTTCGACGGGTCGTTCGTTTTGTCGTGCGCGCTCAACGCGCCTTAAGCGCCCAGCTCAGCGAGCAAGTCGGTCCATCCGTTCCGCTCGATCAGTTCGTCTGCGGCTTGCTCCATGTACCGCTGGATCTCGTCGGTCGCCTGCTCCAGGTTTTTCCGCCCGGTGAGGTACTCTTGGAGCACCCGGTAAAACTGGTCAGCGTACTCCACCGTCAGGCCCCGGTAAAAGGACTCGATGCGGAAGACCCCGTTTTCCACCGAGCGGATGAAGGGCTCGAGTTTGGGATCGATGCCCTCCAGGTCGATGAGGCCGGGCGAGTACCATCCCAGGTCGTTGGCCAAGGGGATATAGTTTTGCGGCGCCGTGATAAACATCAGCCAGTCGATCACCTGGTCGACGATGCCCTTTTCGATCGTCGTCGCCGCCACCGTCCAGCTGCCGGCGCCGGTGTAGCCGCCCACGGCCGGAGCTGAGACGCCCGTCGCGTAAGGCGAGCTCTCTTGCGTGATGCGGGGGAAGTCAAAGACGCCAAACTCAAACTGCCGCAAGTTGTCGGTCTCCAGCACCTTGATCTTGGCGGACGTGTCGTAAAGCATCGCCGCCCGGCCGGTGACAAAGAGGCGGTACGCCGCGTCCGGATCGAGGCTGAGATACCCCGGTCCCCAGTATTGCGACCATTCCTTTAAGAGCCGGAGCTGCTCTTGCCATTGGGGATCCTTGGCCGAGTAGACGCCCTTTTTGATGGCCCTGACCAGCTCCTTTTGACTGATCCCCTCGCCCTCGATCATCGTCCGGACCACGGGTTCCCCGGTCCCTTTGATCTCGGGCAGCTTGGAGTCGAGGATCATGTCCTGGATCACCCGTAGCGACCAGTTGGTGGTGGCTTTGGCGCCCGCCATGGGAAACGCGAAGGGGATGTAACCGGCCGCTTGGATTTTCCTTTGGATCTCCATAAACTCCGCCCAGGTCTCCGGCGGCTCTACGCCCACGCGCGCAAAGATGTCTTTGTTGTAGTAGATCCCTGTGCCGACGACGCCGGTGGGCAGCACGTACATGTTGCCGTCGGGCGCGACGCCGGTCGCCAGCGCGCCGGGCTGGAAGATGTCGGCCCAACGTTTATTCCCCTCGACGTAGGGGTTGGGTTTTTCCAAGTAAGGTTTGAGGTTGACGTACCAGCCCTTGAGGTAGTGGCGGTTTACCTCGGAAAAGAGCTGGGTGCCAAGGTCAGGGCCCCGGCCAGCTTGGTACTGGGTGAAGATCCAGGTGTCGAACCGGTCCTGAGGCGTGATCTCAGGGAGAAACTCGATCGTTACATGAGGGTGGAGCTTTTTGTACTCCTGGGCCAAGACGTTGAGGTAGCTGGGCGGATCCCAGCGGTCGGATTGGGTCCTCTCCCGCGGCGTGTAGTCTCCGGCGTACATCCGGATGACGATCTCTTGATCTTGGGCGAGGGCAAGCGCGCCGCCCGCCAACCAAACGGAAACCAATAAGATGAACCAAAGGCTTAGGGCCGTGCGTCGCGTCAAGTACGATCACCGACCTTTCCGTGCTTTACCTGTGCTTTTATCCCCGGGCTTCCCCGTGGCTTCCCTCGTGCTGTTCCCGCGCGTTGACCGTGGCGTTTACACCGGCGTCCTGCGAAACTCGGAAGGTGAGACGCCGTAATAGCGTTTAAACGCCCGCCGCAGCGCCCGGGCGTCGCTGTAGCCGACGCTCTTAGCCGCCTGGTCCACGGTGGCGCCGTCGATCAGCATGAGGCGCGCCGCCTTGGCGGCCCGCACCCGGCCGATAAACCCTTGTGTCGTGTCGCCAAAGGACCGCTTGATCAGCCGGTTGAGGTGGTCGGGCGTCCAGCCGTGGAGCTTGGCGAGGCGTTCGACGCTCAACGGGCGGTGGCAGTTTTCGACGATGTAGCGGGTCACCTCGCCCAGCTTGCCGTGGTAGGACGGTCCGCTCTGCGGCGGCAGCCCGCTTTCAGCAAAGGCCCGGCTGATGAGTCCCACCAGCGCCATGAGGTAGCCGGTCAAGACGACCTGGTAAGCCCGCCTTTTCATCTGGTACTCCCGGTCCATCTTTTTGACGAGGGCCTGCACCTCCGCGTTGGTCTCGGGAGAAAAGGCGATGTGAAGGTAGTCGAGGGCGTAGCGCCGGTGGCCTGCGATCTGGCCGATCAGCGGGGCGGCGTCGGCTTTGAGCGACAGGACGTCGAGCGCTGCTTCGGTCAAGACGATGTTCCAGATCTGCGCCGGCGCGTCCGACACCAGGTCGTACCCGTGGGGGATCGACGGGTTGACGATAAACAGGCTGCCCGCGTCGACCTGCTTTCGCGTCGGGCCGTAGAGGTGGACGAGGCTCCCGCTTTCGACGTAGACGATCTCGAAAAACTCGTGGATGTGGAGACCGGTGGGGCGCGTGACGTAGTGCGAGACCACCGCCACTTCTTCGCCGCTCGCGAAGTGTTGGGAGCGGGCGAGCATGGGAACGGCATCCACCGAGCCGATCGCGGCCCCCTTAGGGATCTTCCGGGCGGTCGTCGCTCTTTCGGCCATCACCGGTCTCCTCCATCCAGCAATTCGCTTTCGCTAGCGCTTGCTCGACGAGCCACTTGGGTTGTAAGGGGTCACTTCTTCCCTTGGATCTCTTCGAGGCAGCGCCTGATGTAGCCCCGGGACTGGGCGGCGATTCCGAGTGATTCCTCGCCCGGGTACTCGGAGGCGCCGATCACCTCGAGGTCAAGGGCTCCCTGGTACCCGGAAGCGACGATCCGCTTCAAGAGCGCTGGGAGATCGAGCACCCCGAGGCCGGGCACCTGGTTGATGGGAGGCCCGATCTGCTTGTTTTCGCCGCCCAA
>PKEU01000089.1 GCA_002919195.1 bacterium
TCTCGCGCGGGTCGAGCAGCGGCTGTTCGATCCAGAGCCTCAAGAGCCGCCCGCCCATCGCGGTCTGGGTCCGGTCGAGCACCCACAGGAGCGATCCCCGCCGCTGCTGGGAACGGATGGTCTGCACCAGCTCCAGGTTCCTGCGGGTCGCCGGGTCCAACACCATGTACGTGGAGGAGGAGTAGGTCACCAGGCGGGTGATCTGTCCCAGAGCCCCTTTTTGCGTTTGGATGAGGTAGTCGATCACCACGCCCGCCGCCCGGACTGCCAGCGGCAGCCTCTCGCAGCCGAAACCTTCCAGAGACGCCGTTTTGAAGTGATCGAGGAGCAGGCGGCGCGCCGAAGAAAAGCTCAACGCGGGATCGGGCAGCACTTCAACGGTGCCTGGGCAGGCCTGGACCAAGAGCTCGCGCTCCGGCTGGAGGAATGGGTCGCCAAAAGCAGGATCGAGGAGGAGTTCGGCGGGATGCAGGCGCGCGATCTCGTCTCTCACCACGGCGAGGGCGTCGTCGCCCTCGATCTGGGTGCACATAAACTCGCCGGTCGACAAGTCACACGCGGCGACACCGTAAACGCCTCCCCCCTCGGGGAGGAGGCGCTCCTGAGCCGCCGCTGGCTCTGGATCAAACCCCGACCTTTGTGCCCCCGCTCCCCGGGGCCGGTCCCCGCGGGTGACGGCCACTAGGAAGTTGTGCTCCCGGGCTTTTAGCATTCCCGCCTCTGTGACGGTCCCAGGGGTGACGACCCGGACGACTTCGCGCCGGACGACACCTTTGGCGAGCTTTGGATCTTCGACTTGCTCGCAGATCGCCACCTTGTGGCCCGCCGCCACCAGCTGGGCGATATAACCCTCGGCGGAGTGGTACGGCACGCCGCACATGGGGATGCGCCGGCCTTTCCCCGCTTCCCGGGAGGTGAGGGTGATCTCGAGTAGCCGGGAAGCAAGGATGGCGTCTTCGTCAAACATCTCATAAAAATCCCCGAGGCGAAAGAAGACGATACACCCCGGGTACTGGTTTTTCACGTCGTAATACTGGCGGAGCATTGGAGTGAGGCTTGACATCGATCAGCGCACCTTCCTTGCTCCCAAAAGGCCAAGAGCATCAACTGTCGCTTTCGGGGGGCATGTTGCGCCTCGCAGCTTCCTCCTCGAGCCAGTAGGGCGTTCGCCGCAAAACGGCGTACAGCGCCGCCTCATAATCTTTGCTCATGGTCTGCCGAAACGCTGGGAGCTCTGCGATATCGTCTTTCGTGAGGCTGGAGTAGACGCGATCTTCGGTGATGTCGACGATGGTGTTGGCCGGAAGAAGGATGTGCCGCTCCCTTTCGAGGTCGTGGACCACCAGATACCGGATGGTGTACATCCGCGGCTCGATCACTTGCCGGATGACGGGTCCGATTTCGGCGCCGTCGGTGGTGATCACCAGCGACTGCCAAACCTCTCTGGAGCCTGTCTCATACAGCGTTTGCTCGGGATCGAGGGGAATGACCCGCGCTTTGGGGGGGCTGGACCGCACGCGTTTTTTCACCGTGCACGCTCCTTCCATGGATGAGAGCAGGCCGAACCGTCCACTTCACAACAAGCCCTTCCGCGCCGCGAGCACGGGGCTTGGATCAACCGACCAACTCGCCCGAGAGGCTCCACGTCTGAGCTTCTACCACGCGGACATCGACGGTCTTGCCGATGAGCTCTTGGCCTCCCGCAAAAACGACCAGCTTGTTTTGGCGAGAACGCCCCGAGAGTTTGCTGGGATCTTTGTGGCTTACGCCCTCGACCAGCACCTCAACGGTGCGCCCCACCCATTCCTCGTTCTTTTTGCGGCTGATCCGATTTTGCACCTCGATCAGGTGATAGATGCGGTCTCGCTTGACGTCTTCGGGCACTTGCTCCTTGAGGCGGGTGGCCGGTGTGCCGATGCGGGGCGAATAGATAAACATAAACGCGCCGTCAAACTCGACTTCCTCGACGAGGCGAATCGTCTCCATGAAATCTTCGTCTGTCTCGCCGGGAAAACCGACGATGATGTCCGTCGTGATCGCAAGATCCGGTATGGCGGCTCTCATTTTCTCCACCAAGCGCAAGTACTGCTCTCGGGTGTAGCGCCGTCCCATCCGCCTCAAAGTGCGGTCGCTGCCGGCCTGGACCGGCAAGTGGACGTGTTCGCACACCTTTTCGGCCCTCGCCATCACCTCGACGACATCGTCGGTGAAGTGCTTCGGGTGGGGCGACGTAAACCGGATGCGCTCGATCCCGGGGACCTGGTTGACCTCGTCGAGGAGGCGGGCAAAGTTTTCCCCTCCAGGAAGGTCGTTGCCATAGGCGTTGACATTTTGACCGAGCAGCATGATCTCTTTGTAGCCCTGCTCACCCAAGGAGCGGCATTCGGCCAAGATCTGCTCCATCGCCCGGGAGCGCTCTTTGCCCCGGACGTAGGGGACGATGCAGTACGTGCAAAACTCATTGCACCCGTAGATGATGGTCACGTAGGCCTTGAGCTTTCCTTCCCGCTGGACAGGAAGGCCCTCGACCACGTCTCCTTCTTCGTGCCAAACCTCGATGACCCGCTCGCCCGTCACCCGCACTTTGTGCAAGAGCTCGGGCAAGCGGTGGATGTTGTGGGTGCCAAAGACCAGGTCGACGTGCTCAAGGCTTTGCCGGATCCGTTCGAGCTCCGCCTTTTGTTGCACCATGCAGCCGCAGATGCCGATGATGAGATCGGGGTTTCTCTCTTTCAGCTGCCGGAGCATGTGGAGCTGGCCATACACCCTCCGCTCGGGGTTTTCCCTGACGGAGCAGGTGTTGTAAAGGATGAGGTCCGCCTCTACAGGCGTCGCGACCTCCACGTAACCCATCTGAGAGAGCATCCCGAGGATGATCTCGCTGTCGTGCTCGTTCATCTGGCAGCCGAGAGTCTGGATCCAGACGCCCTTTTGCCCAGGCTTCTTCTCTTGCAGGCGCCGCTGGAGCTCATCCTCCTCGACACGCCCGATGACAGGCAGCTCGATCACATCGTTCACCCCAATCCACCAGCATCTATGTCATTATAGCAAACCGACGAGAGAGCGCACAACCGGAAGCCCCGGCCGGCCGGGAATCCGCTTCAACCAGGTCTTCCAAGACCAGGACGCGCGGCTTTCGGCATGCCGCAGGGGTTTGACGCCCGATGGCGAACCAAGATGGTCATGTCGATGCGTTCTGGCAGGTTTTTGGGATCACCCGGCCCGGCGGCGGCGTGCGCAGCGTTGTTGGCTTGGGCTCTCGTCTTGCTCTACCCAGCGTCGCCGGTGGCTGCCCGTGATGTCCCTTCATTTTTCCGCGCTGTGGCCGTGGTGTGGTTTCTGCTCAACGTGTACCTCTGGCTGGTCCCCCCTTGGCGGCAGCTCGTGATCGAACGGCGGGGGCCGCTCTTGGGATTTGGCTTCGCCTTTGGCGCCGCCCTCATCAGCCTCGTGGCCGACGCTTTTTCCCGGGGTTGGCTGGCCGCGTTGGGGCTTGGAGCCTGGCGTTTTCTCGTCCTTTTCCTTCCATTCCTGCCTCCTTTGGTAGCGAGGCTCCCCTACCGCCCTCGCGGGATCGACCTAGGCGTCGTGATCCTCAGCCTCCTCCTACCGATCCTCCCCGGCTTTCAATCGCTCTGGTTTCCGGTGGATCTTCTCGGCCAGGGAGGTGGGCTTTTTCGCTCAGGCCTTGGACCGGGCGCCCTCAGCGCGGCGGCGCTTCTTTGGACGTACTTTTACGGGATCCGTTTTTGGACTCTGGCTCCTCTCGATTTCAAGGCCCGGCCAGGCGACCTCGGCGCCATCGCCGCGGCCTCCTTTCTAAGCCTTGTCGCGGCCGTCCTCCTGCGCTGGCTGCCCGGAGAGCTAGGCTCCGTGTGGCCGGTGTTGCCGGCCGGCGTTTGGGAGGCGGCGTGGTGGCTTCTCACCGGGATCGGCTTGGCCGCCCTCTTTGAAACACTCGTGTTCCGGAGCATCCTACAGGCGTGGATCACGCAAGGGCTCACGCGCCGGCTCTCCAAAAAGACGCCAATGCCAAGGCTGCTGGCCGCCGCCGCTGCCGCCTTGCTCCATGCGGTATACGGTCCCTTCGGGCTTTCGCCGGAGCTCGGCTTTGTGATATCCTTGGCATTGGGCTTGGTCTACACCCGGTCCAATCGCTACTTCCCGGCGGCGGTGGCACACGGGCTTATCTTGTTGGTGCTGGCCGTCGCGGGAAGGTTCTTGTAGCGCTTCTTACCCCAACCGGACGGAAGTAGGTCCTGCTAAAGCCGCTCCCTGGGGGGAAACCATCGAACCGGCAAAGTTTCGAATACGCAACGGAATACGCAACGATTGAGGTGGTACGCGGTGAGCGACGAGCGACGCGACGTGTCTTACGCCCGAGACGAGACGGCCCGTAAGGTCTTTGCCGTCTTGGGAATTCCCCCTGAGGAGCTGGCCTATACCATGGCCTCCTACTCCCGGAGCCGCCGCAGCTTTTTGGAGAGCAACCGCTACATCACCGGGCAAAAGGCGGCTAATTTCCTAGAAACCTTTTACTTTGCGTACGGCCACCGGAGCATCGCCGACATGGCCCACATCCCCTTGGCCATCGAAAACATCAGCATCCTGGCAGCGATTGAGGTCGTCGCCGAACAACTTTGGGACGGCCAAGAGCGGAGCACGCGCTACCAGGACTTTACTGTCACAGGCTACTGCGTTCCCCAAGAAATCCAAGAGGGGACGCTTCAAAACGAATACGTCGCCGCCGCAGACGCGCTCTTTGCCGCCTATGAAAAGGTGAGCGCCGCCGTTTACCAGTACTACCTCGACACGGTGGAAAAGCCTGAGTCCATGGAGGAAAAGGATTTTGCCCGCACCTTGCGGGCCAGGGCCTTTGATGTAGGGCGTTACTGCCTGCCGCTCGCCACCCACACCAGCGTCGGCCAGATCACCTCCGCCCGGACGCTGGAACGCCAGATCAGCCGGCTCCTCGCCAGCCCCTTCGGCGAGGTGCGGCGCGTTGCGGAGGCCATGCGCGAGGCGGGCCGGGCGCCGGCCCGTAACCCCAGAGATGAAAGGCTCCTGGAGCTCCTGGAGGAGTTGGGCGATGACGCCGCGGCTTTGGGCGCTTTGCGAGAAGCGCTGCAACCGGTGGCAGCCGCCCCCACTCTAGTCAAGTACACGGCGCCCGACATTTACCGCATCGAGACGCTCAAAATCATGCGCGAGGTCTACGAAGGCCTCCTGGGTAAGGTGCCTGTAGGCGTGACCGAAGCCGTCACGCTGGTCGAAGTGGACGATCCGGCCGTGGAGGCCCTCTCCAAGCTCTTGTATACGGTGGGGCGCCATCCCTTTAGCCAGATCGTCTTGCACGTGCAGACGCTGAGCCGGCCCGAGATCCGGGAACTGTTGGAAATGGCCTTTCAAGAGCGGGGGCAGCACGACGAGTGGCTGCCTGAGTTTCGCGTGGGCTATCTCAATTTTGACGTGGTCATGGATATCGGAGCCTTTCGGGACTTGCACCGGCACCGCCGGTGCCAAAAGTACCGGCAGCCCTTTTCCACCCATTTGGGATTTGACGAACCCGAAGCGGTTGCCCTCGCCGGCGCGGAAACGGTCTACCGCGAGGCGATGAAGCAAGCCTTTGCCGTCTCTGAAAAGATCGAAGCGGCCCAGCCACCCTTGGGGGCGTACATCCTTCCCCTGGGCACCCGCTGCCGCGCCCTCTTTTCTATGGACTGGGCCGAACTGGCCTACATAGCGGAGCTGCGGACGCGGCCGAGCGGGCACTTTTCCTACCGGCGCATCGCCTACGAGATGTATCAAAAGGCGATTCGCTTTTATCCTGATATGGCCCCTTATGTGCGGGCCGTCGATCCAGCTTATGAGGACTTGACCGAGCGCTGAAGGATCTGGGCGCGGTAAGTCTCGCCCTTCAGGAACACCTTGCACCAGTCGCCGCACACGGGCCCCACCTGGAGCTTGGCGCCCACCTCGACGTCGTGGGCGGCGATGACTCCCAGCACGTGACCGGCGTCGGTCTCGACGATGACGCCCGAAGCATCCTGCTCAACGCCGACCACCGAGTAGATGTCTCCCTTTTTCACTGAATCTCCTCCTCGGCTCTAGAGTGACAGCGATGGTTCCAGGACGGGCTCGACCACGTCAACGGTGGCTACGGCCTCGTCGACCAGTTCATCGATGGGCATGTCCGCTTCGGCCGCTCGCACTCGTTCGATGCGCGGCCGGGTTTCGGGCCGGTCCGGCACAAAGAGCGTGCAGCAGTCGGGATAAGGCAAGACCGAAAGGTCGTAGGTGCCGATCTGTTGGGCAAGCTCAACGATCTCGCCTTTGTCCATCGCCACCAGCGGCCGCAAAATCGGCATGGAGGTCACCTCATTGATCGCGGCCATGCTCTCCAGGGTCTGGCTTGCCACCTGGCCGACACTCTCTCCGGTGATCAACGCGGGTATGCCGTGCTGCGCCGCGATACGGCTCGCGATCCGGAGCATCATCCTCCGCATCACGGTGATCGTCATCGCCGGTGGCACATGCTGGCGGATGGCAGTCTGCGCGGGTGTGAAGTTGACGACGTACACCGGGATAGGCTCAAAGCTATAACGGCTCAACACCCCGGCAAGGTCGATCACCTTCTCTTTCGACCGGTCCGACGTAAACGGGAAACTGTGAAAGTGGATCGCCCGCAGGCGGATGCCTCGCTTCATCGCGAGCCACCCCGCGACGGGGGAGTCGATGCCGCCTGAAAGCAACAAAAGCCCTTCGCTGCTCGAACCCACGGGCAAGCCACCCGGACCCGGCAGGATCTCCGTGTAAAGGTAAATCGCCTTTTCGCGCACCTCCACGTGGAGGACGAAATCCGGCGCGTGCACGTCCACTTCCAAGCGTGGGAACGCCCTCAACAGGTACCCGCCGAATCGCCCGTTGAGCTCCGGGCTAGTCAAGGGAAACTGCTTGTTGGATCGTTTGGCCTCCACCTTAAACCGCACCGGACCTTTGGTGGCCTGCAGCTTCTCTTCGACCAAAAGGCGCGCTCCCGCGAGCGCTTCGTCCAGGGAAAGGGGAGCCGCTTTGGCCGGGCTGATCGAGACGACGCCAAAGACGGAGCGCAAGCGGTCGATGGCCTGGCGAGGCGCCTCTCGGCCGCCAAAATCGACGACGATGCGACCGTGCTCCCTCCGGACGGAAGCCTCAATCTCTGGCCCCAGCGCCCGCCGCAGATTTTGGACCAGGCGATTTTCAAAGGCCGGGCGATTTTTCCCTTTCAGTCCGATCTCCCCATAACGGACGAGCACCACGCTCTCCACGGCGCACTCTCCTTTCGCGTCCCGCCACTCGCGAAGGACGCGGGCTTCTCTTACAGCAAGATCTTTCTAAGGGAGCTGACCGCCTCTTGGATGATCTCGACAGCCTGTGCGATCTCTTCTGCGGTCGTCGTATACGAGAGGCTGATCCGGATCGAGCTTTCCGATTCCCTTTCCGCAAGACCCAAAGCTTTGAGCACGTGGCTCACTTCCGCCTTCCGGGAAGAACAGGCCGACCCCGTCGAAACGTAAAGCCCCTTCTCTTCCAGCGCGTGGACCAAGACCTCGCCGCGCACGCCCGGAAAGGAGAGGTTGACGATGTGGGGAGCCGCTCCTTCCCCACGTGCGCCGTTGAGGCGGGCGCCCTCGATCGAGAGGAGCCCCTCGATCAGCTGCTCCTTGAGCTGGTAAAGCTCCTTTTGGCGCGGCCGGCCTTCGCGCTGCCACACCTTGATCGCCGCGCCCAACCCGGCGATACCAGGGACATTTTCGGTGCCAGAACGCAGGCCCCGTTCCTGGGTTCCTCTGCCAAAGAGCGGTTGCAGTTGCACCCCTTTGCGGCAGTAGAGCGCCCCGATCCCTTTGGGGCCGTGGAGTTTGTGCGCGCTCACAGATAAAAGGTCGACACCTAGCTCCTCTGGAGCGACGGGTATCTTGCCAAAGGCCTGCACTCCGTCGACGTGAACCAGGATGTCTTCCTTCTTGCCGCGGACAGCCTCGACAATCTCCCCGATGGGTTGTATGGTCCCGATCTCGTTGTTGACGTGCATCACGCTGAGCAAGATCGTCTCGCCGGTGACGGCTGCCGCTGCCTCCTCGGGATCGACGCGCCCCTCGGCATCGACGGGGAGGTACGTCACCTTGAAACCTTCGGCCTCAAGATCGCGGCAAGCAGCCAAGACCGAAGAGTGCTCGATCTGAGTGGTGATGAGATGCTTTCCCCGCCGCTGCCTCGCCCTCGCTACTCCTTTGATCGCCAGGGCATTGGCTTCGGTGCCGCCGGAGGTGAAGTAGACCTCCGCGGGGGAGACCCCGAGCATCTCCGCCACAAGGCTTCTCGCCTCTTTGACGATGCCTTCCGCCTCCATCCCCTTCCGATGCAGCGAGGAGGGGTTGCCGTACGCGACGACGAGAGAATGGTGAATCGCTTGGGCCACCTCCGGATGAACCGGGGTGGTTGCCGCATTGTCAAGATACAGCTCCCGTTGCAAGGTCCGTCACCCTTTCGAAAGGGACCAAAAGACCCCTCCTTACATGATACCAGAGCGCGACGAAGGGGCGCTACACCAGCGCCCCCTCACCTCTTACGACCGCGGTTAGTTTCTCCTTACGGCGCGACTTCTAGTTCGCCAGGCCGATCAGCCCCAAGAGCGCTCCGATGATGCCAAACATCTGCGCTTGCCGGGCCGATGCCAGCTCCCTCTCCGTGTTTTGCCGGTAGCTGTTAAACTCCTCACGCAGGGCTTTAAGCTCTTCGGCGACGGTGCCCGCCAAGAGGAAGCTGTGCTGATACTGCGACTCCAATTCGTCCATCAACCGGTCGCTCAGCGCCCGCAGCTGCTCCTCCGAAAGCCCGATTTGGCTCTGCATGGCCAGCACTTGCCGCTCGACCCCGTCCACCTGGTTTTTCAGGGCCTCGAGGCGGCTCGTCACATCGTCCAGCGCATCCACCCGCTGTTGCAGGGCCTGAACCCTTTGCGCCAGCGCCGCGTCGGCCTCCTGGAGGCTCGAGTATTGCCCCGACGAAGCCGCCCGCTGCTCCTCGATGGCGAGCTGCTGCGCGGCCAAAGCCTCCGACTGCGCGTTGAGCTCGCTGCGGATGCCCGCCAGCGCTTGCTCCACGTCGGCGATGAGCTCGTCCAGTTCGTCCGAGAGCGACTGGACGTTGGTCTCCAACGTCCTAAGCCGCGCCGCGTCCGCCTCCAGCGATTCCTGCAGTCCGCCCAAAGCGATGCCGCTATCGGCCAGCGCCTGCCGGACATTGGCCTCCAATGCGGCTATCCGGTCCTCACTCTCCGCTTTCAACGCGGCGATCATCTCGATCACTTCGCTGCGGAGAGCATTCTCCCGCTCATCGAGGAGGTTTCTCAGCTGGTTGAGGTTTTGCTGCAGCTGGACCACTTCGGCTTGGAGCTCGGCCCGCAGGGCGGCCTCTTGCTCAGCCAGGTCTCCGGTGAGCCTGCGCTCGAGTTCCTCGACGTCCGCGATGACATCCGAGAGAAGCGCGATCACCTCGGACATTTTATCTTCAACGACCGCGACTTGCCTCTCATTGGTAGCGATCCGGGCATCCGTTTGGTCGAGGCGGGCGTAGACGGCCACCAGTTCCTCCCGGAACTCCGTGACGACACGCCGCAAGAGCTCGACGTCCTCCCGGCTTTGAGGTTGGACGCCACCTGTCTCGATCTCCCGCAGGATCCGGGCCACAACCGTGGCCAGGGTAAACCGGTCAGCGGGTTGATCACCGCGGAACAACCCGTCCTCGACGGCGACGTAACCCCGCTCAACGAGATCCATCACCGCCTCGTAAGCCCAGTGATCCGGCGGCACGTCCCGCACGGTTTGCGCTGAAACCGGTCCTGCCGCCAGGGCCACGAGCATCGCGCCGATCAGTGCTACCCATACCCGTGGAAACTTTGCTGTCACCATCGACACCTCTCCTGTCCTCATTACTGGACGACTCTCACTTGGCCATGGGCCGGCATGACGCGCACCTCTTGGCCGTCTTGATCATAGACCCGGACCCGGCCAAATTGGATCGCATGATCTCCTGGTTTGAGCGCCTTCAATCGCAGGGTCGCCAGCGTGTCGCTCACCAGGCGCAGCACAGGCTCGCTGGCCCCAGCCCGTTGGCCCCGGATTCGGACCATGACGGTCCCGTCCGGGCCTTCCACAACTTGGGGCGTCTGCCATGACAGGACCTTGGCCTGACCCTCGGCCTCTTCGACAAAGACCCGTCCCTTATCGACCCCTAACGGACCACCAACGAGCTCGAGCGCGCTGGAGTCAAAGCGCACTTCGATTTCGGCGCCGTAGAAATTGCGGACATTGCGCGCCGCGATCCGGACCAGGAGGTAATCGCCCGGGCGGAGCTCGCTCTCGCCTCGCACGGGTTCGATCCGGAGCTCACTGTCGAGCGACGGGATCTCCAAAAAGCCGTTGGCCCGGAATTCCCTTTCGACGCCGGCGATCTCCCCCTTGACGCTGAAGGGCAAGTTCCCAAAGTAGGGATTGGGGCGGCGTATGGGCTCGATGTGCCACGTCACTTCCAGCGCTTCACCTGTGTAAAGAGGCCCGATGGGCTTCACGGACCGATCGCCTTCTGCCAGTCGAAGCCCCAGCGGCGACTCCCACGACACCACCACGCTGTTGGCGTCCGCCCCGCCGGTATTTTCGACGCGCGCCCTCACCTTATAGGGAACCGGCTGCCACTCGCCGTCGACAACCCGCAACCGGCCCTCCTTCTCGTGCAGGGTGATGGTCAGCGCCGCTGGCGACACGATCCGCACGCTGCGGCTGACGGCGTTCGATTCGGCATTGATCGCCTCGACGCGCACCGTGTACGTCAGCTCGCCGCCCACCGCCCCGTCGAGGGCGACGCGCCAGGTCACTTGCGACGTACGTCCAGAAGGCAAGTTGCCAAGGCGGCGGACCAGCGCTTCACCACCGGCGGGGCGCAGTCCCCTCGGCAGCTCCAGCCGGGCGACGACGTCGCGAGCGTCGCCTTCACCCGTGTTTTGGATGTACGCGATGATCGGGAAGGTGACGGTACGGTCGGGATCAGCCGTCACCGTCGACGGCGAGGTGACCCCGATCGAAAGCTGACCGGGCGAAATGGAGATGCCGCCGAGGCCGTAGTGGGTTACGTACACGCGCTCCTCTCCCGGCAAGAGCGGGCGGGGGTCCCAGTAAAGCGCGGTAGCGCTATCCAGCTCAAACTCTCCTAGCCGGGTAAAGTCCCGGCCTGGTTCGAAATCAAAGTCCCACACACCGTCGGCCAGGGCGCCCCAGTTGGTGAAGTACACCCGGTCGGGTGTCGTCACGTCGCTCCCTCGTAAGGTTCCTTGAGCGGTTACCCTGGGATCGGTAAGCGAGTCGAAGGCCTGCCAAAACTCGGGGATCTGATCGCCAAAAAAGGCCGTGTCGGTGGTGATTGCAGACTCTTCGACACGAAAGGGCGCCCCGTCGTTGGAGCCCAACATGGTATCGAGCACCAGGCGGAACCCCACGTTATGGGCGCGCTCATCGCGATTGACGAGGCGATACTCGATGCGCACCGTGTCGAGCAGGCCTGTCGTAGAGCTGCGGATAATGCTCAAGTTTTGCGTGACGTCGATCGGGCCTAACCGGTAGGCCGTCTCGATCAGGCGGCCATCCACGACCCGCGGCGCGATGAGCTGCTCGCCAGTGAGACCAGCACGTCCTGCTCGTTCCGTCGCCTTACCACCAAAGACGTAATCAATCCCGTCGATGCGGACCGTCGCGTAGGAGGTCCAGGGAACTTGCCCAGGGATCATGTAGATGAGAGGACTTTCGTTGTCCGACTCGCGGTCGGGGTCGCCTCCCGTGGTCTGCACAGCGAAGCGACCCGTGTTCTCATCCGTGGCATTGACGATGATCGAGATGTATTCGTTGTACAGGCGGACCGTGTCGGCATCTTCCGCCGGATCCGCGTCCGCCGCGGAAAACTGCAGCGTCGCCGCGGCCTCCTCCTGGGCCGCGACCGGCAACGCAAACAAGACCGCCGCTGCGAGCGCCATAACCATAACCAGCGCCCAGCAGTTGAGGGACTGCGTCAAGACAAGACAGCGTGTGTTGCGTCGTGGCACCAAAAATTCCTCCCTGGAATCCAGCGCTGACGCCCGGCCGCCTCAGCGAGCGAAGGAGCCCACCGTCGGCGGGACCTTGATGAGTCCATCGACTCGGTGCGTCAGGCTCCGGGCCTCGGGATCGTAGATGAAAACCACCCGGATTTCGTACGTCTCATCGTAGGGCCGGTACGTCATGCCCCGGGTCGCCACGGTTACCGAGTAATCGTCGATGGCGTCAATGCCCGACGACGACGTGACTACGGTCTCGAGGACGTTGCCAGCCGGATCGACGATCACCGCCACTTCGACCGTCAGCGCCCGATTGATCACACCGACAAAGTTTTTGGGCCAACCGTAGGAGCCGGGGCTGCTGATCATCGACAAGCCCATGGGCGGCAAGGCCGGCTCGGTGGAAAGCTCCGCGTTGGGCGCGGCCGAGCTGACGTTTTCACGGGCGCCCGTGCCGCCCGGTTCGGAGGCCGAAGCGCTCTCCTCGCCCGCCGCCAGCTCACTTTGCGCGGGCGGGCCGGACTCGGCCGCCGTCGCCGCCCGGGAGGAGACTTCCTCTTCCACCTGGGGGGGCGCCGGCACCGCCGGCACTGGCCGGGTGCCCTGCGGCGCCGTAAGGACCGGCGTCAACGTGGCGGCAACCTCGACGTCGCCCACCTCCGCGTCGGAGGCAGAGGGAGCTTCCGCAGGCGTCGCGGGCCGCGCTTCAGGTTGGGGCCGCGCCTCGGCGACCGAAGGGGTGACCGCGGTGGGTTTCTCCTCTTGAGGCTGCTCTTGGATGACCTCTGCCCGGACTTCCGGAACCCTCACCTCGGCCTCGCTCCGCGCAGGGCCGGGCTCGGGTTTGGCTTGTTGCTCCGCTGGAGGCGCCGGTTCCGGACGAGGCTGCGGCTGCGGAATCGCTTGGGGCCGGCGCGCCGCTTCCGCTACGGCGGCCCGCGGGCGCTCCGGCGTCGTGACGTCGACTAACGTGACGTAGGTGAGACCTCCCTGATCTCCAGGGAACAATCCAGCGAATAAACCCGAAGGCACACGGGGGGCGATCAGAAACAAGAGGGCATGCAGAACGATGGAAATGAGAAAAAAGACGGGCATGCGTCGCTCGCGTTCCAAATCCTCCATGTATCTCACATCCCTGGACCCAAAAAGCGGCGCGATCACACAAGGCGCCAGAAAGGCGCGAAACACGCCTTACGACTCAGGAGGCTGTGTGCCAAAGGCAAATCGAGAGACGCCTCCCTGCCGGGCTGCGTCCATGACACCGACGGCGTGTTCCCAGTACGCCCGGCTGTCACCCCGGATGATCAACGTCGCTTGCGGGTTTTCCCTCGCGAGCCGTTCCGCCGCCTGGCGGATGGCGGTGAGATTCGAAAGCCTTCCGTCAAGATAAATCGCGCCGCTTTGGGTGATGGTGACCTCAAGGTGCGCCGGCGGTTGTTGTTCTCCGGTAGCGGCCCGGGGCAGGTCGACTTCGATACCGCTTTCTACCGTGCGGAACGTGGTAAACAACATGAAGAAGACGAGGAGGAACATGATGACGTCGATCATGGGCAGCATCTCGACGCGAGGTTGCCGGTAGCGGATCCGGCGACTCGTCTCAAATCTCACCGGGGATTACCTCCGTTGGTGATCAGATCGGTGAGTTCCAGCGCCCGGCGGCTCATCTCTCGTACCCTGCGCTCGATCTGGCTGCTCAGCCAGTGGTGGATCGCCATTGTCGGAATAGCGATGATCAAGCCCGCCGCTGTCGTGATCAGCGCCTCGGCGATCCCTACGGCCAATGCGGCGGGATTGCTCTCGACTCCCTGAAAGTTACCCAGGACTCGGAAGCTGGAAATGATTCCCGTCACAGTGCCGAGAAGGCCCAGCATCGGCGCGATGGTGACGATGGTCGCCAGCAGGCCAAGACCCCGCTCCATCTTGAAGATCTCGTCCTGCCCCACCTCTTCCAGATGCTCGCGCAGCTCCTCTTTCGGCCGATCACTGTAAGCGATGCCGGCGGACAAAATCGCAGCCACCGGCCCTTTCGACTTTCGTAAAAGCTGCATCGCTTCGAGGACTTTCCCCTCTTGGAGGCAAAGCTTCACATCTTCCATGAGCTCTTCGGAATCAGCCCGGGTTTTGGCCAGGTACCAAATGCGCTCAAGAGAGACCGCTACGGCGATTACTGATGCCAACAAAAGGGGGATCATCACGGGTCCGCCCTTGATGATGATGTCGAGCATCTGCCCATCGACCTCCGCGTCCGCCAATACGTCAAAACCGCGACAAAAATGGGGGAAAAAGAACCGAGACGCAACGGCATCGGCCTTTCGCGTCCCGGTCTAGGTTCGACATGGAAATATCCGTTCCTGTCGGTTGTAATGGGATTTTCTCGCCCTGGAACCGAATGAGAACCTTGAACTCAACCGGCTTCCCGCTGGGCTTTCGAGAGGCGGCGCGCAGGAGCTCGAGGTCCTTGGAAAAATTCGGAACGCAAGATCCGCATCAAAAAGAGCGTGACCTCTCCGCCGTCGGGCCCGGGCCGCCGGAGCCGGCCTTCCTTGCGAAATCCCACCTTTTCATAACAGCGAATCGCGCGCCTGTTGGCCGCAAAGACCCGGAGGTAGACACGGGTGAGCCCCAGCGCCGAAAAAGCGTGGCGCACAAGGGTGCGTACCGCGTCGGTGCCGAAGCCTTGATCCCAGTAGGCCTTCTCGCCTATGCGAATGCGGAGCTCCGCGTCGCCGCTCCGCCAGGCGATGTGGTCCAACTCGATGTGTCCGATCAACAGGTGGCTGTGCGTGGAGATCGCGTAGTGCTGGCTGTGGCGGTCGCTCATCGCCCGGCGGTACCATTCCGGATAGTCCGCCAGCGCCTTGGGGTATTCTCCCTCGAGGTATCGCGAGACGTCGGGATCGTTGCTCCAGGCGGCCAGTTTGGGCCAATCGGCGGGCTGGAGCGGCCGGAGGAGGACCCTCTCGCCGCGGATGATCATGGCTGCCACTCCTTTTTGCGTCTGCCGCGCGGAAAGCCAAGAGGCGCGCGCGTCCCTTGCTGCGTCGTCGGCTGCCATGCGGCTTAAAGTCAGAGGAACCGGTCCCGTCACGCTAGGTCGGCTATTCGGCCCGCCCAAGGGCGCGCCCTCCAAGCAAATGTAACCAGGAAGGCTCAACTCTCCCACAGGCGGCGCAGGCGCTCCCGGATCCGCTTTTCGAGCCTTGAGATGTGCGCCTGCGAACACCCCAGCGCCTCGGCGATCTCCGTTTGGGAACGCTGATAAACATAGCGCGCGATCACAAACTCGCGTTCATCCTCGTTCAGCCTCTCCAAGACTTGGCGCAAAGCGATGCGCTCCACGTCACCGGGCGCGTCTTCATCCCGGTGAAGCCGGTCCTTGAGGGAAAGGCCTTGCCCTTCGTCGTCTTCAAAGGCCTCATCGAGGCTCGTCACAGGAGAAACAGCGTCGAGCGCCGCGACCACTTCCTCCCGGGTCGCTCCGATGTGGGCCGCCACCTCCTCAGGCGTTGGCGACCGTCCCAGCTGCTGTGTCAAAAGTTCCCGGGCTTCGGTCACCTGGCTCGCCATGCTCCTTAACGAGCGGCTCACTTTGATGGGTTGATCCTCTCGCAGGAAACGTTGGATCTCCCCCGTGATCAACGGCACCGCGTAGGTGGAGAACGCAACGTCATACTCCAAATCAAACCTCTCGATGGCGCGCATGAGGCCGATGCAACCTGCTTGAAAGAGGTCGTCCAGCTCGCGCCCGCGCCCAGTGAAACGGCGGGCGACGCTCATCACAAGTCGCAGGTTGGCCTCGACCAGCCGTTCTCTGGCCTCGGCGTCGCCCGACTGGGCCAGTTGGATGAGTTCTCTCACCTCTTGCACGCCCAAACGGGGTGTCTCAGGTAAGGAGAAATGGGGCAGCGTTTCCATGGCGCCCCCCTTTCCAACTCCGGTGTGGGCCGTGTGGCAGAAGGCTGCGCCCTGCGAGCGGCTATGCCGCTTGCGCGCTAGAGAAGGCGCGACGACGCGGCCTCGTGCTGCTTGGCCTGCGAGGGCTTTTTCGCCATGCGGACGCGAGTGCCGTGGCCCACCTGCGTCTCGATCTCAAACTCGTCCATAAACTCGCTGATAAAGTAGAGCCCGAGCCCCAAGTGCTCTTCGGGCGCCGTTGTGTTTGATGGTTGTTTGGCCCAATCGACGTCGGCGATCCCCGCCCCCTGGTCTTCGATGACCACAACGAGCTTATCGCCTTCGACGGCCAGGTGCATGCGGATAAGCCCGGGGCCGCCCGGGTACGCGTGGACGACAGCGTTGGAGACCGCCTCGGAGACGCACATCCTGATGTCGTCGATTTCATCCAGCGTAAAGTCAAGCCGGGACGCGTAGATCGCCGTCGCATTGCGCGCGAACCCAACGTTCTCCGGAAGGCTGGGAAATTCCAAGGTAACGTAATCCTGGACACTCGACATACCAGTCGCCTTCCTCCTTCAGAGGCCCGCGAGGGCTTGACCCTCGGAGTCGTGGACGGAGATGAGTTTGAGCACACCCGACATGGCAAACACCCTCTGCACCGGGAGCTGCAGGCCGACGACGGCGAGCCGCCCTCCTCTCGCGGAGACCTCCTTGAGGCGCCCCAAGATGGCGCCCACCCCCGAACTGTCGATGAAGGTCACATCATGCATGAGCAAGACCAGGTTTTTCAAGCGCTGACGCTCTTGGAAAGCTGCGGTGACCGCCTCGCGAAAGGCGGCGGCGCTGTGGAGATCCAGCTCGCCGTCGAGGCGGACGATGAGCGTCTCTCCCAAGACTTTCAAAGACGCGCCCAAGCGGGTTTCCTCCCCTCCTCCGGCCCTCGCGAAACAAAAAGACCCGGGCCGCAGGCTTAAGGTAGCCATACGTTCCAGCCCGGGTCAGGGATTCCTGCAGAAAAAACTGCAGAGTTTTTAGGGAACACGCACGATGTTGAGGAAATACCGCCCGATGAGCGCAAAGACCGACGCTTTTTCCACCGTCGTCTCGGCGACCAGCGGCACCCGGCCTCGTTCCTCACCGTCGAGCCGCACGATGAGATGGCCCATGACCTCTCCTTCAAAAATGGGAGCCACGGGCCTGCGGGTCAGGACGATCTCCGTCTCAGGCTCAGCCGTCGACTCCCGGGGCATCGAGACCGGTAGATCCGCTCCCGCCACCAAGCGCAGGGAGGGCTCTTTCCCCTTAATGGTCTCCACCTCGGTGATCACGTCTCCCTCTTTGGCCACGACCACGGCCTTGAGGCGGCTAAACCCGTAGTCCAGGAGCCGGCGGATATCGGCATCCCGTTCGGCGCTCGTCCGGGCGCCCAGCGTGACAGCAATGAGGCGCAGGCCGTCCCGTTCGGCCGTCGCGGCCAGGCAGTACCCGGCCTCGCTGGTCATCCCCGTCTTGATGCCGTCCATTCCCGGGTAGCTCCTCATCATGCGGTTGTACGACCAGAGGACAGGCTTTTGCAAGGTCTCAGGCCGCATGACGACCGGCCCCCAGGTCGAGGTGTATTCGAGAAATCCCGGCAGAGAAATGGCATATCGAGACATCAGCGCGATATCGTAGGCGCTGGAGACGTGGGGACCGCTCTTACCGACTGTCCGGGGCGGCAGTCCCGAGGGGTTGGCAAATTGGGTGTTTTGCATCCCCAGCTCCTTGGCCTTTTCGTTCATCATGTCTACAAAGGCCTGCTCCGTCCCGCCGATGTGCTCGGCTACCGCGACCGCAGCGTCGTTGGCCGAACCGACCGCGATGGCGTACAACATCTCTTCGAGGGGCATCCGTTCTCCAGGCTCAAGCCAGATCTGAGTGCCCCCCATGCTCGCGGCATATTCGCTCGTCACGACCAGGTCATCGAGCGACGCCCGGCCCTCCTGCACCGCCTCCAGAGCCAAGAGGAGCGTCATCACTTTGGTGACGCTGGCGGGAGGAAGCGGGGTGTGCTCGTTGTGGGCGTAGAGAATTTCGCCCGTGTGATAGTCCATCAACACCGCCGCTTTGGAATGCAGCGCAATCTCCTGAGCGCCGGTGGATCGTGAGGCCCCAAACAGCGTCGTGAGGGCGAAGAGCCACACGAAGATCTTGGTGCAGCGATCGCTGGAGCGATTCACGGGATTTCAGCCTCCCACGGGGCGCCCGCAAGCCCCCCGTCCTTGCCTGTCTATCAAGAGCCTATTCCAAGAAGCGGAAAATTATACAAGTCGTGTGATCACGCTTCGAGGCGCGCCAGCAGGAGCTCGGGCGCCTCCGCCGCTTGAGCGCTGATCCGAAAAGCCTTTTGGATCGCCCGGGCCGTAGTGTCCGCGTCGCGAGGAGATGAGGCATGCACGACGGCCAGGCGCTCTCCCCGCTCGACGGAGTCACCGGTCTTTTTTTCGAGGACGATCCCCACGCTGAGATCGATGGGGTCGTCTTTCTTTTTGCGACCCGCTCCCAGATTCATCGTCGCAAGCCCGATGACAAGGCCGTCGATTTCAGCGACCCAACCGCTTGCGTCCGACACGACGTCGAGCTTGACCGGGGCGGTTAGGAGCCGGGTTGGATCGTCCACCACGCGCGGATCGCCCCCTTGCGCCGCGACGATCTCCTTCATCTTGGCCAGCCCCGCGCCGCTGTCGAGCGCCTCTTGAATGAGCCTGGCTCCTTCATTAGGGTCCTTGGCCACCCGGCCAAGGTAAAGCATCTCTCCTCCCAGCGTCCTGAGGAGCCTGACCAGATCATCAGGTCCCCTGCCCTGCAAGGCTTCAATGGCTTCCGCCACCTCCACCGCGTTGCCGACGGCACGCCCGAGGGGTTGATCCATCGCGGTCACCCAGGCGACGGCTCGACGCCCTGCCCGCGCCGCGATCCTGATCATCGTTTCGGCAAGCACCCGGGCCTGGCCGGCGTCCTTCATAAAGGCGGCCTTGCCCGCCTTGACGTCCAAGACGAAGGCGTCGGCGCCCGCAGCGATCTTTTTCGACATGACGCTCGACGCGATCAGGGGAAGGCTCTCGACGGTTCCCGTCACGTCCCGCAGCGCGTAAAGCGCCTTATCTGCCGGCGTAAGATCCAGGCTCTGCCCGGCGATGACAGCCCCGGTCCGCTCCAGCGTTTCCATAAACTCATCGAGCGAAAGCTCGGTCCGAAAACCGGGGATCGCCTCGAGCTTGTCCAGGGTCCCGCCCGTGTGGCCCAAAGCCCGGCCCGACATCTTCGCAACAGGAAGGCCGCACGCCGCGACCAAAGGGACGAGGGCCAGCGTGGTCTTATCGCCCACGCCCCCCGTCGAATGTTTGTCTACCTTGACGCCGGGAATCCGTCTCAGGTCCACCTTAGCTCCCGAATCCACCATCGCCAAAGTGAGCTCCGCCGTCTCTTCGTCGCTCATCCCCTGGTAGTAGACGGCCATCAAAAACGCGGCCATTTGATAATCCGCGACCTCGCCGCGGGTGTAGCCCTCGACCAAAAAGCGAATCTCTTCCCGCGTGAGATGGCCGCCATCGCGCTTTTTGATGATCAGGTCGACGGCTCGCACGAGCGTGCACCTCCCGCAAGCTCACCCAGAAAGCTTCTTCCGGCTTCTGGAGGCTCTACCCCAAAAAGCGCTGCGAGCGTGGCTGCCACGTCGGCGAAGCTCTCCCGCTGTCCCAAATGGACAGGACGAACCCCGTGACCAGCGACTAAAAGGGGTACGATCTCCCGGGAGTGATCGGTGCTCGGCGTCGTCGGATCATTGCCGTGATCGGCGACGATCAAGAGCAGGTCTTTCGGCCGGAGCGTTGCCAAGATCTCAGGCAGCCGGGCGTCAAAGGCTTCGAGAGCCTGGGCAAACCCTTGGGCGTTGTTGCGGTGTCCGTACACGGCGTCAAAGTCGACGCAGTTGGCAAAGATCAATGCCGGCGCCGCGATCTCCTTCATCGCCTGAATCGTCTTGTCGACCGTGTCCATGTTGTCTTTGGTGGCTGTCCACGTCGTAATGCCGCTGCCTGCGAAAATATCGTAAATTTTTCCAACAGCATGCACCGCGATGCCTTGGCGCGTCAGCCGATCGAGAATCGTGGGGCGAGGAGGAGGCAGGCTGAAGTCTTTCCTCCCCGCGGTCCTTTGGAAGGATCCGGGCTCACCGACAAAGGGGCGCGCGATCACCCGGCCGACGGCGTGCTCGCCCTGGAGGATCTCCCGGGCCTGCTGGCACATGCGGTAAAGCTCTTCCAGCGGAATCACTTCTTCGTGCGCGGCAATCTGAAAGACGCTGTCGGCCGAGGTGTAGACGATGGGCCAACCCGTCTCCATGTGCTCTTTTCCCAGCTCCTCGATGATCACTGTACCCGAGGCGGGCTTGTTGCCCAGCACTTTACGGCCGATCGCTTTCTCAAACGCTTGGATCACGTCGGGAGGAAAACCGTTGGGATAGGTGGGAAAAGCCCGATCCAAGATGATGCCGGCGATCTCCCAGTGGCCCGACGTCGTATCCTTGCCCCGGGAACGCTCTTGCATGGTCCCATAAGCGCCTTGGGGCTCGGCGACCTTGGGCACACCGGGGATATCGGCCAAGAGGCCGAGGCCGAGCCCGGCCAGATGGGGCAGGTGCAGGCCGCCTACGCTCCTCGCGGTGTTGACGAGGGTATTGCTCCCCTCGTCGCCGTATTTATGGGCATCGGGAGCCTCGCCGATACCGACACCGTCCAGGACGATCAAAATCGCTCGATCCCAATCCATGGAAAGCCTCCAACCGAGAAAATTCGACGCTTTTTACACCCTGCGCCGCGCAACGAGACCAGGCGCCAATATCCGCGACCCAATTCGAGAAAGATCGAGTTCGCCCTGCCGAAAGAGGCGCCAGGATCAAAATTGAAGCCATCGGGCGATGAGCTGCACGAGAATCGGGGTGACGTGCGCCTGGATCCACGTGCCCGCTGCCACGCTGAGGGCCGCGGCCCCACACAGCGTCGTCGAGGCGAGAAACTGGCTCAAAAGGCTCTCCCGTCGCCGCCGGCCCATAAGCGCGTTGACGGCGCTGACGGAAAAGGTCACGGCTGCGCCCGAAGCCAGAGCGACACCGAAAAGCGTAAAGAGGTTGTGCGGCGCAACGGAGACGAGGCCAAAGAGGATCCCTTTGAGCGACAGCTGATCAAGGAGAAAGCGCAGGGTGAAACCGACCGCAAACCCCCGCAGAAAGACGAGAGCCAGGGCCAGCGGAGCGCCGATGATGGTCAGACCCAAAAGCCACGGAACGCCGGCTCCCTGGGCCACGCTGGTCAGGATGCCAACATCCCGCGCTCCTAAACTCCTCTCAGCTGGCAACGCTGCCCCGCGGACATACTGGTCGAGAAAGGCCGAGAGCTCTTGATAATCCTCTTCCTCGAGGGAATTCACCGCGACGGCGCCCACAGCCGCGCCCCCGGCCAGCAGTGCGACCA
The DNA here is from genome assembly GCA_002919195.1 of bacterium. GTDB lineage: Bacteria > Bacillota > Limnochordia > DTU080 > RSA5 > RSA7. Next base: position 21,532 of record PKEU01000089.1, read on the forward strand.
CCAAGGCGTAAATGACGGCCCGTTCGCGAAAATACCCGGCCATGTGCTCCATGAGCGCGCTCCGCCACCGCATCCTGCATCCCCCTCTGCCGCCGGGCGCGTCCTGTGCGCATGTCCAAAGATATGTAACGCCCACGACTCGTTATGCCCTTGAGGCGCCCGAACGATCCAGCAGTACCCTGCCGTACCTTCCTCCGCCGCCTTCTGCCAAGGCGAGCCTCCCTTCCCGCGCGGCGACGATCAATTGCGCGATCCGGAGCGGCACCACTTCAGCCAGTTGCTCAAGACTTGCCCGGTGAATCACCTGCATTTCGCTGCCAAACGCGGCGATCAGCCGGTCGAGAGTCCGGGCGCCCACGCCGGGGACGTACTCCAAGGGCACCTGGTAATAGTAGGGAGGCCGTCCCGAGGGGGTGTACGACGGCGGCCGGTCGGCGATCTCGTCTAACCGGTCAGCCACGCCGGCAACGATGTCCTTGCCGCCGCAGCGGGGACAAAGCCGGTCGGGTCGGAGCGGAATGTGCGTCTCACACGCGTTGCAATACGTGCGGTGATACTTGCCAAGCCGCGGGTCAAGACCGTAGTTGGCCACAATCCCTCCTTCTTGGCCGGTCAGGGCGCGCCGGAGGCTTTCAAAGCTTAAGCTTGACGCCTGGATGCGGTTATACTCCCGGGCGATCTTGGCGAGGGAGTGCGCGTCAGAGTTGGAAAGGAAGCTGAAACCGTCAAGTTCCCGGATGCGCGAGGCCATCACCGTGTCGCAGCTCAGCCCCAGCTCAACGGCGGGGATCGCCTCGAGATCTGCTGGCTGAAAGGCCTCGCTCAGGCGGCTCGCGCTGTGGCCGTAGTAACCTTTGTGGGGTGTAAACGCATGGGCGGGGACCAAAAACCCGCCGCAAGCCACGCACAATCGGAGCAGCTCTCGGACGTCACAGCGGGCCTTTTGGGAGCTGAGATGGACGTTGGTGACGTAGCCCTCCAGCCTGCGGGAAAACTCTGCGGCAGCCTCATGATCGGGAAGGTAAGCGATGAAGTGCGCCTCCCCCTGGGCCACATCGACCCCCACTTCTACGGCGGGAAAAACGGCAAGCTTGTCCCGGTAGAGGAGACCGCCTCCAGGCTGCAGGCTCATCTCGCCCTTTTCCAAGAGCCCGGCGATGTCGCGCAACACGCCGGGCGACGCACAGTCGACAATGGCCACAGCGTCGATGCCCTTGCGGTAGACGGCTTCGTGCAGGATGTTTTCGAAGGTGAGATTGGCGGAGGCGGTCACTTTGACAGGAGAGCCGCTTTGCGTGCGGCCGATGTGAACGTGAAGATCCGCGAAGTACTCGATCATCGAGCTCGCCCGCTTTCCCTGGCCTCGAGGAGCCTCGCCGCTTCCTCGCCCGCGACGGCCGCCGCCTGGAAAAACGCCGGGTCGTCCTTATCGCTGCGGCCCATGGTCGTCACCTTTATCCCGTGCTGGCTGAGGAGCGCTTTGGCGTGGGCATGAGCCCTTACGCCGTCTCGCCACACGATCGTGTGGCCCTTGGCCTCGAGTGCTTTTGCTTGCTCTTTCAGGCGCTCCCGCCACGGCGCACGGTTGAAAAGGGGCAAGGGAACGGTGAGAGGGTAATGGACAAACCGGGTGAGGGCCGTCATCGTATGATGGCTGATCCCATGATGACGCTCCCGTGGGTCGTGAAAGCTGACGCGGGCCACGGGAAGCGGCCTTCCCCCCAGGTCCTGAGCAGCGTCGAGGATGGGGCCCTGCTCCAGCGCCGTGCAGCCAAGGGATGTCCCCGTTCCCACCACACCGGGTCCCATCGCGACGATCGTGACATCGGCCTTCACGACCACTTTGGCCGCGGCCAGAGCCGAAGGGACGGTGACCGCCTCGTAATCCCCGCCAAACGCATGGCCCGCGGTGATGACCGCATCGACGAGGCCAGCTCGGCGCAAACCCTGGACGACCTGGGAAAAGGCGGCGGGCAGCGCTGCCCCGTCGGTCATAACGTAAGCCACCCGGGCTTGAGGCGCCCGGTGTTTTACGGCCGCGGCGACGAGCGGCACCTGACTGTGGAGCCCGCCGACAGCCACCGGCATCCCCTCGAGATCGGGAATGTCCCGGAGCTGCTCGTGATAGGGGCTTCCCTCCTCTTCGACGGCCAGCACCCGTACCTGAGAGGGCGTGTAGCGGGCCTTCATGATGTGGCCGTCTCGGCTTGTCTCCGTCGACCGGCCCCACACGGCCGTCACAAAGTGAAATCCGCCCGTGCCGAGCCCCAGCCACGCCGCGGTGGTGTTGAGCGAGACCCGATCGCCCGGGGCCAGGGGGCCGGTCAGCGCGTGGTAGCTGATTGCCCGGTCTTTCTTGCCGTCCACCTCGACCCAGGCTTGGGTCACGCCCGCCCCGCTTGCGATAATCTCTACAACGACGCCCTCCCGGATCCGGACGAATGACGCCTCCATGTTGCTCTCCCTTCCCCTTCGACAAAAAAGCAGGCCCGTCGGCCTGCTCACGTCGCTTTCTTATCCTTAGGGAGCCCGCTCACGAACTCCGCCCACGATCGCCTCGTCCCGGCCCGCGCCGCCGATCGCCTCGTTGACCCTGACGGGAGCCGTTTCGCTGCTGCTCGCGCGTCTCCGTCCGCTCGGGCGCGGGCAGGAGGTCCTTGCGCGAGAGGTTGATCCGGCCGAGGGGATCGATATCGGTCACCATCACCGTCACTTCGTCGCCCAAGTTGACGACGTCTTCGACTTTGCCGACCCGCTCGTGGGACAGCTTGGAGATGTGGATCAGGCCCTCTTTGCCCGGCAAGATTTCCACAAAGGCGCCAAAGTTCATGATCCGCTTCACCTTGCCGGTGTAGATGGCGCCCACCTCCACATCGCGGGTCAAGGCCTCGATCATGCTGACCGCCTTTTGTGCCCCCTCCTCGCTGGTGGAGGCGATAAAGACGCGACCGTCGTCTTCGATGTCGATTTGGACGCCCGTCTCGTCGATGATCTTGCGGATCATCTTGCCGCCAGGGCCGATGACATCGCGAATCTTGTCCACTGGGATGGTGAGCGTCGTAATGCGAGGCGCCCAGCGGGATAGCTGGGGACGGGGCTTGTCGATGACCTCCAGCATTTTGCCGAGGATGTACATGCGGCCCTCCCGCGCCTGTCTCAAGGCCTGCGCCAGGATCTCCCGGTCGACGCCGCTGATCTTGATGTCCATCTGCAGCGCGGTGATACCCTCGGTCGTGCCCGCCACTTTGAAGTCCATGTCTCCCAGAGCGTCTTCGATCCCCTGGATGTCACTCAAAACGGCAAATTTCTCGCCGTACTTGACGAGCCCCATGGCGATGCCCGCCACCGGCCGCTTAATCGGCACGCCGGCGTCCATGAGCGCGAGCGTGCTGCCGCAGACGCTCGCCTGAGACGTCGACCCGTTGGAAGAAAGGACTTCGGAGACAAGGCGGATCGTATAAGGGAACTCCTCCTCCGGGGGGATCACCGGCAACAAGGCCCGTTCTGCCAAAGCGCCGTGGCCCACTTCCCGTCGTCCCGGCGACCGCATCGGACGCGTTTCACCCACCGAAAATCCGGGGAAGTTGTAGTGGTGGATGTAGCGCTTGCGATCTTCATCGCTGAGGTCGTCGAGGATCTGCTCGTCGGACTTGAGGCCCAGGGTACACGTCGTCGCGACCTGGGTTTGGCCACGGGTAAAGAGGCCGGAGCCGTGCACCCGGGGCAAGAAGCCCACTTCACACCAAATCGGCCTGATCTCATCGAGGCGCCGCCCGTCGGGCCGTTGCCCCTTCTCGGTGATCATGCGCCGGACTTCCTCTTTGAGGACGCGGTCAAACACGTTGTCGATGTCTTTGGCGCGCTCCTCGTGGACCTCCGCGCCGAAAGCCTCTTGGTAGGCCTCGTGGAGTCGCTGCCGCAGAGCGTCCAGCTGGGCTTCCCGCTCCTGCTTGAGCGGGCTCGTCACCGCCTCGATGAGCGGCTCCGTCACCCACTCGCGCACCCACGCGTCGACCTCTGGGTCGACCTCGTAGAGTTGCACCTCGACCTTTTCCTTGCCGACGGCCTCCCGCATCCGCTCCTGCAGCTCGACCAGGCGCTTGATCTCCTCGTGCGCAAACAGGATCGCCTCGAGAATCACTTCCTCGGGCACCTCTTTCGCGCCCGCTTCGACCATGATCACCGCATCTTTGGTGCCGCCGACCACGAGGTCGAGATCGCTCTTTTCGTCTTGTTCCCGGGTGGGATTGATGACAAACTGGCCGTCGACCCGCCCGATCCGTACCCCGCCCACAGGACCGTTGAACGGGATATCCGAGATGACCAAGGCGGCTGACGCGCCGATCATCGCGGCGATGTCAGGGGGATTGTCCTGGTCGACCGACATGACCGTCGCCACCACTTGGACATCGTTGCGAAAGCCCTCGGGAAAGAGGGGACGCAAGGTCCGGTCGACCATGCGGGCGGCCAAAATGGCGCTCTCCGTCGGGCGTCCCTCGCGCCGGAACCAACCGCCAGGGATCTTGCCGACGGCATACATCCTTTCTTCGTAGTCGACCAACAAGGGAAAGAAGTCAATCCCTTCCCTGGGATCTTGCATGGTCGCCGTCACCAACACCACCGTATCTTCATAGCGCACCAGCACGGCGGCGTTGGCTTGCTCGGCCACGTGGCCGGTCTCGAGGACCAGGCGGCGACCTCCAAATTCCATTTCAAAGGTGTGTTTCATGCAGATGAAAACCTCCTGTTGTCCGCTCTCACTAACCTGTCCATATTTTTCCCCATTCAAACTCCCACCGCGTCATTGGCAAGGCGCGATCACAGTTGGGCGCTGGATCCCTTGCGAGGGAGGCAAGGACAGGAGCTTTGCGAGCGGGCGAAACCCGTTGCGTATCCTGCTTGTGAGCTGGCCGGCGCGCCATGGCGACCGATCGGCCGCACGGTCGTTTACCAGGGAAAGAGGGCGGGAAAACCCGCCCTCTTTCATTAACGGCGAAGACCGAGCTCTTCGATCAGCGCCCGGTACCGATCCACATCCTTGGACTGCAGATAATTGAGCAGGCCACGACGCTTGCCGATCATCTTATAAAGCCCACGCCGGGAGTGATGATCCTTTTTGTGGACCTGCAAGTGCCGGGAAAGCTCGTTGATCCGCTCTGTCAAGATAGCGATCTGAACCTCGGGCGATCCCGTGTCGTTTTCATGCAACTTAAACTTCTCGATGATCGCTTGCTTGGCATCGCGCTTCAAAGCCATCTCCAGTCACCTCCTTGCTCCCCCAAAGCGTCGGCTTGAGCTTGCGACGCATCGTAGGGGTCAACGCGTCACGGTAGGCCAAGGCCGCCGCAGGAGGCCGCGCGCGTCCTAGCTTACCGTCTTATCTCATTTACTATAGCACGCACGTGGAAAGAAGTAAATTGCATTTTCACAATCCAAAATAGGCCCGAGCTTGCGAGACATCCCTTTCGATCTGCCGGATCAGCTCTTCTTGCCTATCAAAGCGGATGATGCCCCGCAAACGCTTAAGAAAATCGATCCGGAGCTTTTCCCCGTAAAGATTGCCTTGAAAGTCCAGCAAAAATGTCTCGACGGTCCGCTCGCCCCCGCCAAAGCTGGGACGGGTCCCGATCACCGTCAGCCCACGATGAGGCGGCGTGCCCCGGGATTGACCGGAAAAAGCCGCTTGGGTCACGTACACGCCGTCGCCCGGCAGCACCAAATCCGGATCGACGCTCAAGTTGGCGGTCGGATACCCGAGGGCCCTGCCCCGGGCGTCGCCGCTCACCACGACGCCTTCGAGAGAAAACGGGCGTCCAAGGAGGTCGCGGGCTCCTTCCACGTCCCCTTGCGCCACCAGGGCGCGAATCTTGGTGCTCGAGACCCCTTGCCCGCTGCGAGCCACCGGCTGGATGACCATGAGGTCGTAGCCCAGCTTGGCTGAGCACTCTTCGAGCAGATCGACGCCCCCCCGGGCTTCAAACCCAAAACGGAAATTGTACCCTACGACGACAGCCTTGGCCCCAAGGGAAGCGCAGAGCACCTTTTCGACAAACTCCTCGGCGGGCAGTCGCGAAAAAGCCGTGTCAAACCGGACGACGACCACGTGGGAGACTCCTGTCTCCAGGATCAGTTCCAGCCGCCGCTCAAAGGAAGTGAGTAGCCTGGGCTTTCGCTCGGGCGCCAGCGTCGCGGCGGGATGCCTGTCAAAGGTGAAGGCGACGGAGCGCCACCCACGCTCACGGCTGATCTCCACCGTCTTTGCAAAGATCTCTTGATGACCCAGGTGCACGCCATCAAAGGTGCCAAGCGCTACAACACTATGGGAAAAGAGCGGCTTTCGCCGGGCCAAGAGCTCCTCCCCGCTCCACATGGACCAGCCCGGGCCTGCGGAGATTTTTGCGTCTGTCTCCTCCTGCTCTGGTAGCCAACTCAACCTCGTTCATCTCCTCGCCGCGACGCAGTTTCGATCACGCGGATGGGCGAAATCCTCGCTCTCCCCGGGTCGAGCCGTCCGATGCAGACCAGTCCCCATCCCGGCTGAGAGACCCGGATGACACCGTCGTACCCCGGTTCGCCTTGGAGGCCTTGGGGCCGCACCGTGACCGCCTGGCCTTGCTTCAGGCGGGCCGCTTCTTCTTCGGTAGCGACGTACCTCGCTAGGTGCTCCACCGCGCTTTCCGGCTCGAGGAGGATTTCGGCGAGCCTGTTTTCGGCGACGGCGGCTTCGATCTCTGCAAAGGTATGGCTCTTTTCGAGCGTGTAGGGTCCCACCCGGGTCCGCACCAGAAATGACATGTGCGCTCCGCAACCGAGACGCTCTCCGATATCGTGGCAAAGGGTACGGATGTACGTCCCCTTGGAGCACACCACATCAAAGAGGACCCGCGTGCCGGTGACCAATTGGGTCGTCCCCCTAGGAAGCACCGCCACCACGTGCATCTCGTAAATGTGAACCTTTCGCGGCGGACGCTCGACTTCGTGCCCCTTGCGGGCCAGCTCATACAGGCGCCGTCCACCCACGCGGATCGCCGAAGTCATCGGGGGAACTTGCTCGATCTCGCCCAGAAAGGCCGCCATCGCATCGCCAAGGCGCACAGGAGGCAGAGAAAAGCTCTCACTCACCCTGATCGTCTCTCCGGACGCATCCTGGGTGTCGGTGACGATGCCAAGCGTCATTTCGGCCCTGTAAGCCTTGGTCTGCTCCGTCACAAAGGGCATCAATTTGGTGGCCGGACCCACCAAGATGGGCAGCACGCCGGCGGCGCCGGGATCCAAGGTCCCGCCGTGACCGATGCGCCGCTCACCCAAGATCCGTCGCATGCGGGCTACGGCGTCGTGCGAGGTGATGCCCGGCGGTTTGAGCAAATTGATGACGCCCGCCAAAGGACGGCGCGTCATACAGGATCACCCGCCAGTTGGACGGCCCGGGCGACAATCTGCTCCACCGCTTGATCCAAAGTGCCGCGAAAAGTGCATCCGGCGGCTCTCGGATGGCCGCCTCCCCCAAACTCCTGGGCGAGCTGGCTCACGTCGACCCGCCGCTTCGAACGAAAACCGACGCGCACTTCGCCGGGACCGGTCTCTTTAAAGAAAAGGGCCACTTCCACCCCGTCGATCATGCGAGGATATTGGATGAACCCTTCCGATTCGTCGGCGCGTGCGCCTTCTTCGCGGATCATCTCCTGCGTCAAGGTAATCCAGGCGACGCTGCCGTCGGGGCTCCTTTGCAGCGTCTCCAAGACGCGCCCCAACAGGCGCACGTACTCCCACGAGCGCGTGTCGTACAGCTCGCCTGCGATGACGTCGGGCTCGGCCCCATGGCGGACCAAGTCGGCAGCAATTTCAAAGGCGGCCGCGGTCGTGTTGGAAAAACGGAACGACCCCGTATCCGACATGATCGCTGCGTAGAGCAGGGTGGCCACCGACGCGTCCAAGCCGACACCGGCGGCGCGGATGACGCGGTAGATGAGCTCTCCTGTGGCGGCCGCCCCGGGATCGATGAGGTTGATGTCACCGGTGCCCTCGTTGGTCACGTGATGGTCGATGTTGATCACTCGCTCGACCCGGTCCGCCCAAAGAGCAACACTTCCCGTCCTTTCCAGCTCACAATCGACGACGACCAGGGTATCCCACGTTTCCCGGCTCCATGGCGCGCCGGCGGTGGGATGGGCAATCCGGTCGATGCGGGGGAAAAACTGCCATTGAGGCAAGAGGGCGTCGTGGGAAAGGGGTTGGGCCTCCTTTCCCAATCTTTCCAGCAACCAATCCACGGCCAGGAGGGATCCGATGCAATCGGGATCCGGGTCGACGTGACCTGCTATGAGAAACCGGCGGCCCTCCCGGAAGGCTTGGACGACCGGAACAAGCGCGCTCACTCGTTTCCCGGCTCCTTTACCTCCGCCGAACTTACTTGCCGCAACAGTTCAAAGATGCGCGCGCCGCGGGCGATCGATTCGTCCAGCTTGACCTGTATCTCTGGCGTATAGCGCAAGCGGATGCGCTGGCCAATCTCGGTCCGAATGTGGCCGGTTGCTCGCTGGAGCGCTTCCATCGTCTCGGTTTTCTCCTGCTCATCACCGTAGACGCTGACAAAGATCTTGACGTGCCTGAGGTCGCCCGACACCTCCACGTCGGTCACCGTGACAAACCCGACCCGTGGGTCTTTGAGTTTGCGGATGATGTCGCTGGCCTCTTTCTTAATCTCCTCACGAAGCCGTTGGACTCGCTGGCCCGCCATCGCTTGCAAACCTCCTGTCCACGCCGGCGCCTCCAGCCTGCGGCCGGGGTCACCGCCATTCCAACGACCAATCGCACACCTCGGCCCCGTCTCTGGACTCGGCGATGGAAAGCGCCTGCCTGAGGGTGTTTTCAACCGCTCGCCGATCCGAGCCTACACAGGCCACGGCGACCTTGGCTCTCTGATGCAAGTCTTGAAAAGCGACTTCGGCCACCGAGACGTCAAGGCGCGACTTGAGACGATCCTTCAGCCCCCTAACGACGCGCCGCTTCTCCTTGAGCGAGGTGGATCCAGGGATGACCAGGTCCAACGTGACGAGGCCGAGGTAAAGGCGGTCGCCGTCCGGCACCCCTTGCACCTCCCAATCGTTAGGGGCGCCCTACACCTCTCGCATTTCGAAGACCTCGATGATGTCGCCCTCTTTGATGTCGTTGAAGCGCTCGATCCCAATGCCGCACTCATAGCCTTCCGCCACTTCGCGGACGTCATCCTTGAAGCGCTTCAGCGAGGCGAGGCGTCCCTCGTAGATGACGACGTTGTCCCTCAGGACGCGCGCTTCAGCACTCCGGACAATCTTGCCCTCGGTGACGTAACAACCCGCCACAGTGCCCACGCCCGGGATGCGGAACGTCGCGCGCACCTCGGCCCTCCCCAACACCACTTCTTCGTAGGTGGGCTCCAAGAGGCCCTGCATCGCGTTTTCCACGTCCTGGATGGCGTCGTAGATCACCCGGTACAAGCGAATATCGACGCCCTCCCGTTCGGCGAGATTGCGGGCGCTGGGTTCGGGCCGGACGTTAAAGCCGATGACGATCGCGTTGGAGACGGCCGCGAGGTTGATATCGCTTTCGGTGATGCCGCCCGCGGCGCCGTGGATCACGTTGACCCTCACGCGGTCGTCGGAAAGCTTCTCCAAAGAGTGGCGCAGCGCCTCCACCGAGCCCTGCACGTCGGCTTTCACCACGATGTTGAGGTCCTTGACTTCACCCTCTTGCACGCGGCTAAAGAGTTCTGCCAAGCGCAGCCGGTTGGCCCGCTGCGCCTCGGTGCGATTTTCCTGCTGCCGGGCAGCGGCGATCTCGCGCGCCGTCCGTTCGTCGGCCACCACTTCCAAGAGATCACCCGCTTGCGGCACATCGGAAAGCCCGAGCACTTGGACGGGCATCGACGGGCCAGCCACCTTGACCGAACGCCCCATCTCGTCGATGAGAGCCCTTACGCGGCCAGCGATGGGGCCTACCACGACCGCGTCGCCCACGCGAACCGAACCGTTTTTCACGAGGATCGTCGCCACCGGTCCTTTCCCTTTGTCGAGCTCAGACTCGATGACGGTGGCTTGCCCGGGCCGGTCGGGGTTGGCCTTGAGCTCTCGAAGCTCTGCGACGAGGAGGATCATCTCCAAGAGGTCGTCGATTCCTTCGCCCTTCAAGGCCACGACAGGGACAACGATGGTATCCCCGCCCCAATCTTCGGGGACGAGATCGTGCTCGGCCAGCTGCTGCTTCACCCGATCCAGATTGGCTCCGGGACGATCCATCTTGTTGACAGCGACGATAATCGGCACATCCGCCGCCTTGGCGTGGTTGATCGCTTCGACTGTCTGAGGCATGACGCCGTCGTCGGCCGCAACCACGAGGACGGCGATGTCGGTCACTTGAGCTCCCCGAGACCGCATCGCGGTAAAAGCCTCATGGCCCGGGGTATCGATAAACGTGATCTTCTTGCCGTTGCGCTGCACTTGGTACGCGCCCAGGTGCTGTGTGATCCCGCCCGCTTCGGTCTCGACCACCCGAGTCTTGCGAATCGCGTCGAGAAGCGTGGTCTTCCCGTGATCGACGTGGCCCATGATGGTGACGATCGGCGGCCGCTCCTTAAGCAGCTCGGGGGGATCCTCGCTGGTGTCGACCACTGCCGTCTGCGTCTCCTGGGGACGCTCCACCTTGTAGCCGAGCTTCTGGGCGACCATCGCCGCCGCGTCATGATCGATGCTTTGGTTGATGGACGCCATCACGCCGATGCCCATCAACGTCTTGATGATGGCCGTGGCGGGAACTCCCAGCTTTTCGGCAAACTCTCGCACCGTAATCGTATCGGGAATCACCAGGGTGCCCCGGTTCTTTTGGGCGCCATCGCCTGATGGCGCGCGGTCTTTTCGCCTGGCCTTGGCATCGTGCCGGGCAGCCGGGCCGCCGGCTTGCGCTTGGGGATGCTGGGGCTTTTTGGCCTCGTGACGACGGGGCGCCGCTGAGCCTTTGCCCTGCCGCTCCCTTGCGCGCTCGTCGCGTGAGGGCGGGCTGGTCTTTTCTGAGGCAAGGCTCGCACCGCCTTGAGCGCCGGGCGCCTCGCCGTCCTTGGAAAAGTGTTCCCGCACCAGCTCGGCGATATCGTCCTCGATGGTGCTCATGTGGTTTTTCACATCGGCGCCCAATTCCTCAAGGAAGTCGACGAGGTCCTTGCTCTCCAATCCCAGATCGCGCGCCAACTCGTAGACACGAACTTTAGACATACCATCACCCCAACCTTTCTCTATTCCCCACGCGAAAGAGCCTTGCGCACCGCCTCCGCCAGCCCGGCGTCGACGATCGCCGCCACCGCCCGATCGGGGCGCCCGATCGCCGCGCCGAGCTCATGTTTGCTCGCCCACCGCACCCACGGGACGCGCTTTTCACCCGCGAGCCGGATCATCCGCTGGGCGGTCCTTTCGGCAGCATCTTGGGAGATGATGACCAGTTTGGCCTGTCTTCGCACGACAGCCCGCTCGACGGCTTCGTTTCCCGAGACGAGCCGCCCCGCCCTTTGCGCGAGGCCTAACAAACTTAGGACGTTCTCCATCATTCGATCATCCGATGACAACGCCTGACTACATTGCTTGGACGGCTTGCACTCGTTGCCTGAGCTCCTCCACCAGTTCGGGGCTGATGGGGCGCTCCAGCGCTTTCTCCAGGCGCTTCCCCTTGACCGCAGCGTCGAAACATGCGATGTCGGGACATATATAAGCTCCTCGACCCGAGAGTTTCCCGGTGCTGTCGACGTGCAACTCCCCTTGGGGATCGCGCACGATCCGGATCAACTCCCGCTTGGGCCGGGTCGTGCGACAGCCGACGCACGTCCTCATAGGTATCTTTCGCTTTTTCACCGCACACGCCCCCCGGTAGAAAAATGCCTACGACTCCTTGTCCTCTTCCTCATCGTCGGCCGAGCCCAGCAAGGCCGCCAACTGGGAGAAGTCCTTGAGCACCACCTTCTCCTTGTCTTTCTTGCCGGTCGCTGGCTTGATCTTGGGGGGTTGGCTTTCGCGCTTGGGTGCCGGCTCCGACTGCCCGCCGTCCACCACAAAGACGGCCGGCTCATCACTGTCGTCTTCATCGTCTGCATCAAAGAGGGACGGCAACGGCTCTTCCTCGTCGAGCTCCTCTTCGATCATCGTCTGAAGCTCTTTCCTGGCAGCGCGGCCCTTCTTCACTTTGGGCGCTACGGTCTCCGGCTTTTCCCGTTCTTCATCGAGCTCTTCAAAGAGGTCTTCCGGAATTTCCAGATCGATGTCGAGCGTATCTTCTTCCGCCGCCGCGCCAGCCGCCGCCTCGTCGACGACCGCCTCAACCGGCTGATCTTGGGCAAGCGACGCGGCCTCTTCCTCGACGCCGACATCCTCGGTCTCCACGCCCACGCCGGCAGCGGGCTCGCCGGCCGCCACCGCAGCCGGGGCATCGCTCTCCGTAGCGACCGGCTCGAGCTCGGCCACGGCCGCGGGAGCTTCGGCTTCCTCTTGGGCCACGGCCTGCGCGAGCGAGCGGGCTTCCAGCATACGCTGCGCCTCCAAGAGCGCGAGCTCGGCCATTTGCGACTCGCTCTTGATGTCGATCTTCCATCCGGTGAGCCGCGCCGCAAGGCGCGCGTTTTGCCCTTCCCGCCCGATCGCAAGCGACAGCTGGTGGTCAGGAACGACCGCCCGGGCACTCTTTTCATCTTCATTGGTATAGACGCGGACGACGCGGGCGGGGCTGAGCGCATTGGCCACAAAGCGCTCGGGATCGGCGGAGTACTCGATGATGTCGATCTTTTCACCTTTCAGCTCTTGGACGATGGCCTGCACCCGCATGCCCCGGGGACCCACGCAGGCGCCCACCGGGTCGACGTTGGGATCGCGGCTGCTCACCGCGATCTTGGAGCGGTTGCCCGCTTCCCGGGCGACGGCGCGAATTTCGACGATCCCTTCGTGAATCTCTGGCACTTCCAACTCAAAGAGCCGCTTGAGCAATCCCGGATGGCTCCGGGAGACGATGACTTGGGGGCCTTTGGTCGTCTGACGCACTTCGCTGATATAGACTTTGATCCGTGCGCCATGGCTGTAGGTCTCTTTAGGCATCTGCTCGCTGGGGGGCAAGATCGCTTCGACCCGGCCGAGGTCGACCAGGACGTTTCTGTGGTCGGACCGCTGGACGATGCCGGTGACGACATCGCCCTCCCGGTTTGCGTACTCCTCGTAGACGATCGCACGTTCCGCTTCGCGGATCCGCTGGATGACGACTTGCTTCGCCGTCTGCGCCGCGATGCGGCCGAAGTCTCTCGGAGTCACTTCAATCTCGACCACGTCGCCGGCGCTGTAGTTGGGATTGATGGCCCGGGCCGCCTCGAGAGAGATTTCGTTGGCGGGATCGACGACCTCTTCCACTACTTGCTTTTGCGCAAAGACCTGGATCTTCCCGCTCTTTTCGGAAATCTCGACCCGGACGTTTTGCGCCGCCTGGTCGTT
>PKEU01000032.1 GCA_002919195.1 bacterium
TGGCGGTAGACCGGCAGCGTTCCAAATTTGTAGGTGAAGCGCTCGTGGACCTCGGGGCTCAGCAGGTGCTCGATGAGGGCAAAGGCGGCTTCGGGATCCGAAGCCGTGGGAGACATCGCAATGAAATCCCCGGTCAGCGCGACCACGGGCTCCTCCGGGTGGGGGTAGACCGCGAAGCGAAGATCCTGCTCGTTGCCGCCGAGTTCCACGAAGTCCTCGAGCAAGCGGATCAGCGCTCCGCCGAGGGGACTTGCGCCCATGGCCGTGGTGCCCGCGGAGATGAAGCCGAAAAACCCGGGATCGTTGAGGCGGTGGCGGTGGAAGAGTTCGCTGTAAAACTCGACGGCGCGGGCGATCCTCGGATCGGTCAAGGAGTGGTCGCGGTCGCCGAAAACGTCGATGCCTGTCTGCATCGTCAACAGCCGAAACCAAAAGGACGGTTCCCAACTGACGTCGCTAACGTTAAACCCGTTGCGGATGAGAGTGCCGTCGGCGTCGCGGCGCACGAGCCTTCTGCCGTACTCGACGAGCTCCTCCCAAGTCTGCGGCGGGCGCTCGGGATCGAGGCCCGCTTCGGCGAAAAAGTCGGCCCGGTACGGCATCGCGCCCACCTCGATCCCGCGCCAGGGGAGCCCGACAACCTTTCCTTGGTACGTTCCAAGTTCAAAGACCTGCGGGGCGACGTCATCACGGTGCTCCCACGTTTCGATCCAATGGTCGAGCGGCGCCATCATCCCCTGGTGAGCCAGAGCGCCCAGCGCCGCGCCGCCGTGCGTCCACACGTCGGGCAGGGAGCCTGCTGCGTGCGCGACGAGGAGCTCGTCCAGGCTCCAGCTGATGGCCCGGACGTCGACCTCGATACCGGTTTCCTCGGTAAACTCGTTGACTGCCTCAAGCACCCACTCGTTTATGTTTTGCGTCCAAAAAGAGACGCTCCTTGCCTGGGCTTGGGTGGGTGGAAAGGCAAGCAGCCCGCTCAACACGATTGCAGCGCAGGCTATAGCCCACGCGACCACCCCAAGATCGTGCTCTGCCACCCTCGGCCGGCTACGCATCCTCGACACCTCCTGGTGAAATCAGGTTGGACCCCGATCTGCCTGTAAAAGTGTATACAAATGGCTCGCTGGATCTTCGTTGAAGACCCGTCCGAGTTGAAGACCGGTCAAATGAGAGGGGTTTGGATCACAACGCAACAGAACGCAACATTTTTCGCGCATTTTGTGTGTGGAAAATCTCGATTCTCCCGGCTTTTGTGATACGATGTGACCAAGAGACCGGAGGGGTTTACCCCCCGATCCTTGTGGTGAAAGTCCTTATCTCCCCTGGATAGAAAGGTGTCTCCAAGCGATCGGCTCTGGAGCGAATTGAGGCTGCGATCCATTCAGAGAGGAGACGAATGGCGCTGGAGAAACGAGTTTCGTTGCGCCAAGTTGCGCAAAAACTTGGTGTCTCCCCTTCGACGGTGTCCCGGGCGTTGCGGGACAGCCCTGAGATCAGCGAAGAGACGAAGCGCCGCGTGCGGCAGGCCCTGATCGAGATGACGGGCAGCGCCGGCCTTCCCTCGCGCGGCGTGAAGCAGGCGCTTCGCGACGTGGCGGTCTTGATCTCGCGCCCCTTGCGTTCCCTGACTTCCGACGAGTTTTTCGCACAGGTGATCAATGGCGTGGTCAGCTGCGCCGAGAGCGCAGGCTGTCACGTGCTGCTGTCGCCGATCGACGCTGGAGGCGATTGGGTGCCGCCCCGGATCCTGGAAAACCGGAGGGTCGACGCCCTGATCGTCGGCGGAATTTCCATCTCCCCCGCGTACCGCGAAGGGTTGAGCAAGCTCTCGGTTCCCGTGGTTTACATCGGTAAGCATCAGGACGAGCCGGACAATCATGCAGTGATCCCCGATAACGTCCGGGGCGGGCGGCTGGTGGCCGAGCATTTGGTGGCCTGCGGGTATGAGCGCTTCCTCTACCTTGGCGGGGGACTTGACACCTTTGTCTTCCGTGACCGGCTGGAAGGCTTTCGCCAAGGCCTTGCCCAGCACGGGTTTAGGCTGCGGGCTGCGGACGTTGTCAGCGCCGCCGGGATCGACCGTGTCGGCGGGTACGAGGCGGTCAAGGGGTTGCTCGGGCAGATGGGCGAGGAGTTTGGCCGGGAAAGGCTCGGGATCTTTGCTGCCACCGACTGGATGGCCGCAGGCGCTTTACAAGCCTTGCTCGAGGCGAGGATCGGCGTGCCTGACCCCGTCGGGATTGTAGGCTACAGCGACCTCGAGCTCGCCTCGCACGTTTGCCCACCCCTCACGACCGTGAGGGTCGATGCTTACGCCTTAGGCTATCTCGCCTTTCGCCTGGTGGAGGAGATTTGGGCAGGCCGGGTCACCATGTCGACGCAGATTTGGATGCAGCCGCGCCTTGTCGTGCGGTCCACGACCGCCGGCGCCCGTGAGGCCGAGCACGTCATGGAAAAGGAGGCATCGTCTGGTGCGTGATTCCTCCCGCGCCGGGGCGCAAGAGACATTCGGGTCCACGACGGCCCAGTCGCCGGAGCCCGCGGAGGCAGCCCGGCGCCAAGGTTTAATCGAACCCTCCGGCCGCTTCTTGGTGCTCGCGAGCTTGCCGGGCAACAGCGTCGAGCTGGCGCTGGCCGCCTGGCGAGGAGGGGCCGACGGCCTCAAGGTGCATCTCAACGTCGCCCACCGCGCGTCAGGCATCGCCTTTTCTGGCTGGAGCGAGGAGAAAGACCGGATTGCGGCGATCCAGGACGCGGTCCCGCTTCCGGTTGGCATCATGGCCGGGGCTGATCCGGAAAAGGTGCGGGCCGACCTGCCGCACTTGGTGGGAAGAGGGTTTGCCTTTATCGATGCTTACGCCCACGATCTGCCAGCTGAAGTGATCGTGGATCCGCCGGCGCCGTTGATGGTCGCGCTCGACCACCGGGCCGGCCAACAGGAGGCCGCGACGTACTCCGCGATGCCGCACGTCGCCTGGCTTGAGGCGTCCATCATCGATCCGGCGGAGTACGGAAAACCGCTGACCGTCTCCGACCTCGGCCGTTACCAGCGCATCGTCCAGAGCTCCCGCCGGCCGGTGATCGTCCCGGCGCAGAAACGCCTGGTTCCCCAGGACCTCCACGCGCTGGCCGAGGTGGGGGTGGCGGGGGTGCTGCTCGGCGCCGTGGTCTTTGGCGACGAGCCCGGCCGCATCGAGGCGGCGGTGCGCGAGTTTAAAGCAGAAGCCGAGAGAATCGGGCCGGGAGCCGCCGCAGCCGCACAATCTACGGAAGGGCGCAGATCGCCGTGACCCAAAACGCCGTGACACGACACGCTGCTAGCATTGAGGCCAGGTTTGACGTCCCCGTCGTGCGCGAAGTCGATGTCGTCGTCGTAGGGGGCGGGCCGGCGGGGGTCATGACGGCGGTGGCCGCCGCCCGCAGAGGCGCGCGGGTCGTCCTCCTGGAACGCCTGGCAGCCCTCGGAGGCAATCTTACCGCCGGCCTCGTCAACCCCATGCTCACCTTTCACGCGAAGTCGGGACGCCAGGTCGTGAAAGGCCTGGCGCAGGAGCTGGTCGACCGCCTGGTGCGCGCCGGCGGTTCGCCCGGGCACGTGCCTGACCCGGTCGGCTTCGTCAAGACAGTCACTCCCTTTGACCCCGACATCCTCAGGACGACGCTCGATTCCTTTGTGACCGAAGCAGGGGTCGAAGTCTTCTTCCATTCTCAAGTCATCGCAGTGCATAAACAGGCCGACCGCCTCACCCATGTCGTGGCCGTCGCGGGGAAAGAGGGGCTCCTGGCTTTTGCGGCGCGGGTGTTTGTGGACGCGTCGGGAGACGGCGACGTCGCCGCGTTTTCGGGTGAAGAGTGGACGCTGGGACGCAAGATTGACGGGCACACCCAGCCGATGACGCTCATGTTCCGCATGGGGGGCGTCGACCTCCGCCAAGTGCGGGATTACGTGGAACGGCATCCCGAAGAGTTTTTCGAGGGCGGGCGCGCCCTCTTTGAAGCAGGCGGGTATTCGGGTGTCTCCGGGTTTTTCCGCCATGTGGAGGAGGCGGTCCGCCGCGGCGAGCTCCCGCCCTATCGCGACCGGGTCCTCTTTTTTGGCGGAGTCGCGCCTGGTGAGGTCATCGTCAACGTCACGCGCGTCGCGAAGGCGACCGTCGTTTCCGCCCGGTCGTGGACGGACGCCGAGATCGAAGGCCGCCGGCAGGTCTGGCAGTATGCCCGCTTTCTCCAAAAGAGAATCCCGGGATTTGAAAAGGCCCGCGTGATTCACGTCGGCCAGCAGCTCGGCATCCGGGAAAGCAGGTTGATCCAAGGGCGTTATGTCCTGGTTCCGGAGGATCTGGTAAAGGGGACCGCCTTTGCCGACCGCATCGCTGCCGGCTCGTATCCCGTCGACATCCACTCTCCGTCGGACGAGTCGCTGGTCGTCCAGGAGCTCGAAGCGGACTACTATTTCATACCTTTTCGCGCCCTGCTGCCCAGGAGGACGCGCAACCTCCTGCTGGCGGGGCGCTGCATCTCGGCGACCCACGAGGCGTGCGCTGCCATCCGGGTGTCACCTATCGCGATGGCGATCGGCGAGGCGGCGGGGATCGCCGCGGCGCTGGCGTTGCAGCACGACGTCGATCCCTGCGACGTGGATCCGGCCGAGATACAAAGCCAGGTGGATTTGCCGCCTGCAGAGTGGGGGAGAGAGGCTCATGGCGATGGATACCGGGATCGCCTACTTCGTGCGTAACCGCCGGCCCGATGTGGCTCGGGCCGACATGGAGGAGATCAAAGCTGCCGGCTGCAGCTACGTCGTCCACTTCTTCACCGAGTTTGATCAAGTGTTTTTTAAGCAGAGCGTGGCTGAGATCGTCCAGGTGACCAAGGAGGCGGGGCTTCAAGTCTACATCGACCCGTGGTCGTTGGGGGGCTTTATTTGCACGAAATACACCCTGTTCCCGCTGGACCATCCCGAGGCGTGCCAGGTCTGGTCCGACGGCAGGCCCTTGATGCAGGCGTGTCCCAACCACCCGGCGTTTCGGGACTACATGCGCCGCTGGCTCGACGACGTGGTGGAGATCGGGGGCGAGGTGGTCTTTTGGGACGAGCCGCACCTCGCCGTGCAAAAGGACGAGGTGGGCCGGGTGGCGCGCTGGGCGTGCCGCTGCGAAAAGTGCCAGGCGCTCTTCGCCCAGCATTACGGCAAAGAGATGCCGGTAGAACTGACCAGAGAGGTGATGGCCTTTCGCCAGGAGACATTAGTGCGATTTTTCGACTGGGTCACTCAAGAGGCCAAAGCGCGCGGGCTAAAAAACTGCATCTGCCTCCTTTCCCAGGAACATGGGGAGGACGGCTTTGGCGACTGGAGCAGGATCGCCGCACTGCCTGCCATCGACATCTTTGGGACCGATCCCTACTGGTACAACAGGGAGATCGACCTCGAGGCGCACGTGCGGCATTTCTCCAACAAGGCCGTGTCGCTGGCGCACGCGTACGGCAAGACCCCGCAGATCTGGCTGCAAGGTTTTCGCGTGCCCCGGGGCCTTGAGGGCCAGATCGAGCAGGCGGCAGCGATCGCCTGCGAGGCGGGGGTGACCAACCTCGCCGTCTGGGTGGACAAGTATGGCACCGGGGACAACAACCGTTCGGACGACCCGGAGGCTGTTTGGGAAATCACCAAGCGTCTTTTCCAACGCCTCAGGGCCTAGTGGAGATCAGGGTGTAGTGGAAAAGCAGAGGAGCACAAAGGAGGAGACACCATGAAACGCTTGCTGGCCGTCGTCTTGATCGCCGCGATCACGCTGCTAACCAGCTTCGCCGCCGGCGCCAGTGAAGTGGCCACCGTCCGGGTGTGGTTTGCGGGAACGGCCGAACCGATGATGCGCGTCGTCAACGAGCAGCTGCTGCCGGCTTTTCACCAAGCGCATCCCGGCATCAGGATCGAGGTGGACTTCATTCCGTGGAATGAACTCTCCCCGAAGCTGTTGACGTCGTTTGCCGGCAACGTGGCGCCCGACCTCTTTATGCACGGGCAAGCGGCCACCGCGGGCTTTGCCAGCGCCGGGGTGCTCGAACCCCTCGATGAGTACCTAGAAAAATCGCCCGGGATGCTGGAGGACTTCGGTGCGTCGCTCGATGCCGGCCTGTATGAGGGCAAGAGGTACATGATCCCCGTCTACGGCTCGGGAACCTTGCTGGCGTACCGGGCGGACTTCTATGAGGAAGTGGGCCTCGACCCCAACAATCCTCCCAGGACCTGGGAAGAGCTGCGGGAGAGCGCGCTGAAGCTCGCGAGAAAGCGGGGCAACCGCTTTGAGCGCGAGGGAATTTCGGTCCGCATCGCCGCCGCTCAGCAGGACTGGTCTCCGTTCCTTTGGCAAAACGGCGGGGAGCTCTTTTCCGAAGACGGCAAGCAGGTGCTGTTTGACAGCCCGGAGGCCATCGAGGCGCTGGAGTTTTACGTGAGCCTCTTTGACGACGCCATCGCCGACAAGCGGGAAAACCAGCCCATCGGCAACCTGCCCGTGCTGGCCGCCGGGGCGGTCGCGCAGGAGTTCACCACCGTGGAAAACCTCAAGACCATCGCCACGTACGCGCCCGACGTCTATCCCAACGTGCGCGTGGCTCCGCCGCTCACGAGGGTCCAGCCCGCGGCCTGGTACTCGTTTGCCGGCTTTTTCATGGCCAAGCAAAGCGCCAACAAAGAGGCGACGTGGGAAGTGCTGCAGTTTCTCACCAGCCCGGAGGCGCTCGAGGCGCTGACGTACTCCTTGTCGGGGCTGCCGCCGCGGGCGTCGCTGGCCGGGGTGCCTCACGTGGCTGAGGATCCCAACGTTATCGCCTTCATGGATGGGCTTTCCGCGGCTCGCTTCAATCCTAACATCCCGATTTGGGTCAATGCCCGCGACGCGCTGGAGCGCCAGATCGAGCGGGCGATCCGGGGGATTGTCTCGCCGGCCGAGGCGCTGCGCACGGCGGCCGATGAAGTGAGACAGCTCCTCGCGGATTTGGGTAACTAGACGGTTTGACAATGCAGCGCGGAGCAAAGCGGAAGGGGCGTCGAGAATGGCCGGCACAACGATGTACTCCAGGAGAGGCTCATATCAACGAAGGCTGCAGCGAGTCGCTTTCCTTTTCATCCTGCCCGTCCTTCTCTATACCGTCATCTTCCGCTTTGCTCCCATGTTCGCGTCGCTCTATTTGAGCTTTACGCGCTACAACGTCTTGCAGCCCGCAGTGTGGGTGGGGTTGCAAAATTACATCCGCATCTTCCAATCGGACCTGTTTTGGACGGCGCTGCGAAACACCGCGCTCTACAGTCTTGAGGTATTGCCGCTCAACATCGCCATTTCGTTTGGCCTCGCCTTGCTCGTCAATCAAAAGGTGCGGGGTGTCGCCTTTTTCCGGACGCTCTTTTACTTGCCCGTGGTCACCTCGATCGTCGCCGTGAGCATGATCTGGATGTGGCTCTATGACTACAACCTGGGCCTTTTCAACCTCCTCTTGGAGTATGTCGGCCTCGGCCCCTTTGACTGGCTGGGAGATCCGAGGCTCGCGCTCCATTCGCTGGTCATCATGAGGGTGTGGAAGGGCGTCGGGTGGAACATGGTGATCTACCTGGCGGCTTTGCAGGAGATTCCCCAGGAGCTCTACGAGGCGGCGTCGATCGACGGGGCCAACTCCTGGCAGCGGATGCTCAGGATCACCTGGCCCCTCTTGCGTCCGGTGACGTTTTACATCACGGTCATGGGGATCATCTCGACGTTTCAGACCTTTGGCGAAATCTACGCCATGACCAAAGGGGGACCCCTCAACAGCACGACGACCGTAGGCTACCTGATCTACCAGCAAGCCTTTGACCAGTTTCAAATGGGCCAGGCGTCGGCTACCTCGTTTGTCTTGCTGGGAATCATCCTGGCGCTGACGGTCGTCAACAACAGGGTGTCGGGCGCACGGGCTGAAGCTTGAGTGAAGGGGTCGAAAGGGTGAGAGGGTTGCGCTTTCTCAGGACCGCCGGGATCTACGCCGTGCTCATCGTCGTCGCCTTTGTGATGAGCCTGCCGTTTTCGTGGATGGTGCTCAGCTCGTTTAAGCCCAATTCGGAGCTCTTTAGCTACCCGCCCGTGTGGATTCCGACGCGATGGGTCCTCGACCACTACATCCGCGCCTTTGAAGCCGCGCCCTTCGGCCGCTACTTCTTCAACAGCGCCGTGACCGGAATCAGCACCACGGTCATCAATCTCTTTTTCACGTCGCTCGCCGGCTTCGCCTTTGCCAAGTACGACTTCCCGTACAAAAACCTGATCTTTTTTGCCCTCATTGCCACGATGATGATTCCTTTTCACGTGATCTTGGTGCCCCTGTTTTTGGTGGCGAAAAACTTTCCCTTCGCCGGCGGAAACGGCCTCTGGGGCGGCGGTACGGGTCTCCTAAACACGTACCCCGGGCTCGTGCTGCCCCACCTGCTCCCTGTCTTTGGCGTCTTCCTCACTCGCCAGTTTTTCATGGGGCTGCCGGACGATTTGATCGACGCCGCGAGGATCGACGGGGCCTCCGAGTACCGGATCTACTGGACGGTGGCGCTGCCTGCTGCGAAGCCTGTCTTGGCGACCCTTGCGATTTTCAGCTTCAGCAACGTCTGGGACGACTTCCTATGGCCCCTGGTCGTCACCACGAGCCAGTCCATGCGGACGGTGCAGATCGGGTTGCAAGTGTTTCAAAGCCAGCATTCCGTCGAATGGGGCCCGCTGATGGCGGCCACCGTCGCCGTTACCATGCCTTTGGTCGTCGTCTTTGTCCTCAACCAGCGAAGCTTTGTCCAAGGCGTCACAAGCTCGGGGATCAAGGGTTGAGGGTTTAACTGATGAAAGAGGAGGGGACAGGAAGTCCCCTCCTTTTATTGATTTGTTCGCAGGTGGATGTCCTGGCATCGGCCGTCTCGCGAGGCGAGGCTATGGGCTTGCCGCCTCACAGTTGCAAGACGCGCCGGCGTGCGTTTTCCCTTAGGCGTAAGCGTTCCCCAAACACTTCGTTGTAGGCAGCGTTTCACCGTATACCGTGCCAAGCGTTGCGGTAAGGGACGGCGTACTGCTCGAGGATGGTCTGGACGGCCTGCGTGCCGCTGCGCGCCGCCAGCATGACGTCGATTTGCACCTGGCGGAGCTCGAAGAAGTAGGGATGCGGCGGTGTCGCTGTGCCGTGCTCAAACATGATTTCCATCAAATTGTGCACCTGTGGCCGGGCGACCACCCAGTCCCAGTCGACCGCTTGGCGGTAGATGGGCAGCCTCCCAAATTGGAAGGTCAAACGCTCGTGGACCTTAGGGCCCACCAGGTGCTTGATGAGGGCAAAGGCGGCCTCGGGATCCGAAGCCGTGGGCGACATGGCGATAAAGTCGCCCGTCAGGATGGCAAGAGGTTCCTCAAGATAGGGAAAGACAGAGAAGCGAAGGTCCCGCGGGTCGCCGCCAAACTCGATGAACTGCTCGAGCTCTTGGATCAGCGGTCCCCCGACGGGGCTGGAGCCCATCGCCGTGGTGCCGGCGGCAACACTGCCGTAGAAGCCGGGATCGCTCACGTGATAGCGGTGGTAGAGGTCGCTGTAAAACTCGACAGCCCGCACGATCCTCGGATCGGTCAACGAATGCTCGGCGTCGCTGAAGACCTCGAGTCCGTTTTGGAGCGTGAAGAGACGAAACCAAAAGGACGGCTCCACTCCGGCGTCGGTGACGTTAAATCCGCTCCGGATCAGCGTGCCGTCGGCGTCGCGGCGGACAAGCCTCCTCGCGTGTTCGACGAGTTCGTCCCAAGTTTGGGGCGGGGTCTCGGGGTCAAGTCCCGCTTCGGCGAAAAAGTCGGCCCGGTAGGGCATGGCCCCGACGGCGATCCCCCGCCACGGGAGCCCGACTACCCGGCCGTTGTAGGTGACGAGCTCGAGAGCTTGCGGGGCGACATCGTCACGGTGCTCCCACAGCTCGATCCAGCGATCGAGCGGCGCCATCATTCCCTGGTGGGCGAGGGCGCCCAGCGCTGCGCCGCCGTGGGTCCAGACGTCGGGCATCGAACCTGCGACGTACGCGACGATCAGTTCGTCGAGCCCCCAGCTGATCGCCTTGACGTCCACCTCGATGCCGGTTGCCGCGGTAAACTCATTGACCGCCTCGAGCACCCACTCTTGCACATCCTGCGTCCAAAACGAGATCGTGGTTGCGGCCCACGCTTGAGTGGCGAACACCGGGAAAAGCGCCAGGAAAGCGAACACGGCCCGTAACATCGTCCGCTGGCAGCACCTTTCGAGTGCACTCATTTCTTAAACCTCCCAGTGATTCAGTGACCAGCACGACGGACGCCTGTCTGATGACTTGCCAGATGACTCTCAAAATTCTCCCCCGGGGACCACCTCCGATCCCGTTTGGGTTTGTCCCTTGCGGCGCGAGGGAGGAAACGGAACGAATGGGGCGAAGATGGACTCTGCCGAATTAACGCGCGTTAGCTAACTCGCGTAAATTGTAATCCAGATCTAGATATGCGTCAACTTTTAGATAAGATTCGGGATAAAAGCCCGGGGTGCAAGCGATGAAGTCGAGACGTCCCACACAACAAGATGTCGCAAGGCTCGCGGGGGTATCGCGGGCAACGGTTTCCATGGTGATCAACGGTATAACCGGTGGGCGCGTCCCCATCAGCGAAGAGACGCGGCGCCGGGTGCTCGAAGCGATGGAGCAGCTGGGCTACACGCCAAATCCGGCGGCGCAAATCTTAGCGGGCGGGAGAAACCACCTGATCGGTGTCTTTACTTACGAGCCCTTCTTCCCTTACGAGCAGGATAACTTCTACTTTCCTTTCCTCCTGGGAATCGAGCGCCAGGCTAGCCGCGAGGGGTACAACCTGCTCTTGATCACCCGGACTCACGGCAACAAGGAGCCCAGCATCTACAAGGACGGCGTCAACCAGCTGGGGCTGCCGGACGGTTCGATCTTGCTCGGCGCGAAACCGAACCCGCGGGAGCTTCTCAGCCTCATTAGAGAGGGGATTCCCTTTGTCTACATCGGCCGGCGAAAGATCGAAGGCTGCGAGATGGACTGGGTCGCTCCCGATTACATCATGGCGGGATACGATGCGGTGCAGCACCTGGTCCAGCTGGGCCACCGGAAGATCGGATTTCACGGCCTCGGACTTGGGTGGGAGCCCTACGAGGACAAGGTGACCGGCGGCCAGCGCGCCGCGGCGGAGCATCAGGGCGTCGAGGTGATCGAGCTGACGGAGCGCTTCTCCGGCCTTGCCCACGCGCGGTGGATCGCGGAGCTGCAAAATCTCGGTGTGACGGCGGTCGTATGCGACACCCTTGAAGGGTATGAGACGTATCACAAGCTCGCCCGCGAAGCGGGAGTCGAAATCCCCCGAGACCTTTCGCTCATCGCTCTCACGGAGGCAGAAGCCTACCGGAGCTTTGCTGTTGAACCCACGTCGGTCCGGCTCAACCGGCCCAAGGTGGGTGAGGAGGCTGTGAAGCTCTTGA
This sequence comes from bacterium, assembly GCA_002919195.1. Taxonomy (GTDB): domain Bacteria; phylum Bacillota; class Limnochordia; order DTU080; family RSA5; genus RSA7. The sequence continues at coordinate 11,506 of PKEU01000032.1, forward strand.
TCTGGCGGCTCGACAACCCGGACGCTCCCCGGCGCCACGTCCGCGTGCCGACGGATTTCGTGGTTGGGGACAGCACGGCCGCCGCGCCGAGCGCTTGAGGAGATCTACAACTCTTTGAGGAGGTCATCGACACACGTGAGCCACGAACTGAAAGCCGACATCGTCATCCTGGGAGGCGGGCTTGGCGGATGCGCCGCCGCCTTGGCAGCCGCCCAGGCGGGACACTCGGTGATTCTGACCGAAGAGACGGACTGGCTCGGCGGCCAGCTGACGAGCCAAGCGGTGCCGCCGGACGAGCACCCGTGGATCGAGCAGTTTGGCTGCACGGCGACCTACCGGGAGCTCCGTAACCGCATCCGGGAGTATTACCGGCAAAACTACCCGCTCACCGAGGAGGCCCGCGCCCGCCGCTACCTCAACCCCGGAAACGGCTACGTGAGCCGGCTTTGCCATGAGCCCCGGGTGGCGCTGGCTGTGATCGAGGCGATGCTCGCGCCCTATCGCAACAGCGGGCGCGTCATGGTGCTCCTCGAGCACAAACCGGTGGCCGCCGAGGCTGACGGCGACACGGTTACCTCCGTTACGGTGCGGGACCTTGCCACGGGCAAAGAGCGGGTGCTGCACGGCCGTTATTTCCTCGACGCCACGGAGACCGGCGAAGTGCTCCCCTTGGCGGGGGTCGAGTACGTCACTGGCGCCGAGTCACAAAAGGAGACGGGCGAACCGCACGCGCTCCCGGGCGACCCCGATCCCCTCGACATGCAGGCGATCACGTTTTGCTTTGCCGTCGATTACATCGAGGGCGAGGACCACACCATCGAGCGGCCGAGGGACTATGACTTCTGGCGCGAGTACCGCCCGTCGTTTTGGCCCAACAAGCTCCTGGATTGGACGCACCCGCACCCGATCACGCTCGAGCCGAGGCAGCGCTGTCTCTTTCCCCACGAAGAGACCACCCCATTCCAAAACCTCTGGCTGTACCGGCGGATCATCGACAAGAGCAACTTCGCGCCAGGAACTTACGTGAGCGACATCAGCTTGATCAACTGGCCGCAGGTCGACTACTGGCTGGGTCCCGTCTTTGAGGTGCCGGAGGAAGAAGCGGCCCGCCACCTCGAAGCCGCCAAGCAGTTGAGCTTGTCGTTTCTGTACTGGATGCAGACTGAGGCGCCGAGGCCTGACGGAGGCGCTGGGTACCCTGGGCTGCGGCTTCGCAAAGACGTCGTCGGCACCGAGGATGGGCTGGCCAAGTACCCGTACATCCGGGAGTCGCGGCGCATCAAACCCGTCTTTCTCGTCACCGAGCTGCACGTGGGGTACGAGGCGCGGGAGGGCAAGCCGCCCGAGCCGTTTTTCGACAGCGTCGGCGTCGGAAGCTACCGGATCGACCTTCACCCGAGCACGAGCCAGCGAAACTATATCGACATCAGCTCCTGGCCGTTTCAAATCCCGCTCGGGGCCTTGCTCCCGATCCGCGTCGAAAACCTCCTGCCGGCTTGTAAAAACCTCGGCGTCACCCACATTACCAACGGGTGCTACCGCCTGCATCCGGTGGAGTGGAACATCGGGGAAGCCGCAGGCCACCTGGCCGCCTACTGCATCGAAAACAACCTTAAGCCCCGGCAGGTGCGGGAGCAAAAAGACAAGCTCGAAAGCTTCCAAGCCCGCCTGCGCTCGGCCGGCATCGAGCTGGAGTGGCCGCGGATCACGCCGCGGTGAGCCGTCACTTTGAGATGAGCGGTTGCCTTGAAGCGCGCAGTAATCGAGGTGCGCGCTGTCGGCCAGCATTGAAATGCGTCGCCAGCGAAATGCACTGCCGGCGAAGCGGGGCGCTGACGAAATGAACTGCCGGATTTGCCGTCGACGGGTTATCCAGATTCGTTGTCGACGGTTGTGCAGGTACGCAGGCTTGCCACTGGTTGCTGGTGGCAAGCCTGTTTTGTTGCAACGTTGCGCTGGGGCGCGGCGCGCACCGTGGCTTCATCGTGCACGCGGCCCCGGTTGGCCAGCATCTGGTTTTTGTATCAGGCGATGTTCGCGGATTGTTCGCGTTCGGCTACAGGATAACAGGTTACCGCTACGAGATATACGTAATCGAAAAGATTCCGTCACTTCCCCACTTTGTGGGCCGGGGCAAGAGGGGGAGCGGTCATGCCGGTCACGATCAGGGAAATTGCAAGAAAAGTCGGGATGTCGCCGTCGACGGTCTCCCAAGCTCTCAGCGGGAAAGGGAAACTGCGCTGGGAGACGCGGATGCGTGTGCGGGCGGCAGCACGGGAGCTGGGCTATTACCTTGCCGACGACCCTTTCGGGATCAATCCCGTCATCTCGGGAAGGCCTATTCGCATCGTCTTTGGCGGCCAACAGCGGGCGCCCGAAGCTTCCGAACTAGGAGCGTTTGCGTCAAGAGTGCTCGACGGAGTGCAATCGGTCCTTCGCCCGTATCGGACGCATTTGGTGTGGGGCTCTGATGCCGACGCCGGCGTGGTCTTGCCCGGGCTCATCGGAACGCTGGTGATCGGCGGGGCGGTGAGCAATGCCCTCGTCCAGGCGATCGAAGCGACGCACCTTCCGGCGGTGACGGTCGGTTGCCACGTCGATTCCTGCTCGACGCTGGGAGCTGTCGAAGCCGACGCTATCGAGGGGATCCGGCTGTCGGTCGCTTACCTGTACGAGCTGGGACACCGTCGAATTGCGCTCCTCAACGGTTCCCAATCCACTCGCACGAGTGACCAAAAGCTCACCGGCTTCTTACGAGCGTGCCACGATTACGGGCTCCCTGCTTGTTACATAGCTTCGGTCGACCCGCCCTGGAGTTTTGACCACGCCCTGCCGCTCGCCCGCTCCCTCTTGTCCAGCGCGTGGACCGGTGTGACGGCCGTGATTGCCGCATACGAGTCGTTGGGCGCGGCCGTCCTCGAGGCCTGTCGGGAACTTGGCCGCTCAGTGCCCGGCGACCTCAGCGTCATCGCATACCATGACGAAGAGCTTGCGGGCTCAACAACCCCAAAGCTTACCGCTGTATCGTTGCCCCTCTATCAGATGGGGCGGCTCGCAGCGACGCATCTCGTGGCTGCCAGCGAAAATACCGACCTCGTCGGGGTGCGCATCGTCTTACCGCCCCGGCTGTCCGTGCGCGAATCGACGGGTCCTGCTCCGGCGCAGTTTGGATGAGCCGGGGCGATTGCGAGGGGTCTTGGGCCAGGGCGCAGGAAGAGGGGTTTGCAGTGAAACGCATCACGACAGAAGTACTCGTAGTGGGCGGCGGCACTGCCGGCGTGATGGCGGCCTACAGCGCGGCTCGAAACGGCGCGAAGGTGATCCTGGCTGAAAGGGACGGCGCGCTGGGAGGGGTTGCTACCCGGGCGGGGATTCACCTTTATTACTACGGTCTCAAAGCGGGTAGCCAGGTGGATTTGGACGAACAGGTCGAGCGCGCCGCAAGGGCCATCGGCTGGGCGGCTCAAGGGCTCCACCCCGAAGCCAAGCGGCTCGCCAGCGTTGAGGTCTTATCGGCGCTGGGGGTGGAGATCGTCTTTCATGCTCAGGCGGTCGAGGTGGTGAAGAGCGGCACACGGGTCCAGGGGGTCGTGTTTGAAACCCCCGAGGAGTCCCTCCGTATCGACGCCGTGATCACCGTCGACGCGACGGGCGACGGGGACGTGTGCGCCCTCGCCGGAGCTTCGTATACGGTCGGCCGCGATTGGGACCAGGTAATGAACAACTACTCCCTCGTTCCCCGTTGCCTTTACAACGACCGGATCGCTCCTTTCAACGTCGATGGAGGATGGGTTGACAGCACCAGCGTGCGGGATGTCACGAGAGCGTACGTCGAGGGGCGGGCTCACATTTTCCGGCTGTTGGGTGATGCAATTGCGCCCGTAAGCCTTATCAGCATGCCGCCTCAGCTCGGCGTGCGGGAAGGGCGCCTCATCGTGGGGGAGGAGACCCTGACGCTTGCCGATCTTGTCGAGAACCGGATGTTCCCGGACGCGGTCATGCGGTGCATGACCCATTTCGACACGCACGCTTACGACTTCGCCAACGAGAGCCTTGAGGCCCAGGTCTGGGTGTGCGTCATGGGTCTTTGGAAAGAGCGTATCGGATCCGAGGTGCCGTATCGCTGCTTCATCCCCAAGGGGATCGACGGGATTTTGGTCGGGTGCCGGGCGCTCTCCCTGTCGCACGACGCGGCCGTGGGCTTGAGGATGCAGCGGGACATCCAGCAAGCAGGTGAAGTGGCCGGCACCGCCGCGGCGCTTTGTGTGGCCCTCCGTTGCGAGCCCAGAGAGCTGGACGTGGTGAAGCTGCAGGAGCGGCTGGCGGCCCAGGGGGTGCTCGACCTCGAGCCGAAACGCCAGGGTCAACGGGCCGGGGGACGTGATCGTCCGTGGGTGCAGCTGCAGTTCGAAGGCCTGCCCGAGGACGGGCTGACGCCGGAGTCGCTCCAATGCGCCCGGGTGATCGAGCGATTGATCGATGCCTTGGCTACGGAACAGGCCGGCAAGGCGATGTGGTGGCTTAGGCGCGCCGGTCCGAAAGGCATTGAGCTTCTGAAGGCGCGGCTTGCCCGCCTTCAACGGGAAACTGCCACCGTGGGGCGATCGCACCGGGCCGGACGTGACGGAAATTCGGAGCCGGGCGCCGGTAAAGGAGACGCCAATACCGCCGAGAGTGAAGCGCAGCGAGGGACGTTGGATCACCTTCGGGCCATTTCGATGGCTCTTGCTCTCGCCGGCGATGGGAGCGGGAGACTCCACCTTCTCGAGTCAGTCAAGTCCCTCGACATGCGGACTCCTCCGGGCGTTAGGGCGGCCCCGCACTGGATCGCATCCCTCATTTGCCTCAAGCTCTTGCGGGATCCTTGCGCCGTGGACTTCCTCGTCGAGCGGCTCCCAAAAGAGCAGCATGCCGATGCCATCCTGCACGTGCTGCACTACTTCCTCGCTGTCGTCGACGTCCTTGATGAGCGTGCGAAAGAGCGCGTGCGCCAGGCGGTTCACAGGCTTCATGCTTGGCCCGAAAGGGGAGCCGAGTACCGGGTGTGGGGTGGCGTTCCCCAGTCGATTGAGTGGAGCATCGATCTTGCGTGTGCGGCGCTTCTGATAAAGCTGTCGGACCCCAAAGGAATGGAAATCCTGGAGCAGTTGAGCCGCGATTCGAGGGGATACGTGCGGCGAGCCGCGCGTTGGATCCATCGACGCTTTACAGCTAACGAAGGCCCCCGTTGTCGAGAAAGCGTCGCCCCACCAAGTGGCGATCAAGAAAGCTACCCAGACAACGTTGGTTTTCGTGAAACCCTTGGCCGGTACGACGTCGTCATCAGTGGGGGCGGTCTAGGAGGCCTCGCTTGCGCCCTAGCGCTTTCGGAGCGCGGGTACAAGACGCTCATCGTTGATCGCCGGGGCGGCTTGGGCTGGGAGGTCAGCCGCGCCCGCCGGGTCTTTTACGAGCTGGATCTCGAACAGGTAGGGTCCCCGTTCCTTGCAAGGCTTTTCCGGGCGCTCCGGGACGCGGGCGGCTTACTTGACGGCGTCGTCCACGCGCCAATCGCGGAGCTGGTCTTTGACCGGCTGGCTGTCGAGCAAGGAGTCGACCTCCTCTTCCACGCCCAACCAGTGCGAGTCGAGGCGGACGAAAACACGGACGCAGCGGCGCGCCTTGTGGTTGCGACGCGGCAAGGGTACGGATGGGCCGGCGCCACGTGGATCGTCGAGACGGACCCGTGGGGCCGGCTTGTGCCGGAGCACCTGCGGTCGCCCGTTGAACGAGAAGCTTCGGCTGCCTCGGTCAGGTCCATTGTGGTCAAGGGTGTCGACGCCAACGAGCTTCGCCAGAAGTATTCGTGCCGGGAGCTTTCCGCGTCGCTCGGTTTTGCGATCCGCCCGTTGTCCGGGACCCTTCTCCAAATCGATATACCGCTTCGGGGTTCGAGCGCTGTCGAGCGTGAGAGATCGCTGCGCCCCTTGATCGAGGAGTGCCTTGAGCGCCTCCGCTCATTCGACGACCTTTTCGCTAGGGTGGGCGTCGTTTACATAGCCGACGAGGAGTGGGCTCATCCTTCGTTTGCCATTCAAACGCTTACGAGCGACTTCCCATCAGACAACGGTTCGGATCCGATCGGCTTCATTTTGCGGGCCTTCACGTCCAGGGTTGAGCGGGTTCCGCTCTTTGCCGCCGACTTTGCGAGGGAGGGCAGGTTGATCCTCGCCGGGCCGTGGCTTGACAAGGTCTTGGCAGTGTCCAGCACCGAGGAGGTGAGCGTGATCAACCGCGTTCTAGTCGGGGAATCGGCTGCGCGTGTTATCGAGTCGTGGAGTGTGTGAGCGGCAAGGTGACATCTCAGCGAGGAGGTCGAGATGATGCGAGCGATGAGAAGGTGGGCGGTGTTGCTGCTCGTCACCGTAGTGTTCCTTTCACCTCCGTCATCGGCCGAGACCAACCTGAAAGTGCTCCACTGCTGGACGGAGCACCGGAACGAGTGGATCAACGAGATGCTGCACGCGTTTGAACAGGCATACCCAGGGGTCAGCGTCACAGCGGAGCTCTCTGCCTGCGGGAACGTGATTCAAGAGCGGTTTGTAACGCAAGTTGTTGCCGGCACGCCGCCCGACGTGGTGATGATCCACAGCCTGAATATCCCGGGGTCCGTCGAGCGGGGCTTTCTCGTGGCGGTGGATTCCTTCTTGGAGCGCGACGGGATCACTCTTGATACCTGGTATCCTTCGGAAATTGAAACGGCCCGGTGGGCCGGTCGCTTGTATGGGCTTCCGATGCGCACCGGCGGGGACACCAATTCGCTGCTTTATTATAACCGGACCGCCTTTGCGGAAGGCGGGATCGGCGGGCCGCCTGAGACGTGGGACGAGTGGCTTGACATCTCCCGCAAACTCACCCGGTACGATGGCGACGTCCTCGCTCGTGCGGGCTCTGCCTTATACGGCGGTGATTACAGCGAAATTGCCTGGCTTGTCGCCGGGGGTGGAAAAGTCCTTTCTGACGACGCAAGAAGCGTCTGGTTTGCCGGATCGGAAAGCGTCGAGGCGGTCGCCTTTTTGAAGGAGGCCGGAGACCTCATGTACTTCGGCGGCTGGCGCGATCTCGACGCAATGCTGGCCCAACTGGACCAGTCGGGCTACGCTTCGGCGCCGCGCCACGCCTTTGCGACGGGGCGGCTTGCGATGCTGCCCAACGGTATCTTGGAGTACAGCTACTTGAAAGACGCATATCCGGACGCAGACTTCGGGATCGCCGTCCGGCCCGCGCGGCAGCTCGGCGGGCCCAGCGGGGTGAACGCGGGCACCTTCCACTGGGCGATCGTCCACGGCACGAGCGATGTCGATCTCGCGTGGGAGCTCGTCAAATGGCTCTCCTTGCGAGAGGATACGGCAGGCTACTTCATGCTGCGCCAGGCGCGGCCGTCTCCCGTCCGGGAGTTCAACAACAACCCGCTCTACTTTGAGCTCAATCCCGATTGGATGGTCGTCGGCGAGGCGTTGAGCCGCTCGGTTCCGCTCCCGATGCTCCCCTACACGGGTGAAGTGATCAACCTCCTTGCAGCCGCTGTCGGAAGCGCACTCTACGGAGACGCCGACCCGGGCGCGGCGCTGGCGCAGGCCGCGGAACAGGCTCAAGGGATTATCGACGCCTATTGGCGGCGTGAGGAGTAGATCCGTGGGGGGCGATCAAAGAAAGAAGCGCCGGTCCAAGCCGGCGCTTCTTTTGTTAGGAGCCGGAGAGTTCAAGCTTCAGGGTCAGCGTCTCGTACGGCTTGAGCGTAAGACCGGTAAAGCGCGCCGTGGCGGGTGCCTGGTCGGAAGCCGGCGCAATTTCGCTCGGGATTGGTCCGGACAGCACTCTTTCGACCGCGTCGGTCAGCACGGCTGCGTGCGCCGGAAGCGCCGTCTCAAGGCGGACCTCGCTCTCGACGCCCGCGATTTCCTGGAGCCGCACGATCACCGCTTTCGACTTAGGGTCGCCTGTGGCTTCGGCTTTTTTCAAAGCCGTCACCAAGACGTTGGGCTGGTCGACGGCGACCAGGCTGCGGCCGGTCAACGGTTGAAGGGCCTCGTCCAGGCTGGTCGCGGCGGAACTGCCAGCAGGCGCGCCCACCCAAGCCAGGGGCGACATGACGTACTCGAGCGCGAAGCGGCTCGCCGCCACAGGATCAAACTCGCCGTCGCTCACCTCAAACGCGAAGGCGAAGCGCAAGAGATTAGGCGCTCCAGGCTCCACTTCGAAAGCCGTAATCCCTTTGTCCTTGGTCTTGCCTTCGTCCGCCTTTTGCACGACGTGGGCGAAGAGTGTCGCCTCCACGGGTTGGAAGAGGGCGCTGGACTGCCCGATGCCGCCCACGCTAAAGGAAAACGCTTCGCGGTGGGCGACGGTCACGCCCCACAAGGAGTCTCGCAGGTCGACGGCGCCCAGGCTCACGATTCCGTTGGCGTTTGCGCCGGGCAGGACGTCTTTTAGGGACTGAAAGCGCGTCGCGCCGAGGTAGTTCGCGGAGAGCTGCCGAGTCGACAGCGCCAGGGGAAAGGCGAAGTAGAAGTGGTCGGAGTGCTCGTCGTATGGCACCTTGCGCATTTTCCCCCGGTCGATGATGTTGTGAATCTCAACGCGCGCCCGGGCGCGCGGCAGGAGGATGGTCGTTTCATGCCAAGGGGTACCCTCGGCGTAGCGGATCGTGATCCCCGAGGCAAAGGGCGACTCGACGCGCTCGATGGATGCCACAGCCGGAACGATAGGCGTCGGCGTTCCGCCGATGAAGTCGACATGATGCGAAGCCCAGAGCATCTGGTTGAAACGGTACCGGCTCGCCCGGTTGACGATCTCACGGCTTCGCTCCTTGTCGTACATCGAGAGGACCCAGCCCGAGTCGGGGTCGATTTCGATGCGGTACCACTCGTTCTCGAGGATGACGGTGGCGCCCGGTTGTCGCGTTTCGAGATCGGCCGGCTTAGCCGCTTCACCGTTCTCTGTGACCTCTTCGACTGGTTCAAGGCGGTAGCGGGCCAAGGCCATCGGCGGCATCTCCGGAGTTTCGAAAACGAAGGTGTCGCCGTCCCACATCGACGCGAGCTCTGCTCCGGTCGCAGGATCGATCACCCTGTAGCCCGCCGCTGGAGGAAGGTCCGCCGCTCGCAGCGCGACCAATCCTGTGCGGGGCCATGACAGGGCGTTGTACACCAACACGTCGCGGCTGCTGCTCTCATCCGCACTGTCCGCAGTACCGGCTAGCGCCGCAAACGAAGCCGCCGCGACCTCCTCCACGATCTCCCGAGCTGACCTCACGTACGACAGGACCGTTACATTGCTTTCGTCCACTTGCTGGGCCGTGGTGAGATCGGGCCAGCCCGTGCCCGGCCCTCCCGTGTGCTCGCTCACGAGGTTGAGGAGGTTCCAACCTTGGGCGAGCCTCTCAGCGGGATAGGGCGCGCCGGCGAAAGCATAGGCGAGTGTCGCCAGCGCTTCCGCGGCGGGCATGAGCCGCTGGAGGGCGCGGTATTCTGCCATCTGCCAGGGGCCCGAGATCCGGCCCACGTCCCAAGTGCGTCCCCAATCTCCGGAGAAGGTGGGGAAGACGCGGCCGTACTTTTCCTCCATGTAATCGAAGTACTCATCGATGGTACCGTAGATGATCTCGACGCCGGGAAGCGTCGCCCGCAGCCGGCGTATGTCGTTGAGCCTTGAGAGGAGCCTGTCGACGCTGGCGTTGTCCCCGTAGCCGTCGATGATCAGGATGGCGTCATACGGGTAGCCGGACGCTTCCAAAGCCTCGAGGCGCTTTTGAAACGTCTCGGGATTGTGCAGCTCCCAGTGAAAGCCGCCCTCAAGATACCCCTTTGGGCTGATCCACGTGAGGACGGAGCTGCCGTCTGGACCTGCCCAATAGAACGGGATCATGTGCGGCGGAATCGACGTCCCGCCGCCGAAGTCGAGGTTGACCCCGACGATCAGCCTCTTTATTCCGCTGGCTCGCAGGGCCTGCGGCATGTACCAGGCAAAGCCGGGAACATCGTTCATCACGGCCGTTTCGAGGGGGATGCCGATCTTCTCGGCGAGCTTTTGCCCCGGATAGAGCATGCGGAGCATCTCTTCGCCCGTCATGAGGGCCGAGTGCATCGACGCGTACGAAGCGCTAATGCCAAGCCTTTGGGTCGACATCACTTCTTTGAGAAAGGCGGTCCGCTCGTCTTCGGGGGCGGCTTTGAGCCACTGCTCAAGCTGCCAGATGGACTCGATGTTCCACCGGGCATCGGGCAGGTTGTTTGCGACACGGAGGGCGATTTCGAGGTCGCTCCGGTAGTGTTCGGCGACCTCGCGCGGGGAGGCCGTAAAGCCGATGTCGAGGTGGCTCAAAGGGACGATGTAGACACGGTTGATCTTGCCGGAGGTTTCGGCAGCGTCTCCGAAGCCGCCGAAACCGCTGAGCGTTAAGGTCAACGCAGTGATCATCATCGCCAACCCGCTCCTTGCCGGCCGCCGAAGAAAACGCACGATCGAATACACGGAAAACCGCCGTCCACCAGTGCAGGCCACGTGATCACCTCTCACGCACGGCACTTGGCCTCGTCAAGACCGATGCGGCGCCGGCACAGCCCCGGCGCCGCATCCGATCGTCTGAGCCAAGCGGGCGAAAGTGCCCAGAGCTGTTCCTGTTTGTCGTTTTATCGTGAACGAATCTCAGCGAGGATGCTCGAGATCTGCCGCTGCGCCTCTTCGAGAGCGCTCTTAGGCGGCTTGCTGAGACCCGTGGCCGCAAAGACCTGCTCGATGATGATATTCCAGCCGGGCTGATCCGGATGTGTCGTGGCGTCGTTGAAGCGGGAGTAATACATCTGCTCTGCGATGACCGCCTTCTTGGGATCATAGGCGAACACGTCCCGCGCCACGCTCATTATGCCGCCCATGTTGCCGGTCTCTCTGGCCCATTTCTCCATAAACTCGTAGCCCGTGAGGAACTTAGCAAACTCCCACGCGGCTTCCGTGTGCTTGCCTTGGGGCATTTCGACGCCAAAGCCGGCCATCCAGCTCACCGGCTCCGTATTGTACGGAATCAGCGAGACGTTGTAGTCGAGGTCAGGGAATTCCCGGTTGAGACGGTCCATGTATCCGCTTGTGTGAAGGACCATCGCCAGGTTTTGCGAGGCGTGGAACGCGTTGTTGCCGTCGTAGCTCAGGTTGAACTCGTCGAGGCGATCAACACCGTACTCTTCGATGAAGGAGACGACAAACTCCAGTGCTTCGACGTTGCGCGGGTTGTCGATGATTGGATCGCCGTTTTCGTCAAACCAACGGCCCGAGTTACTGTGGAGCCACGGCACAAACCACGAGTCGCCCCACATGGGGTGAAAGCCCAGCTGCTCGTAGCTTCCCGCCGCATCGGTGCGGGTCAGCTTTCGAGCGTATTCCTTGAGGTCGGCCCACGTCACAGGAGGTGTGTCGGGGTCGATGCCCGCCTCGGCAAGGAGCGCCCGGTTTGTGTAAAACGGGCGGGTGTCCGGGTTGAAGGGGATCGCATACACCCTGCCTTGGTAGGTCGAGACCTCGACCGCGGCGGGGAAGTAGTCGGAAAGGTCGATGCCGTCGCGCTCGATGAGCGGCGTGAGGTCGGTAAGGAGCCCATTCTTGGCGCTGGACTGTACGTAGTCGAGGTTCCAGAGGACGACGTCAGGACCGATCCCAGCCGCCATCGCGATCGGGTATTTGTCATGCATCTCCCAAAAGCCGACGATCGTCGGTTCGACGATGATTTCACCCTGATGCCTGCGGTTAAACTCGTCCACTGCCCACTGGATCAGGTCGCCTTCCGCGGTGCCGCCGCCGTAGAAGTGCCAGAAGCTGATGGTGACAGGCTGGGCGGAAGCCGCCAGCGCCAGGGCGGCGACGACCAGCCATGCGACGACGAACGGACGGGCCAGTTTGCAGATCACCGTAGTTCACTCCTTTACTATTCTAGGGAAGGACGTCCACTCCGGGACCGGGTCTGGTGCTTGCCGCAGTCACTCCTGTTGCAGATCAGTTACCTCACCTCTGACGCTGTTTCCCACCCCCGCAAGTCAGCTCCAACGATCGCAGCGAGAACGGTCACTCGCGGCGTCAACACGCGGTAGCGGTTCGCGCCCCTCGCCCTTTGTGGGCACCGGCGGCTCGGCTCAGGCCTTGCCAGCTGTTTCGAGTATCCCCCGCAGCCGCAGGGTCCTAAGTCCAAAGGGCGGCATCGCGATCCGAACGAGCTTCGCCCCGGACTCGTCGAAACTCACCCCGCAGCGTTCCCGGGGGGTTCCGTCCAACTCGACGAGCTCGACGCTCTCCGGCTCGACGTTGAGGGCGATCGAGCACTCTCCCGGTTCGTCGTGGGCGTGAAAGAGGCGAACCAGCACATCGCGGCCGTCAACGAGGAGTGTGACGACTTCGTCACCGGGGGAAAGCACGTGAAGCAGCGACGCAGGACGCGCCTCGCCTGCGGGAAAAGGCGAGGTGACGGTGAGCAGAGGCTCGCTCCACTCGCTCATCCGCCGGGGGATTCCAGCCCGGCTCCACCTGTGGGCGTGGGGGATGATCGAGTAGGCGACCTCCTGCCGGCCCCGCAGCGGCCTCTTACCCCACCAAAACCCGCCTTCCCAGCCCCAGGCCAGCGTAAGCGAGAGCGGGTGGTCCTCGCCGTACACGTAGCTTGTCGTGTGGTCGGTGAACAGGGCGAGGCCCACGTCGTCGGCCTCGTCATAGAGGTCGACCCAGCGGTGGATGATGTTGTGCTTGATCTCGTCCCACGACTGGAAATAGGTGTTTTTCAAGGCGCTGCGGCAGACATCAAAGGGCGCTTCTTTGTAAAGCGCGGGCGAGTGAAGCGACGCGGGAAACGAAACGAGCAGCTTCCACCGATCGTCGTGGTGGGAACGCCGCCGCTCAAACCTGCGCCGTTCCGGCTTGATGTCCCATGGATCGCCGATCCACGTGTCCTCGAGAAAGTGAAATTGCACGTGGAAGTCGATGCGGGGTTCCCCGGCGGTGACAGTCATCGTCGTGCGAACCGGGCAGCCCCCGAGTTGGCCTTTGAGGGCTACCTTGGCTCGCAGGGGACCTTCTTCGATCGTTTCCACCTCGACGGGAGACTCGAGAGAGCTTCTCCAGCGGCCTTGGGCGATGAAGTATCCGCGGTACTCGTTGAACGCTCGCTCCGCAGCGGGATCGCAGAACTCTCTTGTCAGCTTCTTATGATACAAGCTTTTGATGGCGCCGCCGCGTTGGGTGTCGACGGCGATGCGGTAGAGATCGCTTTCGATCCACAAAATGCCCTGGCTGGATGAGAGCGTGACACGCTCGTGCGAAGAGCTCGCCGCGGAGCTCTTGGTCCAGCTTTGCGTCAAGCCTTGTGTCGATTGCCCGCCGTCGCGTGCCGGGGAATCGACGGCTTCACATCGATAAGCGCTCCACCCCAGGGCGGGCGTTGCGGCTTTGAAAAGGACGGTCGCCGTATTGATGCTTCCGTCTGGATACCGGCGGCGGGGGATCAGCTGCACGGGAACATCGCCGCCCGATTTGTCCCTGATCCGGACCTCTTGGGTGCCCGGAGGGAGGACGACGTCGGCTTGAGCCAGGCCCTCCCGCGCACTGCCGAGTGTGTTGACGACGTAAAGCCATTGAACATGCCCGCGGCGTGCTGCCCCGTCCCGCGGTGGCCGGTGGCTTGAGCGCCTGTGCAGCTCTCCGGCGTGGGGCTCGTTTGTGAACGTGTTGGTGAGATCGTCGAGGGCCTGCTCGATCACGCGGCTGCAAATTTCTTCACACGCGAAAGTGGCGGCGGAGGCCTGCCAGGCCCAATTGTTTCGCCCCTCTCGGGTGGTGGCGCAGATCCAGATGTCGTGGTGCTGGGAATAAAGCAGCTTGTCCCACGCTTCTTGCAGCGCCTCAAGGCGACAGCCAGAGCGCCAGAGCGCTTTAGCGATCGCGGCTACCTTTTCCGCCACAAGGATGCGGTTTTCGGCCCGCCGCACCTCGCGGGCTAACCGCTGCAAGGTGCCCTCGCCCCAAGGGAGGACGCAACGGATGTCTTCCTGCGTCAAGCGCCAAGAGCCCGCCGGGGCCTTGACGATCTCCTCGACGTACTCGCGCCAGGTGACAAACTGGACGTGGTTTTCGTTGAGCCATGGCCCGGCCTGCCACCCGAGATCCTGGAGGCACATGCCGCTGGGCCGCAGGATCCCTTGCTCAAGGCACTTTCGCACAAAGGCGCGCATGTCGGGCACGTCGCCGTCGTGGCCTTTCAGCTGGTAGCCTGCGGATTCGATGGCGTGGCAGCCAAAGAGGTCCTCGCAAGCGTAGCGGGGAACACAGGGGATGGAGGTCCCGTCGGGCCCGATCCACTCAACCAGCTCGGCGTCGAAGCCTGAGGCATAACCGCCCCAGCAGGTCGAATTTTTGAGGACGGCCCGCTTGAACCCCAAAGAGCGTAGGATCTGCGGCATCGAGCTCGTCCAGCAAGGCTCCTGCACGGCGTAGGTGTCGAGCGCGATGCCCGGGAAGTGCTGCTCGATAAGCTCCCGGCCCCGAAGGAGGTGGCGGATGTTGCTTTCGCCACTGATCGCCCAGGCGAAGGGTTGAGCGTAGCTTCCGGCGACCATCTCTACTCGTGGGCGGGTCCCGGCGTCTTTAAGGTATTCGGCGAGCTTAGCGTACGAATAGGGGTCGGTCCGCTTCAATTCATCCCACGAAATGGGCTCGATGTCGAGGGAGATCTTCCATTCCGGATGCCGTTCCAAGGCCTCGAGGATATCCCGCCACGCTCCGAGAGGCATGTGTCCCCACGTACCGCCGTGATAGCCGTCGACGAAGTATAAGATGGCCTGCGCATCGCCGTGCTCGCCCATTGACCCTTTTCCGGCACGCAAGTGCGTCTCCCCCTCAAAGCCAGCTTTCGGGCCGAGATGCCAAACTCCAAAGTGTGTCGAACCGGTTCGACGACAAGTTTTGAAATCCTTCTGGAAGTTGGCAGGAGAGGAGAAATGTAGCAATGCACATGTTGCCGCTTTCGATAAGGCTTCCTGTAAGGTGGTCGCCGTGAAAAAGAGGGTCGCGAGCAAAAGAAGCGCTACAGTTGGTGTATCCGGTGTGGCGGGACGCTTGAGCGCCCTAAACGGCGTCCGCGGGAGGCGGCGCAAAGACCTGCCTGTTGGCGGGGGGAAGCTGGTCCAGCTGCCGGCACGGCAAGATCTTGACGGGCAGCTTGGCGGCCGGATTTCTTGCGGGCTGCTCGATTAGGCCGCGCAGCATGTTAAAGGCTTCTCGTCCCATCGCGTCGAGATCCTGGACGACCGTGCTGATCGGGAAAGCGCTGTTGAAGAGATTGCCAAAGCCGCCGAACCCCATGATGCCGAGGGCATGTGGCACCTTGAGACCGGCTTCGAAAGCTTCGCCCCAGATCTCCAAGGCGAGGTAATCGTGGATCGCAAAGACGGCGGGCGCCGCGGGGCTTGAGCCGCAAAGCTCCACGAGATCCCGGGCGGTGAAGGTGGGTTTTTCAAGCTTTGGATCGGGCCTGAGCCCGGCTTCGATAAGGGCGTCCCTGTAGCCTCGCACCCGTTCGGACACGGAGGTTGTCTCGAGTTGTCCCGCGTAAGCGCAAGCGACCGGAGCGTACCCCTTTTCGATCAGCGCTTTAACGCCGGTCTTGGCGGCGTTGTAATCGTCCCAGAGAACCCGGGGAGTGGGGAGTGAAGGCCACCAGCGGTCGGCGACGACGATCGGAAAATCGCGCGCCAAAAGCGAACGCACGACTTCGCTCGGCGCCGAATTGGTCACCGGAACGACGATCAGCCCGATGACGCCGGCGTCGACGAGGCGTTCGACGCGGTTTTCCCAGCGCTGGACGTCCTCCTGAGCGTCGCTGACAAGCGTCATATACCCCGACTCAAACGCGGCTGCTTCGATGCCTGCCAGGATCCCCGCCGAATGGGCGCTGACCAAGGATGGAAAGACGATTCCAATGTGGCGCTGTTCGATGCCCGGCGCCTTTTTCTTTCGGCCGAGGATTTGGGCGGCCGTCGACGGGCGATAGCCGAGGTCCTCCGCCGCCTTGAGCACCTTTTCACGGGTCTTCTCGGAGACCCTCCGATGACCGTTCAGTGCCAAGGAGGCGGTGGAGGGGGCGACACCTGCTCGTTTTGCTACATCTCGGATCGTGGGTCGCACACAGACACGCCCGTTTCCGTTAAGGATGTGGTTAGCGATGGAACCTTTACAAAGCTCTCTTGTGTTGAGCGCTTTAAGGGCTTTCACCGCCTTCTTCGTTTCGAAATACCACAGCGGGCGCGCAAATCCCTCGTAGTGTCGGAAAGATCCTTCGGGGAAAAGCGATGGTTGCGACCGGCCGGCGGTGTGGGTGCTCTGTCATGGTCGTCATGAAAACGTGAGGGAGCGGAAGGCTCCCTCACGTTTGCTATTTGAGTTGATAACGGATCGTCCAGTCACCGGTGTTTGCCGGCTCGCTCTGGTTCCACGCGCCCGCCGCCTGTGTTTCTACCCAATGCGCCCCCTGCCTGCGTCGCTACCCAGCGCACCAAGTCGTCCGGCTGGACCGTGTCCACGGCCACCTTGTTGACTCGGATGACGCCGCACTTGAGGCACTGGTGCACGATCTGATAACCCTTCTTGCGTTTGTAGACGAGGCCGATGGGACGCATGAGCCCGTGGCACGTGCTTCGCCGGTCCCCGGGCGCCTCGTCGACGTGCTTGGAGTACAAGCACGACGGGCAGTGGTTGCGGTAGCTGCCGTTGGTCAACGGCACGACGCGCGCGCCGCAGTGCTCGCACACAAATCCAGCGTTTTCCTCTCGCCTGCTCATGCCCCAGACTCCCTCGTTGGTTTGGCGACACCAACGCGGGAGCAGGGTTCCGTCGCATCTCCCCGCTGGGAGCGGGTTCCAGGCTCGGCTAGAGCAGTGACTCATTCACCGCCCGCGACGGGCGATTACTTCCGGTTCCAGCTTCATCGCATGGCTCCAGTGCGGATCCGGGCGCCCGTCGCCCACACCAGTCACCCCGGTGCTGTTGACGGGAGACTGGGCGCGCAAGCGCCCGAGCCGCCGCCACGCGAATCCGGACCTCGACCGACTTCACCGGCGGGCGATGCCTTCCGGCCGTGCCCGCTGGCTTATATCGGCCACTGTGGCGCGGGACCTCCCACGCCCCACCGGTACGTGTGCATCTAGCCTCACTGGCATCGGCACCGTCCCCTGTCAGGCACGAACGGCGGTCAAGACGACTGTATCCAGAGGATCACCTCCGATCCGAGAGCCTTCGCGACCCGACTTCGTCGCCCTCTCGGTTGATCCTGCCCGAAACACCGCATCACCACCCAAACTCCAAACCCGAAACCTCAAGCGACAGGCAAACAGCGGTCATCGGTCACCACGCACCACCCACAAAGCACCAAGCACGGAGTACGGAGCACCATGCCCGAAGCCCCAAACCACAACTCCCAAACCACAACCCCAAAAACCCTCAACCCCCGAAATACTCCTAACATATGCTCCGGCTTTGAGCCGGAACATGACGCTGGGGCCCGGTGCCGGCAGCCGGCAGCCGCCCGGCGGTCAATTTCCCGCGGTCAGCTTCCCGAGCTTAGGTTCCCGAGGTAGCTTCGCTGGGTCAACTACCGGAGGTGAATTTCTCGAAGGTTAACTTCCCTAGGTGAACCCGCCGGTACATCAAAACCTAAGGTCCCGGATGATCGCCGGTGGGGGCCGGCGCTCCCCGTTCGCTTACCTTCAGCATGACGCATCTCGGCGAGCGGGGAGGAATCGTCAGGCTGAGGCTTCCGCCGGTCAAACCAAGTTCTTCTCGGCGCTCTTCCACCGGCGTGCAGAGCCATGCCCGCTCGATGCGCAGCGAAGCAGGGGCGATCGTCACCGCCTGTGCCGCCTCTGTGGGGTTGAAGAGGCGCAGTACGATCCCTTCGTCGTCTTCAGCCGGGCTGAGAGAGACCAATCGGGTTTCCCCGAGGGTCATCTTGAGCGCTTGCCCTTCGGAGGCCGCAGCGCCTTGCTGTGATCTGGGGATGGGGTGGAGGACCGGTTCACAAAGGATTCGGTCCGCGGCCGCGTTGAGCGGGCCGACGCTCGCTCCGGCATCGTGCGGCACCAAAGCGTAGCGCTGGCGGAACGGGCCGGGCTGTTTCGGGCGGAAGTTGGTCTGCCAGTAGGTGTTGGAAACCCAGGCTATGATCCAAGCCGGTGCGTCCTCGGGCACGGCCAGGAGCCGCTTGCCAAAGTGGAAACCGCCAAACGTGAGAAGCGGGTTGTCGGGGCAGATGAGCTGCATGCCGAAGCCGGCTCCGCCGGGCTCCATGTACGCCCAGGTGTCCGTGGTGATGTAATCGCGGCAGGAGCCGGGGAGCTGCTCGCGGTCGTAGAGGACCGGAAGCCCCGCCGTCGTGTACCAGGCCTGCCAGTTGGGTCCCCGGCCGGTTTGCGCCGATGCGTTGTGGTTTCGTTCCTCTGTGTAGTCGCTCGCCAGCGGGAAGCACAAGTAAAGTGCTTCGGGCATCGCCCGGTCGGGAAAACTTCCCGCGATCTCGATCCCAATGCCCGGCTGGTCGTCGGCGACTCGAAGCCGCCAGGTGATCTGCGGAAACTCAGGGATCGAAACCTCTTGGGAGAGCACGATGCTTCCCGGCTCTCGCGAGAGACGGACGGGCGATGCAGGAACCCCGGCGATCCGCATGGCGGGCCAATCGGGGTTCCAGCGGCCGGGCCAAAGCTCGCGCCAAGGTTGCGGGGCGGTGCTGCGCTCGTAGATCACCTGGCCAAAGCGGTACCCAGCCGACGCGTCGACGAACTGTCGTCCGGTCTTGACGTCTTTCCACGAAACGATGCCCTGCCGGGAGGGATCGAGCCGGATCTCGTACTCCGGGGTCGTGAGCGTCAGCGTTTCAGGATCCCATCGAAATGCTGAAATTTGAAATCCCGGCGCTTGCGATGCCGGAGCGCCGGCGCCGCCGGCTTCGCTCTTTGCTCCGTTGGCGCCGTCGTCTCCTGCTTCAGTGCCCTCCTCGATCGGAACGACACACCAGCCGAGCGCGGGAATCCGGATCGGTTTGGTGACGAGAAACGGCGCCTCCCGCCGCCACGGCTCGTCGTAGCGGTGCTGGTGGGCAAGAGAGGTGGGAAGCTCTCGCGAGCGCCAATCTTGGGGAATGCGCAAGCGGCGCTCGATAGTGACGGGATAGGGGTTGTAGACGAGGACCGCGGGAGTTTCGTGCGGCGAGCTTACTTGCGCTGCCCAGTTGGCAATGGCGCGGCGGCGCACAAACTGGCTGAGCGCGGCCGCCCGGTTTGCGTAGTGTTCTTTAAACGCCCATTGAGCCCTGGCCAGCTCGGTGTCGGGCTCGCGGACGCTGTTCCAAGCGCCCCAGGTGTGCTCGTCAAAGAGCATGAGATCGGTCCACGCCTCGTGGACGAGCTCCCGGTCCCGCACCGTGTGCGCCTTGTGCAGGGCTGCGATCGCTTCCGCGTCGTACAGGTAGCGGCGGCTCCGGCGGTTGATCCTGAGCGGCTCGACGCTGGAGCCCGCTCCGAAGTTCCAGTAATCGTGCCAGTCGCCCCGGACTTCCTGGATCATCCCAGCCGGCAGGGCCGCAAGGCGCTCCATTGCCTCCACAGGCGTGACGAGCCGCAGGCGGGGCATCAGGCCCGCCTCGTTCCATTCCCGGACAAAGGGAGCGAGCTTTTCCGACGGGCCGTTGTTGTCCCAATGGTCCCGCCGGGTGTTTTGCACGTAGAGGACGGGCATCCGGTTTGCGACGGGATGCGACTCGAGCCACTCGATGATGCGGGCATGCGCTTCCTGGACAGGATCCTCGCCCAAACCGTAAAGTTGCAAAAATCCGTAATGCAAACCATTGTAGGCGAGGATCTTTCTCCCCGACGGACCCACCCACCAAAACGCGAGCGGACGCTCGAGCGGAGCGCCGCCCATATGTTCGTTAATCGCCATCGTGACGCCGGTGATCCCGCTGTCCAGAAGCAGGTCGACCAGCGGCCACGGCAGCCCGTTGACGTCGCTGTTCATCGCCGTGCGGACGGGAATGCCGAGCTCCCGCCGCAAGCGGGCGACGGGCAAGAGGAGGCGGTGAAGCTCCTCTAGGTTGCACAGCGGGGTCAGGTTGCAAAAGAGAGCCGTCACTTCGATGTATCCGGCGCGGGCGTGCTCGGCAAACCGCTCAACGTCGCGGCTTTTTGCGGCTTTGAGCCAGTAAAGAACGGGCGCAGTCACTTCGCACGTCCACTTGAGCCGGGCGCCCTCAGGCCAGTCCATCGTCTCTTCGATAAGGTCCATGGCCTGCTCGATGTAGCGTGCCTGCAGTTCCCAGAGCACCGGCTGCTCGTGGGTATACCCGATATCGGTATGGCTGTGGTGGCTGATCAAGATCTCCTGGACACGCACCCAATCCTCACCTCTACGCCAGGATTCCACAATTGTAAGAAGAACCCTATTATTGGAAATTGTGGGACTGTATTTGAGGGAAACCGGTCGAAAGGCTATTCGTTGAAAAGCTGTGCTTGCCCTTCGACCAGGCGGACGGGGCCCCCTATGCCTTGGACACGTCGTCGGTTGCGAATTTGCGCCTGGGAAAGGTGGGTGTTTCGCGTGATGAAAACAGGCCGCTTGTCGGGCCACCTGACGACCTTGGCAGGCCAGTTGGCGATCGCGGTGAGCATTGCGCTTTCCGTCATCAGTTTGCTGGGCATTGCCCTTGCGGCCGGCGCAGCCGCGCAGACGGTCTTGACCCTCGGCACCTGGGCGGGGCCGGAGTCGGCGACCGGGATTCGCCTGCAGCAGCTGGCGGACGGGTTTAACCGCAGCCAAAGCGAATACTCCGTGGTGATCCAGCAGATCGCGAGTTACAACGACGCCATCGTCACCCGGCTTGCGACCGGAACGGGCCCCGACATCATCCTCGTGCGAAACGAAGAGGTCCACACGTTGGGAGACTTCCTGGTCGACCTCCGGCCGTACCTCGCAAAGTCCGCGCTCGACAAAGACGCGTTTATCCCCGGCCTGTTCGATGGGGGCGGCGACCGCGTCGTGCGGATGGCGGGGACGTTTGGCCTCTTAAATTTGGTGATCTTTTACCGGCCATCGATGTTTGAACGGGCCGGTTTGCCGGGCCCCGTGCAGCTGCACAAGGACGGTTCGTGGGACTGGGACGGCCTGGTCGAGGCGGCCAAGAGGCTGACGGTCGACGCCGACGGCGACGGGGCGCCGGAGCAGTTTGGCATCTGGCTGTGGGACGGCGAGATCCACCGCATGCTGGCAAGGCAAAACGGCGGCCACTTCATCGCCCCCGACGGGAGCGCGTACCTGGGCGACCAGCCCGAGTACACGGACGCCATCCAATGGGCGGCGGACCTGTTTTACGTCCACGGGGTGCGGGCTAACGTCGACTTCGACCAGGGCAACGTCGCGATGGCGACCTGGCCCATTGAGCGGCGGACGTTGATGCGGACGCTGGGATGGGACTGGGGCGTCGCCCCGCTGTTTAACAAGGCTGAGGGGCGCCCGTTCCTCGACCTTACGGGAAACGGGTTTGCGATCACGACCAATTCGCAGCACCCGGACGGCGCCTGGGCGTTTATCGAGTGGGCTTTGGGTGAAGAAGCGCAGCTCATGATCGCAAGCCAAGGGGCCTTGCCCGGGCGGACCTCCGCGCTGCAGTCGCCGGAGTTTCTCAATGAGCCAGGCGTTTCGGACGTGCCCTACACCGTCGACGTGCTGCTCGGGCAATACGGCGTCTTCCCGTTTGGCGAGGGCGGGGGGATCGGTGTCACGCCCGAGATCAACCGCCTGTACCTTGAGGCCTTGTACCAAGTCGAAAGGGGCGAAAAGCCTGCGAGCGTCGCCTTCGCCGAGATCCGGGAGCCCATCACCGCGATGTTGAGCGCCTTGCGGCGGTAGGTTGCGTGGATCGGTTTTGCGCACCGAGACCGGTCGTCCCAATTGACACGCCGCCGCCAAACTTGATACACTCGAGCAAACAACAGGATCGTTTTGCGGCCACTAGGGGAGCCCCGGCGGGGCTGAGAACAGGCGCCACGGCCTGGACCCTTTGAACCTGACCTGGGTAATGCCAGCGAAGGGAAGTGGGCAAGGAGAAGTCCGTGTCGATGGTGCCGTTTTCACTTCTAGTGGAAACGGCTTTTTCTTTTGGGTTTCTCGCGCCCTGGGCGGAGCCTGGGCCGGGCAAGGCCGGCGCGGGCGCAGCTCCGGGCACCGCACATCTCCGGGCACCGGGCACAGCGCCGGGGCGCAGTAAGGAAAGCCGGCTGCTAGGGCGCCCGGCCGCATGATGGAACCAGCCGAGAAGATCGAATCAACCTACAAGAGAGGAAGTGACCTATGCCGCACGTGGCGAGAGTGCTCACGATCGCAGGTTCCGACTCCGGGGGCGGGGCGGGGATTCAAGCGGATTTGAAAACCTTTACGGTGCTTGGGACCTACGGCATGTCGGTCATCACCGCCGTGACGGCCCAAAACACCCTGGGCGTGACCGGCGTCTATCCCCTGACGGCCGAGCAGGTCGCCGCCCAGCTGGAAGCGGTGCTCTCGGACATCGGTGCCGATGCTGCCAAGACCGGGATGCTGGTGGACGCTGGAGTCATCCGTGCGGTGGCCGACGTCCTCCGGCGTTTCGATGTGAAAAACCTGGTCGTCGACCCCGTGATGGTGGCGAAAAGCGGCGACAGGCTCTTGGCCCAGGAAGCCAACGACGCCTTGAAACGGCACCTCTTGCCCCTGGCCGTCATCGTGACGCCCAACATCCCCGAGGCCGAAGCGCTGACGGGCGTGGCCATCCGCACCCGGGAGGACATGATCGAGGCCGGGCGCACGCTGCTCGGGTATGGCTGCCAAGCAGCCCTCGTCAAGGGCGGCCACTTAGAAGGGGACAGCGCGGACGACGTCTACGTCACCGCCGATGACGTCCGCTGGTTCACCGCACCCAAGATCCGCACCGAAAACACCCACGGCACGGGCTGCACTTTAAGCGCCGCCATCGCCGCCGGGCTTGCTTCGGGCATGAGCCCCATCCAGGCGGTGCAGCAGGCCAAGCGGTTTATCACCGACGCCATCGCCCATGCGCCTGACA
>PKEU01000120.1 GCA_002919195.1 bacterium
TCCAACGAAAGCGAGGACGGGGCCCGGCCGGAGTTCTTGGTGAATCCGGCGAGTGGCGAGAGGATGGAGCTTGACCGGTATTATCCCGTACACCGGGTGGCGTTTGAGTTTAACGGGAAACAGCACTATGTGGCGACGGGGCGCTTCACCAAGCAAGAGGTGGCGGCGCAGCGAAAGCGGGACAAGCTCAAGCAGCGGATTTGTAAAGAGAGAAACGTGCATCTTGTGATTGTCCACGCCGAGGATCTTTCGCTCACCGGGATGCTGCGGAAAGTGGGCACGCTGTTGCCTTTGCGGGCGTTGCGGGGGTTTAAGGAAACCATCCGGTTTCTCAACCGCTGCGGCTTGCGTTATCAAAAAGCCGCAGCGGTGGGGTGAGCGGCGGGATGAATCGAGAAAATTCGCTGCCCTGCGCATCATGGTGTGATCCTTTGGAGTGGAGGAAGTGAGCAACGTATCCCGAATTTCGCTAAGAAAAATCGAACTTTCCTGGCAAGCCGGCTTGTTCATGTAAACCTCCTTGTGTTGATCTCGAGGTCGCCACCTCCGCGATTGCGTTTTTGAGGGGGTCCGGGCGGTTTGTCTGCACTGTATGGCCGCCTTATCTCTCGTGGGAGTGGGAGGCGTGAAACGCGAGCTCTTCAACTCTCGAGTGAGCAAGGTGTGCGTCGCACTGGGCCTTTGGGGCGCCAGCGTAGCACTGATCGTCTCGCTTGTTTCCGGGACGCCCGTGCATCCTGGTGTCCTCGTTCTGGCGGGATTGCTCGCGGCAGTCAGCGGGTGGGCTGCCGTCCGGTGGAGTTTAGCGCCTCTCGCTACGTTTCCTGCACCGGCTCGACCGATGGCTCGACCGAGCTCTAGGGTCGTCGAGGTGGGATCTGTGATCACGCCTACTGGGCAGAGGAGGACGTTTGCCCGGCCTGAAGAGCGCCGACGGTTCGCGAGCACTTATCATGTGCCCACAGTCGGTGGAAAACTCGCTTCGAAATACGTTGAGAATGGCTTCTCTACTGAACAGCAAATCGGGCGTGCACGGCGCACCGGGTACGCTTGGTACGCGAGGTACGCATGGCCCGCTGACCAGGCCAGGCACACGGACCACTCTGATCATCCTGAGCACGCTGAGCATGGCGAGCATATCGGGCGCGTCAAGCGTATTGGCCGAGCTGAACTCAGTGGACGCGCTGAGCGAATTGGCAAGGCTGAACAGAGTGGACGCGCTGAGCGTATTGGCCAAGCTGAACACAGTGGACGCGCTGAGCGTATTGGTCAGGCTGAGCACCTTGGGCGCGCCGCGCGTGTTGACCAGGCTGAACGGACAGAGCACTCGGAGCATGGGCGTGCTGGACCGTTTGGAGGGACCGTTCGCAGCGGGAATGCCGGACCCGTTAAGAACATTGCTGAGCTTGAACAGCCTCGGTCAATTGGAGCAGCTCGACAGAGACGCTATACTGGTACTGGCAATCGATCCGCCCGGAGAAAAGCGGATCGCTCAGTTGAGCTGGAAGGCGGCTTAGAAATCCTGGACTTGTCGAGACTGCTTCGCCTTATCCGGGCGGGAAGGAAATCGGGGACCCTCGTCTTACGGCAAGACGGGAAAAAGGGCCTCATCTATTGGCAAGAGGGAGCGATCGTGGGCGCGATGCACGGGGGTTGGGAGGGAAGGGAAGCGTTGAGGCGTCTCTTCCAATGGAAAAGAGGATCTTTCCAGTTTATCCGGGGCCCCGTGCCGGTGGGAAGTTTGGTTGGAGAGCGTTGGGAGAGCGTAGTGCTCGATGGCGCCCGCAGCGTGAGCGACCCCGAGCTGTGGGAGAAAGCTGTGCCGCGGGACGAGTGTGCGCCTCGAAAAAGGCGGGCCTTGGACCGGATTTTCCTGCGACAGTTGCTGACCTATCAAGAGTGGCAGCTTCTTAATCATGTCGATGGAAATCGTACGGTCGAAGATCTTGCTCAACTCTTGCACTGGCCAATCGAGCAGGTGCGTCGCCACATGTATCCTTTGCTGGCGATAGGCGCCGTGGAGTGCGTCGACGCGGTGGAGCCTAAAGTTCGACAAAAGAGTGCGCGAGTGCGTCCACGACGTGGCGAACGAAGCGGAGCTTCTACGAGCAAAGCTACGGCTATTGCAAGAAGACGTGCAAGGCAGCCACATGGCAAGCGAGAGGTAAAAGTGATATCGCTCGACTCCGCTCGACGGAACGCAAAGTAATTGAAAGCGGCTGCGGAGTTTCAGGGAGCTTGGGGAGGTTCAAGGAGCACCGTAGAGCTTCGAAGGACAAGGTCCTAGCGAGCTTTAAGCTTCAACAAGAAAGAGTGCTAATAAGAACGGGCTCCGAAGATGGCGGAGCCCGTTCGATGGAGCGCAAGGGGACGATTTTTCCGGCATAGGCTGGGAACTGGCACGCCGCGAAGGGTGTGAACGGATCGTGAAAGCCGTCGGCTTCCTCACGGACTCGCTTGGGATTCGCTGCGTGAAGCCGCCCGATCGCGGCTTGCCGCCAAATCGTTAGAACTCGTTAGAACCGGTACGTGACGCCGACGCCCACGCCCCAGCTGTTCAGCTCGAATTCGCTATCATCGATGGCGATCGGTTCGCCGTCGATCACGAAGTTCTTGACCTCGCTCGAGAACCAACGGTAGTTGGCCGTAGCGTCCAGCGAGAGCCGCTCAGTAATGTCGGTGCTAAACTGGCCACCGATCAGAAAACCGAGGCCGGCCTCCGCTTCGACCTCCATCTCCAGTTCATTGCCCAAATCGTCCGCCATCTTAAACACCGACTGGGGGAGATACGAACCCACACCGACCTGCACCAATCCGCGCCAGTTCTCCCCGGCCAAGGCGAGGTAGTCGGCCGTGACGGCAAGACCGAGCACGGTGCCTGTCGACTCAGTCGTCAACCCGGTCGTCGACGACTCGGTCGTCGAGCCGAGGCCGTCCACCTTCACCCCAACAGCAAACTTCGGGTGAAACCAGTAGCGACTGCCCAGATGCCAGCCGAGATCAGGACCGCTGGATTCCGAAACTTGCTCGCCGTCAACGGTGACCGCCGCGGTGATGCGCTGATGGGTGAGTCCGCCGTAAAGCTCCCAATCACCGGGAGAAACATTGGCCAGAGCCGGCAATGCGGCGCTGGCGGTCAGGATCGCCGAGAGAACGAGCGCTTTTACTAACCGCATTTCAGGTTCCTCCTCTTTCTTGGTGGTCTTTCCCCGACCCCAATGGAGAGGTTCCCCTTGCGCGGAAAGCATCAGCGGAGAAAACGGCTACTCGTCCCCCTCGAAGGTTCCCGGCTTCCCTTTTCCCACGTTTTGCCAAGCCCAAGCCCCAACACAGTGCTATGCAGGTTCGTGGCGAGGTGCCCGACTCCTCCGGGTTGAAACGGGTTTGGACCAAAATCCGACGATAGGTCAGTTCAACAGGAGGAGTTCAACAGGAGGTTAGTTATCGGTTACATCATGTGAATGCTCAAGGCTCCGACTGGCTCATAGGGACATGGGTTCAATCACGATACACGGTTAAATCACTCTACCCGGTTAGATCGTCAGACACGGTTAGATCATCATACGATAGGTGCGATGCATCTAGGTGCGATGCATCGGCATGCATCGGCCGTAGGTGATTTTCCATTGGTGCATTTGTCGTAGAAATTGCCCTGCTCAAGCAAGAAGATTGACTCCGTCAGCGAAATAGGTGGCGTGGCATAGAATATCTCCTCATGGACGGGTGTTAACGGAATGTATCGATTTGAAATCCATTGTCATACGGCGGAATCGAGCAGTTGTGGTCGGGTTAAAGCAGAGCGTCTCGTCGAGCTCTACGTGCAAGCGGGCTATGACGGGGTGGTGATCACCGACCACCTTAATCCCGACAACCCTCGAACGCTCCTCGAAAGGGATGGGGTGCCGGCCACCTTTGAAAACCAGGTCCAACGCCTGCTGGAGGGTTATCGCAAGGCCCGGGCGGCAGCGGGGGATCGGCTTGTGGTGCTCTATGGGACCGAGCTCCGTTTCGCAAACGATCCCAACGACTACCTCGTCTACGGGATGAGTGAAGAGATGCTCCTCGAGCACCCTGACATCGTCAGCTGGGGGATCCAGAAGTTCTCTCAGTACGCGAGAGAACACGGCCTCCTCGTGATCCATGCCCATCCATTTCGCAACAACATGAGGGTGATCGATCCCAAGTGGGTCGACATGGTCGAAGTGTATAACGGCCACCCGCGTCATAATTCCCGGAACGAGCTTGCGCTGCTGTGGGCGAGGATGCACGGAAAGCCGGGCTCTGCGGGCTCCGATTTTCACCAAGAAGGCGATGAAGCTCGAGGCGGCGTCCTCTTGCCCGAGCGCCCCGAAACGATCCAAGAGTTTATCGAGCTGATGAGAGAACAACCCTTGCTCATCACGCGGTAGGTACCTTACAAAGGCACCTAACAAAGGCCCATTACAAAGGCACCTTACAATGGCGCCTTACGAAGGTAGCTTACGAAGGTAGCTAGCGAAGGTAGCTATCCAAAGACGTCGGAAGAAAGTGGGCCGCTTGCTTTGCGCAGGCGGCCCTCCCAAACATCATACTGTACAGAACATGATCGTGTGCACCCACACAATGCCCCGCGTCTTTATTTTTTGTAGGCCCAGGTACCTCACTTCGGTGGAAGAACGCGACGGAAGACGCAAACCGAGGTGGGTCGTGTCGTTATGAATGAACGTGGCGCTCAAGCCTCCCGAGAGACAACGGAACAACCGACAAAGCGCGTCTCCCTCGGTAAGTTGATCGAGATTCTGTTCGTGGCTCTACGCCTTGGATTGACCTCGTTCGGCGGGCCCATCGCCCACCTCGGGTACTTTCGAGAAGAGTATGTCCAACGTCGCCAATGGCTCGATGACAAAGCCTACGCGGATATCGTGGCGCTGTGTCAGTTCTTACCGGGACCCGCGAGCAGTCAGGTCGGTATCTCGATTGGGATGTTGCGCGGAGGCTACCTAGGCGGCGTTCTCGCTTGGCTGGGATTTACGTTGCCCTCTGCAGTCGCCTTGGCTTTGTTGGCTACGTTTCTCCAAGATTACGACGTAACCAGCTCAGGGTGGCTGCGGGGACTACTGATCGTCGCGGTCGCTGTCGTCGCTCACGCTGTGTGGGGCATGGCGACGAAACTGACTCCCGATCGGGAGCGAGTAAGCGTTGCCATTTTAGCGGCAATTGTAACGCTCATGGTGCCAACGGCATCGGTCCAAATGCTCGTGATTGTGATTGGCGGCCTCTTTGGTTGGTTGTTCTTGCGGAACGTGCCCACGCCGGACGAGGATGATA
Organism: bacterium; assembly: GCA_002919195.1. Lineage (GTDB taxonomy): Bacteria > Bacillota > Limnochordia > DTU080 > RSA5 > RSA7. The sequence goes on from PKEU01000120.1 coordinate 5,308, forward strand.
CCGTGGCTTTCCCACTAAGCCGCAAGGCCGCCGTTACGGCGTGGCTACTTTTCTTTAGCCTACTCATCGGACTCCCATTCGTTCGGCAAATCTATCCGGCGAAATGGGTCGCGGTGCTCGACAGCTTTTACCGGGTTGGCAGCCTCGTCTTTGGCGGAGGCCATGTGGTGCTGCCGCTCCTGTCCAGTGAAGTCGTCGCCAACGGCTGGATCACGGAGGAACAGTTCCTCGCAGGATATGGCGCGGCCCAAGCTGTGCCAGGACCCCTGTTTACCTTTTCCGCCTATATCGGCGCGGCAATGGAAGGTTGGTTTCTGAGCGCTGTGGCGCTTGTGGGCGTCTTTGCGCCGTCGTTTCTACTGGTTATTGGCTTACTGCCCTTTTGGGACAGCATCCGGCGGCGCGCCTCGTTCCGAGCGGTGTTAAGCGGGATTAACGCTGCCGTCGTCGGCATTCTGCTTGCAGCCCTTTACGATCCGATCTGGACAAAGGCGATTCATACACCGGCGGATTTGAGTCTTGCGTTGGTCGGTTTCGGCTTGCTCATGTTCTGGAAGGTACCCTCTTGGGCCGTGGTGCTGGTGATGGCTGCCGGTGGAATGATGATTGACGCCCTCATCTGACGCGAAGCCAACCCCAATCAGGCGCTGTGTTACGGACTCCAAATCGTGGCGGCGATGTAGCGCTCGCCCAGGGCGCTGTCGTTGAAGTAGTACACCGTCACCAGCTGGCCGTCGGCTCTTTCGACGGTCCTCGGGTAACCGATATCGTGATTGCCACCATCGTCACGCAACACGATATCGGGCGACCAGGTGACGCCGTTATCCTCGCTCACCCGAGCCCGGATCCCAAAAGGCGGGTTTCTATAGCCGTACACCAGGCACAGGCGGCCGTCTCGCAGGAGGGTCAGCGAAGGAGGATTGCCGCCGTGCCCTGTGTCTTCGACGGGCCGTGAAAGGTAACGCCACGACTTTCCCAGATCCTGGGATTCGTAGAGGTCGATCCATGAATGCTGTTGCTGCCTGCAGCGCACGGCGACGAGGAGCTTCTCGCCTACCCGGGCGCTCGCGGGCATGATGGCGTAACCTTTGGGCTCAGGAGTGATCCAGCTCAAAAACTGAAACGAGCGGCACCCGTCGGTTGTCAAGGCGCAAAAGGGACGTCCTTCGCCGCCGTCGGATTTCGCAGCCGTCAAAAACAGCAGGCACTCGGTCCGCGATAGGACCTGGTAATCGGTGCGCGCGGCGATACCGGGCAAGCCAAACATGGGCAGCCGGTACGGCCCCATCCATTCCCGACAGCGGTTGGTCGAAACATAAAACCACGAAAACGCCCCGGCAGCCAACCCCGTCCGGCTGCACATCAGGGCAAAATCGGGATGTTGGAGGTTGACGGGGTCCTGGTTTTCCGGGATGTCCTCTAAACGGACAGCCTGACCGGTCTGCAGCTCCGGGACAACGTGCTCATCGGCCGCAAGCCCTTTTCCGCCAGGGGCCTCGCACGGGGTAGGGATGACCTCCCACGTTTCACCGCCGTCCAGGGATCGAGCTTGCATCGGCTCGAACGGGCGCGTCTTGTCCCTCAAGTGAAATCGGTCCGCTTCGGGGTCGCTTCCCAGGTATCCTGCCGTAAAGCCGACAACGATCTCGTCGCCCCACGACCAAATGCCGTAATTGGCCGGCCAGCCGGCAAAGCGTCCCTTTTCTCGAAAGACCGTCACGTGCTTTTTCAAGCGGCTACCTCCCACTCAGCGCGGCTCGAGACGTCCTCGCGTTAAAGTGCGCCGGGAAATGGTTTCGCACGAACGTGCGCCTTGCGATGCTCTCCGTGTCAACGTGCGGATGGCGATGCCCTCAGGCCACCGTCCAGATGGCGATGTCTTCGCACCAACGTCCGGGCGGCGATGTCCCCGCACCACCGTCCAGACAGCGATGTCCCCCCGCCAGCGTCCAGGCGCCGATGGCCTCGTGTCAACGTCTGGACGGTCTTCTCGCGCAAACGAACCTGCAGTCTTCCATGAGCCTCGTTCTCTATTCGAATAAGCGCGCCAACACCTCCGCAGCCTTGCTTCGCACAACAATCTCCGCGACGCCGTCATAAGGAGTGGGCGTAAGGTTGAGAATCCACAAACGCGCTCCCTGCTCGAGCGCGATCTGGGGAAGAGAGGCCGCAGGGTACACTTGCAACGAGGTCCCGATCACCAGGAGGGCCTCGCAATTTTCAAGAGCGGTCTTCGCCTGGTAGAGAGCCTTTTCGGGAAGAAGCTCGCCAAAAAGCACGATCGCCGGGCGAATCAGCCCGCCGCAGCGGCATCGAGGCAGCGAGGCGATGTCGTTAACGGGCTTTTTCAGCACCTCGACCGGATGAGGCCGGCCGCAGTCGTGACACCTGGCCTCCCTCAGTGAACCGTGGAGTTCGGCGACGTTTCGGCTGCCCGCCGCAGTGTGGAGCCCGTCGACGTTTTGCGTCACGATCCATTGGAGGCGGCCCTGCTTTTCGAGTTCGGCGAGGGCCCTGTGGCCAGCGTTGGGCTTCACCCGATCGAGCATTTCCAGCCGTGTCCGGTAAAACTCGTAGAAAAGAAGGGGGCGCTCAAGCAGGGCGTCGACGCTGGCGAGCTCTTCGGGCCGGTACCGGCTCCACAAGCCGTCGGGTGAGCGGAAGTCCGGCAGCCCCGACTCGGTACTCATGCCCGCGCCGGTCAATACGACGAGCCGTTCGACTTCTTGCAGTTCCTCGATCAGCCGATCTTCCAACTTCTTCACACGATCGTCCATGAAACGCTCTTCCATGCGATCTTCCATGGCGCTTGGGACACGCCACGCCTACGGCGCGCCGAATGCTCCTTTCATAAGATTGTGACTGTATAGTGACTACAACCTCAATGGCTCGCAGGGGGTACCCACCGGGAGCAGGTACCCACAGGGAGCAGAGCGAATGTGCTCGGGACGCGCCCACAATCCGTATGCGGCGAAATCACGAATCTTTGTTCGAACCGATCGTAAGGGGAAAGTTCGAGACGCTGGGGAAGCTTTCCTTGTCTAAATGACAGCGCGCCTGCAACCGAGCGCAGATCGCCTCGGACGAGGTCCGGAATGCACCGCGTGCTTTGGGATGCGCAAAGGTGCACAGGGTCGGCGTTTTCGAGGCGGAACTTGGCGATTCGTTGTGGTCGATGTGCCGTTGCGGTCGCGGTCCCATTCTGGTCCCATTCTTCTGGGGCGATGTGATGATCCGTGTGGCGATTCACTCGGCTCGCTGGGCGGCCTACCTCGTTCGCTCCTCCTAGCTCGGTTGGTTCGTTCATTGACCCGTGCATTGGCCCGATCACCAGGTGGTTCAAACTTGGGAAGCTTCGTCGTCAGAGATGTCGCGTCCCACATTTCGCTGCCAGAGGAGGCCCGTGGTCCCGTGCACTCGCTGATAAACCAGATGCCCCAGGCCTTTCACGGCATCGTAGGTCCGGTAAAGACGGTGGACGTCCCTGCGCAGGGCGCCACATCGGAAGTGATCATCCTCTCGAGCGCCCAAGGCCGGTTTGTCGTGAAGCGCGCAACGAAACCACCGTATCATGAATGGCTACGCCAGGAATATCAGGTGCTGCGAAGCTTGAGCCCGCGGATAAACCTCGTCCCAAAGCCCTTTGGCTACATCGAGGAGGGACGGGACGGAGGCCCCTCGCACTGGCTGTTGATGCAGCATCTTCCTGGAATTCCGTTGCGGGAGGTGCTTCGCCGGGGAGTCGACGCCACAGAGCGGCGCAGGCTCTTGTTCGCCTTTGGCGAGGCTCTGGCGACGATCCATGCAGAGCCCGTCCCGGACGAGCTCGCGTCGGAGGAGCCCTGGTTAGACCGCATGCTGCGCTTGGCCGAGGTCTATCTCCAAAAGTACGAGGTCGATGGCGATGAAACGCTCCTCGCGAGGCTAAAAAGGGAACGCCCCGAACCGGTGGCCCCGTGTCTCATCCACGGGGACTACACGTTGGACAACGTCTTGATCGACGACGGGCGCGTGAGCGGGATCATCGACTGGTGCTGGGGAGCGGAGGGTGACCCTCGTTATGATCTCGCGCTCGCGATTCGGGAGAAAGACGAAGCCTTCCAAGATCCGGCGGACATCGAAGCCTTTTACAACGGCTACGCGGGGCGCCGGCTGACAGAGGAGGAAATGGAGTACTTCGTGGGTATCTACGAGTTTTTCTAGGGCTTTTTTTCGCGAGGCTGTCGTCCCGTCGTCCCAAATGTGCCCCGAAAGTGTCCGGAAACTGCCTCGAAGTGCTTTGCACATGCTTTTCGCGGTGGTTCGACCTCTCTTGTTTCCAGAAGCAAAGAAGCAAAACGCCTGCTCAGGGCCGTGCTTCGTATTGACGAGTTTGGGGCTTGGCGATCACGGAGAGCCTCGTTCGATCTCGACGCGATTTTTGAGAGCACATTTCGGACAAGGGAACGCTTGAAGTTGCCACGTCAGTTTCGGGTCGCGGGCAGGACCGCGGATCGCAACATGACGTCACAGCACCGTGACGACAAACACAACCGTCATCGCGATGGCCACGGTCACCTTGACCACCAAAGAACTCAGCGCCCCGATGAGCCCACCCCAGCCGGCCCTGATCGATTCAGACGCGGTTCGTCCCGAGATGAGCTCGCCCACAACGGCGCCGACAAACGGTCCTGCGAGCAGCCCGATGGGCAAGAAAAACAATCCTACCAGAGATCCGACGACCGCTCCAACCGCTCCGGCCCTGCTGGCTCCGAAACGCCTGGCGCCCCAAGCGCGTGCAAAGTAGTCAGCCACCTCCGCCACGATCACGACAGCGAGTGCCAAGCCGAGAAACGTGACGGTGATGCTCTCAAATCCCTCTACGATGCCATATACCAGCATCGCAAGCCAAATCAACGGTAGACCGGGCAGCGCGGGCAGCACCGTCCCCAACGTCCCTATCACCATGACCATTAACGCGATCGCAAACGCACTCCACTCAGCCGACGTCATCGAGCAATCCTCCACTGATCTCTTTCCGACGCGGGCTCCGCGTCACCCCTGCAGGTCGCTTTCGCCGTCTCTGTTCAAAAACGAGCTCTGCGTCGTACGGGGGAGCGCTCACCACATCCTGAATCGGAGAAGCCGACCACGTCCGCAATCGGAGACGCTGACCCCGCCCCCAGTCGGAAACGCTGACCACGCCTCCGTCGGACACGCAGGCCCCGTCCCTCGTCGGAGACGCTGACTCCCGTCGCATCGGAACGCGAATCGCGTCCGTCGTCCTCTTCGCCTGGGTGATCACGTCTCCCTTGGGAAGCGCTCGGCTCGAAACGTCTCTTTGAGACGCTCACGGCCTGTTCGGCCAAATTCCCAACCGTAGATGTTTTTCCTTTGCCGAGGGGAAAAGGCTCCCGGGCGGCCGGTCGTGTGTCATGTGTCAATGAAGAAGTGAAAGCGCATCGGCCTCGACGTCAGCCGGCTGTCCGGAAAGTGCTCCGAACTCGCTTGTCTCCCGCCTGAACCGGTTCGCTCGTGGACCGACTCGTGGGCTGACGATACCAAAACGCCAGCTCACAAGGGGTTTCTCGACCGCCAAGCCGACCGCCAAGCCTCCGTGGTCCTTCCCTGCGCGTCACTTCGAAGCATCTTTCGGACAACCTCGCGCTTCTTAGGGGCAAAAATCGGACGACGACGCTTTGTTGCGGGCACAAAGCGGACGGCTACGCAGAGCAAAGTGCACCAAAGTGCAATCGCCAGGAACACGCTGGGCAAAAGTGAAATGGCAACAGCAGGTGCCCACGTCTTGTCGTTGCACCGAACCTACACGCGGCGGCGTTGCTGGAGTTTTGTTCCTAAGCGCGGCGATTCATGCATGCCGAAGCGAGGCTTCTCGAACGCTTGCTTTTCGCCGTACGCCTTGAGGGAGCCGATCCTGCATCGGTCGACCGATCCGGCCACGATCCAGCCAAAAAGGCGGGAGAGCATCTCAAGCGAGCGGGAAAAACGCTCCTTGCATTTAAGTTATCAATGAGAGCTACACAGCAATCAACGCGATCTTAAGCGCCAAGGAGGGGATGGTGTTGGAGTACCGCCAGCTGGGTTCGACTGAGCTAAAGGTGAGCGCGATCAGCCTGGGGACGTGGGCCATCGGCGGCGCGTGGGGGAAAGTGGACGACGAAGAGTCAATCCGCGCCATTTACCGGGCGATCGACCTCGGCGTCAACTTCTTTGACACCGCCGATATCTACGGAGATGGGCGGAGCGAAGAGCTCCTCCGCAAGACGACGGCCGACAAAGCGGACGAGATCTTTATCGCCACGAAGTTCTGCCGGGCGGGCGACATCCACGACCCCGCAAACTACTCAGAAAAGCAGGTGCGCGCCTATTGCGAAGGGAGCCTCAAGCGCCTTGGCAGAGAGCGCATCGACCTCTATCAGATCCATTGTCCGCCCACCGAGATCTTGCGGGACGGCTCGGTCTTTGAGGTGCTCGATAAACTCCAGCGGGAAGGCAAGATCCGCTACTACGGCGTCAGCGTCGAATCCGTAGAGCAAGGCCTGATCGCCATGGAGTATCCAGGCGTGAGGGCGCTGCAGGTGATCTTTAATATCTTTCGCCAGAAACTCATCGACGAACTTTTCCCGGTGGCCAAGGAAAAGGGCGTCGGCCTCCTTGCCCGGGTGCCCCTTGCTAGCGGCCTTTTGACCGGGAAGTTCACGAAAGAGAGCCGTTTCGCCGAGGACGACCACAGAAACTACAACCGGGACGGCGCTCACTTCAACGTGGGCGAGACCTTCGCCGGCCTGCCCTTTGAGAAAGGCGTGGAACTCGCCGACCAGCTCCGCTGGATCGCCGAAGGCCGCGGTACTATGGCCCGGGCGGCGCTGCGGTGGATCCTCCATTTCGACGCGATCAGCTGCGCGATCCCGGGCTTCAAAACGGTGGCTCAAGTGGAGGAAAACGTCGCCGCCGTCAACACGCCGCCTTTTTCCGACGAAGAGCTCAAGAGGCTCTCGGAGTTTTATCACAACGAAGTGAAACAATACATCCGGGGGCCGTATTGAGGTGTGTTACGAGGCGCTCCTCTTCATGGTGGAGCGCCTCAACAGTCCCAGCAGACGGTCCCAACTTTACAGCGCCAACAATCCAGTCCCAACAAACGGTCGCAACGATGCGGTCCCAACGATCCAATGCCAACGATCCAGTCCCAATGATCAGGCCGGTCTCACCGTCTGATCGGTCCCCCGTTCTTCCGATCAAGGCCTCGTCGCTCTGCCTTGCGTCGTCTCGTACCCGCCTTTTCACATCGCGCCAAACCAGCCGCCGTTTCGGACCACCTCGCGGCGGAGTTGCCACGTCGCCTCGACGATGTTTTTCAGCGCAGGGATCACCTCGTCCCAATGCCTGGTCTTGAGCCCGCAGTCGGGATTGACCCAGAGCTTCTGTACGGGAAAGACTTTGAGCGCCGTCTCCAGGTGCCGGCGCACCTCGTCGACGGTGGGCACCCGGGGGCTGTGGATGTCGTAGACGCCGGGACCGATTTCGTTGGGGTAGTGAAAATCCGCGAAGGCGTCGAGGAGTTCCATGCCGGAGCGGGCTGCTTCGATGGAGATCACGTCGGCGTCGAGCTCGGCGATGGCATGGACGATGTCGTTAAACTCCGAATAACACATGTGCGTGTGGATTTGGGTCCCATCTTTCACTCCAGCGGTCACGAGGCGAAAGCACTCCACGGCCCAGCGGAGATAGGTGTCCCAGTCTTTCCGTCTCAGGGGCAACCCTTCTCGGAGGGCGGGTTCGTCCACCTGGATGACGCGGACGCCGGCGGCCTCCAGGTCCAGCACTTCGTCGCGCAAGGCCAAGGCGATCTGCCGGCACGTCACTTCCCGGGGTTGGTCGTCTCGCACAAACGACCACTGGAGAATCGTTACCGGTCCTGTCAGCATGCCTTTCACCGGCTTTTGAGTCAGCGATTGGGCGAACGTGGCCCAGCGCACGGTCATGGGCTCCGGCCGCCACACGTCGCCGTAGATGATGGGCGGCTTGACGCACCGGGTCCCGTAACTTTGGACCCACCCCGACGACGTGACGGCGCACCCTGCGAGCAGTTCGCCGAAGTACTCCACCATGTCGTTGCGCTCAAACTCGCCGTGCACCAGCACGTCGAGGCCGATCTCTTCTTGCCGCCGGATGGCGTCGCGAATCCACCCCTCGATCTTCGCGTCGTACGCTTCTCGGGAGATCTTTCCCGCCCGCGCTTGAGCCCTGGCCTCGCGCACCTCTTGGGTCTGGGGAAGCGACCCGATGGTCGTCGTGGGAAGGACCGGCAGTCGGAGGCGAGCTTGCTGTTTCGCAGCCCTCTCGTGATACCGGCTAGGCCGCCGCAAGTCGGCTTCCGAAACCGCCGCGAGCCGTTGAGCGACTTCAGGGCGGTGGATCCGGGGCGACGTCCGCCGGGAGGCGATGGCCCGTGCGTTGGCTTCGAAAAGCCAGCGGACGTTGTCGGCGGCGCCGTTGGCCGCAGCGGTGAGCGCCGCCACTTCGTAAAGCTTTTGAGTGGCAAACGCGACCCACGTTTTGAGCTCTTGGTCGAGCTTCGTCTCAAGCCGCAGGTCGACGGGCACGTGTAAAAGCGAGCACGAGGGGGCGACCCAGACTCGTTCCGAGCCCAAGGCGCGTTGGGCCCTCTTGATGGTCTCCAGCGCGGCGTCGAGGTCGGTGATCCACACGTTGCGGCCGTTGACGACCCCCAGCGAGAGCGAAAGCCTCTCGGGCACGCCTTGCGCCAGGGCTTGATCGAGGTCGCCGGTTCCTTCTGAAAGGTCGAGGTGCAGCGCAGCTACGGGGAGCGAGAGCGCGGTCTTGAGATTAGGGCCCAGCGGCCCAAAGTAGGTAGCCAGCATGATGTTGAGGCCCGGCGCGGCTTCGACCAGGCGCTGGTAGGTCCGTGTCAGCGCCGCGAGCTCATCGTCGGACAAATCGAGGGCGAGGATGGGTTCGTCGAGCTGCACCCACTCCGCTCCGGCCGCCGCGAGCCTCCGCAAGAGTTCCTCGTAGACGGGGAGGAGGCGATCCAACAGCTCCAGAGGCGCGCTCACGAGACGGCCCTCGCCCTGCCGCGCGCTCCCGGGCGCATGAGCACGGGCCTGTCCTTGGGCCGCGCCATGGATCCGCGCTTTGAGGTTTGTCCCATCAAGGTTGTGCGCTCCCTGGGTTTGCTCGCTCCGGACCCGCGCTCCACGGGTCTCCGTCTCCCGGGCTTGGGCGCCCCGGTACTGTGCCTCCCGGGTCAGGTCGGCCCGGACCTCCGCTTCACGGGTCTCCGCCTCCCGGGCTTGGTCCCCCCCGACCTGCGGCTTCCGAACCTGCGCTTCCTCTCGCCCAGCGGCACGCACCTTCGAAAGCCGCAAAAACGTGACGGGCCCGACGAGCACTGGCTTGGTCTTGATCCCGATCTTGAGCGCCTCGTGAAAGGCCTGGAGCGGCTTGTCGCCCACGAGGCGAAACTCCTGGTCTGGGCTGAGTTCCGGCACGATGTAGTGGTAGTTAGTGTTAAACCACTTGGTCATCTCGAGCGGGGGAACACCACCGTCTTCGCCGTGCCGCCCCCGGGCCATGGCAAAGTAGGTGTCTAATGGGACGGGTCCGCCGGTCCAGCCGAAGCGCTCGGGAATCGCCCCGACGAGCACCGCCGTGTCCAGGACGTGGTCGTACAAAGAGAAGTCGTTGGAAGGAATGAGCGAGATGCCGGCCTCCCGCTGCAGTTCCCAGTGGCGGCGCTGTAGCTCGAGCGCTGCTTCCTGCAGCTTATCTTCATCGATCTCGCCCGCCCAATAGCTTTCGACGGCCCGCTTGAGCTCCCGGTTTTTGCCGATGCGGGGAAATCCCAGGTTGGTCGATCGAACCACTTTTTCATCCTCCACCTTTCAGGTCCACCCTTCGAACTTATGGCACCCTCTGGGCTCTGATGCTTGCGCCGGCCTGCTCTTGCGCCTTTTCCAGCGCCTGTTGGAGGTCGCGGATGAGGTCGTCCGCGTGCTCGATGCCCACGGAAAGACGCAGCAGGGTGTCGTCGATCCCGAGGCGGTCCAAGGTCTCCGCGGGAATGTGGGCGTGGGTCTGCAGCTTGGGGTAGGTGATGAGCGACTCGACGCCGCCGAGGCTTTCGGCAAAGGAAAAAAGGCGGACGTTTTCCAGCACCTTGTGGGCGATTTCGGGTGAGGTCACGGAAAACGCGATCATGCCGCCGGCCCCGCCGGCCTGGCTACACTGCAGTTCAAACCCGGGATGCTCGGGAAGGCCGGGATAATAAACGCGTGTCACGAGGGGGTGGTCCTTCAGCCACCGGGCGATCTTGAAGGCGTTTTCCTGGTGGCGCTCCATACGGACGGCCAGCGTCTTGATGCCTCGCAAGAGAAGCCAAGCGTCGTGAGGGCTCAACGTCGCGCCCACGACCTTGTGCAGGAGCTTGAGCCGCTCAAAGAGTTGGGGATCTTTACACACCACGATCCCGGCCAAAAGGTCGTTGTGGCCGCCGAGATATTTGGTTGCGCTGTGGACGACGACATCCGCGCCGAGCTCGAGGGGCCGCTGGAGGTAGGGGGTCATCATGGTGTTATCGACGACCAGCAGCAAGCCCCGTTCCTTTGCCAAACCGGCGAGGGCCCTCAGGTCGGCGATTTTCAACAGCGGGTTGGTGGGGCTTTCTACCAACAGGGCGACCGTCTCGTCCCGGATGGCGTCCTTCACCTGTTGGACGTCGCTGGTATCGACAAAGGTCGACCGGATGCCCAGGGGCTTTAAGATCTGCTGAAAGAGGCCGTAAGTGCCGCCGTACAGGTCCTCGGTGATCACGACGTGATCTCCCTGGCGAAAGAGCATGAAGAGGCTCGTGATGGCTGCCATGCCGCTGGAGAAAGCGCAGGCCCCGGCGCCGCCTTCGAGCGAAGCGACGGCGTCTTCCAAGGTGAGGCGGGTGGGATTGCTGGTCCTTGCGTAGTCAAATCCGGAGCTTTGCCCGATGGCGGGGCGGCGAAAGGTGACCGAAAGGTAGATGGGGAAGCTGATCGCCCCCCGGGGTTCGGACCTGTCAAGGCCCGACTGGGCGATCCTCGTCTCGAGGGAAAAACCCATGCGCAGCACCTCCACGCCGAATAGCGACGCTCCCATGCGGAAAACACGGCGGTGGAGGCACCAAAAAACCTCTCCCCTGGGAAAGGAGAGAGGTGCACCAAGCGGACCCATGCCTCTCTCATCTCTCAGGTTTCCCTGCAGGATTTGGCACCGTTCCGCCTCCATTGGCCGTGCGCTGGGGCTTGCTCTTGCTCGGCTTTCGCTCCCGCTCGGCTGATGAGCTGGAGCTTAGGCCGAGCCCCGCTTTCGATCCGGGGCTTACCAAACAGTGCTGCGCCAACGAAGGCGGTGGTTGCCGGGCTTCATCGGGCCAGTCCCTCCGCCACTCTCGATGAGAGCGTCCTATTCGGTTGTTTGGCGAAAATCGTCTTGTGAACGAATTTACATCCTCCTCGTTTCCATGTCAAGGAAAAATTTGGCGGACAGCTGCCATAAAATACTTGACTAAACATGTCTGATATGTCAGGATTGGGGGCAAACCCTTGCGAGGAGGATGAGAAATGAGACGAGTCGGAAGAGTCGGTACGTTGTTGGTGGCGCTGCTCTTGGCCGCAGGGGCAGCCTCGGCTTCGGCCGCGGTGTCCGACAAGGTCGTGAGCACCCAGTGGTTGGCAGAGCACCTCGACGATCCCAACGTGAGGATCATCGAGGTCAGCGTCAACCCGGGCGTCTATGAACGGGGGCACATTCCCGGCGCGGTCAACTATGTCTGGCACACCGATTTGGTCGAACCCTACGTCCGGGACATCGTCTCGCCCGAGCGGTTTGAAGCCCTGGCCCGGGCCGCGGGGATCAACAACGACACCACTGTGGTCTTTTACGGCGACAACTCCAACTGGTTCGCCGCGTGGGGCGCGTGGGTCTTTAACTACTACGGGGTGAAAGACGTGCGCCTCCTCGACGGCGGCCGGGCCAAGTGGGAGGCCGAAGGGCGCGAGCTTACGGTCCGCCAGCCCAGCCATCCTCCCGGCAACTTCACCATCGAGAAAACCAATCCGCACCTTCGCGTCTTCCTGTCGGACGTCCTGGAAGTCGTGACCACCGGCGCGGACGTCGACATCCTCGATATCCGCAGCCCGGCCGAGTACGAGGGCCGCATCTTCGCCCCCGAAGGCGTGCAGGAGCTTTCCATCCGGGCGGGGCACATTCCGGGCGCCGTCAACGTGCCGTGGAACCTCGCGGTCAACGAAGACGGGACGTTTAAGTCCGTCGAGGAGCTGCGGGAGCTCTACGCCTCCGTCGGCATCGACGGCAGCCGGCCCATCATCGTCTACTGCCGGATCGGCGAGCGGAGCAGCCACTCGTGGTTTGTGCTCTCGCAAATCCTCGGCTACGAAGTGGCTCAGTACGACGGCTCCTGGACCGAGTGGGGCAACGCGGTCGGCGTGCCCATCACCAACCTCGCCGGAACGGTCTGGGGCGCCCGGTGAACCAACATGCCTGTTCGTGAGCTTTACCAGGGCCAACATCCTCTCACTCCTCCGCCCTCCGACCCCCTCGTGGGGTCGGGGCGGAGGGTAGGCGGGAACTACGGGGCGATCGTCGCATTGTCCGCCGGCCTCCTGGCAGCCGTCGCAGGAGTGGCCTGGTGGCTTCACAACGTCCCCGGCCTCGGCGCGGAGGCGTCTATGTCGCTCTTGATTGGAGCCGCGTTTGGGATCATCATGCAGCGGGGCCGCTTTTGCTTTTTTTGCATCTTTAGGGACCTGATCGAGGGGAAAAACTCCGGGCCGTTTTACGCCCTCTTGAGCGCCTTGGCGATGGGCAGCGTCTTGTACGTCGTGGTCTTTGGCGCCTTTTTGCCCAATCCCGCAACCGGCCGGCTGCCCCCGGACGCCCACATCGGGCCCGTCTCGTGGGTGCTGGTCATGGCAGGCGTCGCGTTTGGCCTCGGCATGGCCCTCTCCGGAGCCTGCGTCAGCGGGCATCTATACCGGCTCGGCGAAGGATACAGCCGGGCGCCGATCGCGCTCTTGGGAACCCTCGTCGGCTTTGGGCTCGGCTTCATGACCTGGCGCCCGTTTTACCTCAGCTCGATTTCGACCGCACCCGTACTGTGGCTGCCCCATTACTTGGGATACGGCGGCGCGCTGGCGCTGCAGCTCGTGCTGTTGGGGCTGCTGGCGTTGGCGCTGATGCGCTATCTGCCGCCGGGGAAAGGCCAAGGCGTGGAAGATGGTAGGCCCGGCACGGTAGGCGACTCCCCACCCGATGCTCGAGAGAATCCGCAAGACTCTGGAAGAGACGTCCGGCAAGGCTCCCGGGAACACGGCCTGCAAAGCCACGGGGGAGAAAAGGTCACCCTCGCCAGCGTCTGGCAGCGAGTGTTTCAGCGGCGCTGGCCTCCGGGGATCACGGGCGCGGCGGTCGGCGTGCTGGGCGCCGTCGCGTACTTGCGGGTCGCGCCGCTCGGCGTCACGTCGCAAATCGGCAGCATCGCTCGCACGCTGATGACCGAGTGGAACCTGCTCGAAGGTCGCCTCAACGGCCTGGATAGTTTCTCGGGCTGCGTCACCCGGGTGATCCATACCATCAGCAACAACGGCCTGCTCATCTCGGCCCTGGTGGTGGGTTCCCTGGCGATGGCCCTCGTCAGCGGGCGCTTCGAGTTGACCCGGTTGACCTGGCGCAATGCGACCACGGCCCTGGCCGGCGGGATCTTGATGGGGTGGGGATCCATGCTCGCCCTCGGCTGCACCGTCGGGACACTGCTCTCGGGCACGATGGCTCTTGCCGTCTCAGGCTGGGTCTTTTTCGGCGCAGTCTTTACCGGCGTGTGGGCGGGGATTAAGCTGAGATTGCACCGGATCTAGCACGAGCGGGCGCAGGGCAGGACTTCCCTTTGGCACAGCCGAATGGGCTTTAGGAAGAGGCAGGAAGCGTTGGAGAAAAGCGGGAAACAGGAGGGAGCCTGCCTGTGCTGACGGAGAACGATCTCGCTCATCTCCGCCGCTGCGTCGAGTTGGCCGAGGAAGCGCTGGAGGCGGGGGATGAACCTTTTGGTTCAGTGCTGGTCGGCCCCGATAATAAGGTGCTGGCCGAGGACCGCAACCGCATCGCCGAAACGGGTGATCCGACTCAGCATCCGGAATTTAACCTGGCGCGGTGGGCAGCGGCCAACCTGAGCCCTGAGGAGCGGGCTGCGTGTACCATGTACACTTCAGGCGAGCACTGCCCCATGTGCGCCGCCGCCAACGGCTGGGTTGGCATTGGCCGCATCGTCTACGCCAGCTCTTCCCGGCAGCTGATGGAATGGCTCAAGGAGTTTGGGGCGCCTGAACCTCCCGTTCGCCCGCTTCCCGTTGGAGAAGTGGCTCCTGGGATCATCGTCGAGGGGCCGGCACCCGAGCTCGCCGGGCGCATCCGGGAGCTTCAGCGGCGCGCTTACGAGCGGCGTAAGCGGGTTCCGTCGTAGGGATGCTGGCGTAGTAAAGGCGAGACGGTTCCCGGACGCGGGAGGACGGATTGCCCTTTGACCCTTGGATCCGGGTGCACCGGCGTCTGGGCGCCGAGTTTGTGCAGGTCGTCCCGAGCACCGTGACCGTCACCGCCTCCGTGGCTGTCTGGGAGCGGTGGACGGGCATGTCGCTCCCCGAAACCGGCCAGTATGTTATCCCGGGCGCGCTCCAGCCTGTCCTGATCGACCGGGAACGGGACGTCGGCGTCTACGAAGACCCCAACGTTTGGATGCGGCACAAGGTTCTTTAGCGGGTGCGCTGCTCCCGCTTTTTTGTTGCGGTGGTCCGGCTCGGACTGTCCGGCGGATTTCAGATGCTTCGAGGGAGGCACCACGGTGCACGACTGAAAAGGATTTGCACCCGTTCGCTGGAACTCTCTCCGCGCACACGTGAGCCTCAAGGGGGCGCGGGGCGTGGTTACGATCAAAGACATCGCGAGAGCGGTGGGGGTTGCGCACTCCACGGTTTCCCGAGCGCTCAACGGCGATCCGCGCATCAGCAAGGCGACCCGGGAAAAGGTGCTGCAGGCGGCGCGCGAGCTCAACTACCGGCCTAACCTTCCGGCGCGGGCGCTGGCCCGCGGGAGGGTGCTTTCCATCGGCCTCGTGGTTCCTGATGTCTCCGAACCCTTTTACGGGCGCATCGTCGCAGGTGTCGACCGGGTCACCTTCGACGCGGGGTTTAACCTGGTGCTCTACATCACCCACGCCGATCGACAGCGGGAGCTGGCCGCGCTGGAACAAATCCGCCACGGCCGGGTCGACGGCATGATCTTGATGATCCGCAAAGCCCGGGCGCAGGCGGTCGCGGAACTCAAGGAGCAGGGCGTGCCCCTGGTCCTCCTCTTGCAGAAAATCCGCGGCTCCGGCATCGACAGCGTCCGCGTCGACAACTCGAGCGGGGCGGCGGAGGCCGTGCGCCATCTGATCGACGGAGGGCACCGGCGCATCGCCCTGATCAGCGGCCCGTCGCACGCGCCCGATGCGCGGGAGCGAATCAAGGGCTATCGAGCAGCGCTCGACCAAGCGGGCATACCCTATCGCGAAGAGCTGGTCGTGCGGGGAGATTTCTCCTTCGCGTCCGGATTTCGCGCCGTCGACGCGCTGCTGCGCGCCCCCGCGTCCCAATGGCCGACGGCGATCTTTGCCGCCAACGATCACATGGCGATGGGAGCGATCAAGCGCCTTGCCGAGCGGGGCATTGCGGTGCCTCGCGACATCGCCGTCGTCGGCTTTGACGACATCGCCCCCGCGGCTTACTTCCAGCCTTCCCTCACCACGGTGCGCCAGCCAATCGACGAGTCGGGCCGAAAGGCCGCCGAGCTCCTGATCGCCCGCATTCAAGGGGCGGTGCAAGAGCCCCGCGAGATCGTGCTCAAGACGGAGCTCGTCGTGCGGGAGTCGTGCGGCGCGGGCCAAGCCCGTGAGCGTCCTCGTGCTTGTGCCGGTTCGTGAACCGGCGCTTTGCCCCCGCCGCGCTCTGTTTCCATCACCCTGTTGCCGTCACCGTTTGGCTCGTGGGCCTCACAGTCGAACTGGCCGCGTTGTACCACCGCTCGGGTAGGTTCAAGCCGCTGGCCTCTGGCTGGCCTCTGGATCGTCCGGTCCCTGTCACCGCTCTCGAGGCCTCGAGCCGTTCTCCTCACCGCAGCTCCGGCAGGTAGCCCTTCTGCGCCCGCAGCATCACGTCGATCATCTCCTCGGTCTTCTTGAGGTCGTCGACCACGGGCTCCAGGGTCAGGGCTTGGAGGAGCAGCTTGCGGGAACGTTCGGCGTAGGCCTGGACTAAGAGCTCCTGGATCGCAACCTGTCGCTGGCACAGGGCGGCGACGGCGACGGGCAGCGGCCCCACCTCGATGCCCCGTACTCCGGAGCCGTCGACCTCGATCGGCACCTCGACGATGGCCTCTTCGGGCAGGTTGGAGACCAACCCACCCGTGTTGGGCACATTGGCGGAAATCTCTCTACGGCGCTGGTCTAGCTCGATGCCAGCGATAATCGGTACGGCCACTTCGTCCGTTGTGGCCGTCATCTCCTCGGTGAGCGGGGCTTGCCCGCCTGCGACCGCTTCGATCCGGCGGGCCCGTTCGGCGGCGAGGAGCTGGTAACTGGGCGTTGCGGGCCGCCCGTCCATGGCAAAGACGCGGTCGTCTACCGTCGTCTCCGGGCTCAGGACGATCCGGCCCACGCCCCACTGGTGGAGAAAGGTGCCTGTCGCCTGATACGCGAAGGGGACGTATTCGGCGGTGTGG
The DNA here is from genome assembly GCA_002919195.1 of bacterium. Taxonomy (GTDB): domain Bacteria; phylum Bacillota; class Limnochordia; order DTU080; family RSA5; genus RSA7. The sequence goes on from PKEU01000120.1 coordinate 22,132, forward strand.
CTCGGCGAAGGGAAGGGGAGCGCGCCGTAAAGCCGGTAGAGGGAGTAGGTGAAAGGATCGAGCCCGCAGTCGCTTTGGTCAAGGCGGCGGTGGAGCTCAGGCAAGAGGTCGCGCCCCTCTGGGTCTTTCACTCCCAGCACCCAGTGAAAGTGGTTGATCCCGCCGATCCTCACGTCGACCTCGCTCTCGGGCCGGCCGAGGATACGGGCCACGGCCCGTCGCGTGCTTACCGGTCCGTGGCAAAGGCCCACCGCCCGGATGCGGGTCAGCTTGCGGACGGCCAGGCACACCCGGCTTTCGGGATTGGTGAAGTTGAGGAGGAGGGCGTCGGGGCAAAGTTCCTCCATGTCCCTGCAGATGGGGATCATCAAGTGGAGGCTCCGGAGCGTGTGAAATGCGGCCCCGGGCCCGCCGTTTTCCCCGTAGACGTGGCGGAAGCCAAAGGTGAGCGGGATGTAAAAGTCCTTTTCCCACATGAGCCACCGGTCCCGGGCCACCGCGGCGATGACGTAATCGGCATGGGGCAGGGCTTCTCGCCGGTCCGTGGTGGCGTGGATGGAGGCCGGGGAGGCAAAATGCTCTTTCAACCGGTGGGCGAAGCGGGTCATGCGCCGCAGCGCTTCCTCGGCGATGTCGACGAGGTGAATTTCGAGGTCAAACTCCCGCAGCTCGGGTGAGGCCAGGAGGTCCGCGAGGATCCCCCGGCCGAAAGAGGCGCTTCCCACCCCGATGACGACGACTTTGAGATTCTTCATCCTCACATTCCCCCTTGCCGTGCTCCCCGCGACGCTTCCCGCATCGCGCATGGGACCTTTCTCCGCACTCTTCGCCGTACCGCCGCCCTCCTTGCCATACTGCCTCCCGCATCCGCAGTCTTTGGACCGCCAGACCGTCCCGTGAACATGCAACCCAACCGTCACTGGCCCGAGCCTTCAACTCTCCCGGACCGTCACTTGATCGCCCCCTGTGTCAGGCCCCAGGCGATGCGGGGTTGAAAGACCAGGTATACCAGGATCATGGGCAGCGCCGTGAGCGTCGCGCCAGTCATGATCAGCGGCACGTTGGCGACGTATTGGCCTTGGAAAAGGGCGAGCGCGAGGGGAAGGGGAGCCTTGGCCGGGTCGTGGAGAAGGACGAGCGGGATGATGTAGGTGTTCCACGTCCAGACGGTGGTCAGCGCGCCGCAGGTGACGATGGCCGGCCGGGCGATGGGGACGTACACCTGCCACAGTGCCTGCCAGCTGCCGGCGCCGTCCACCAGCGCCGAGTCGAGAAGCTCGCGCGGCAGTCCCATGAAAAAGGACCGGATCACCAGCGTCGAGAAGCAGGCGCTCATCGCCAGGTTGGGCATGTTGACGCCCGTAAAGGTGTTGACGAGCCCCAAGGAGTTGGCCAGCTGAAAGAGCGGGATCATGATAAACTCCGACGCGACCATCACGCCTAGGCCCACGACGCCCAAGAGCAGGAGGTTTTTCCCCGGAAACTGCATGACACTAAACGCAAAGGCCGACATGATGGCAAAGACGAGGGAGAGGGCGACCGGCGGCGCGGTGAGCCAAAAGCTGTTGGCGTAGTAGCGCAGGAAGTGGTGGTCGAAAAGGACCGTGCGGTAATTGGCAAAGCCGAGGCTCGCGGGCAGCGCCAGGGGCCCCCGGCGGATGATGTCGACGTGCTCCCGGAAGGTGCCGAGGAGCATCATGATAAAGGGGAGGAGCACCAGTGCGGCGATGAGCCCGAGCAGGAGGTGGATCGCCAGCGCGCGGGCGGCGCGCATCGCCCGGAGGGTTCCCTTCGAGCGGGCCGCGCCGGCGGAGCGCGCGGGCGGTGTTTTAACCGCGGGGCGCGTGCCGGGCCCCGGCGAAGACGCAGCCCTCATGGCGCCGCTTCCCTCCCTTCGCCCAGCATCCTGCCGAGGGCGGCGATGCCCATGATGAGCGCCGTGAGGACCAGCATGACCGCCGAAGCGTAACCGACCCGCCCCTCGACAAAGGCCAGCTGGTAAGCGTAGAGGCCGACGGGCCGGGTGCCGTAGGCGCCGTTGGTCGTCACCCGCACGACGGAGAAAATGTAACCGCCCAGCGATTGGACCGTCGCCATGATGAGCGCCACTACCACTTCAAACCGCAGGTCGGGCAGGGTGATGTGCCAAAACTGCCGCACCGCTCCGGCCCCGTCGATCTTGGCTGCCTCGTACAGGTGCTCGTCAATCTTTTGGATCCCAGCGACAAAGAGAATGACGCAAAAGCCAAACCAGGCCCACGTGCCGATGATCCCCACCGCAGTGGTGGCGGTCTCCGGCGCGCCGAGCCACGGACGCGCGAGGTGCCGCAAGCCCACGGCTTGCAGGAGCCCGTTGACGATGCCAAAGAGGGGGGCGTACACCCAGCGAAAGATGACGCCCAGCGCGATCGGGGCCACGACTTGCGGGATAAAGTAGATGGTTTGATATGCCCTGAGCCCCCGCACTTTCGCCCGCCCGATGACCGAGGCGATCAAAAGGCCCAAGACGATCGGAATCACGACGATGTACACAAAGTAGATGAGGTTGGTCGCGAGGGCCGCCCAAAACCTCGGGTCCCGGGAAAGTTCTGCGAAGTTGGCGAGGCCGACAAATCGCTTGGGGCCAAAGCCGTCCCACTGGACGACGCTGTAGTAGAAGTTGGCCAGAAAGGGGTAGATCACAAACACCAGCGTCGAAACCACCGTCGGCGCGATATAGAGGTATGGCAGGATCCCTCGCGACCAGTGCCTGCTCATCGGCTCGCTCTCATCCGCTCTGGAAAAGTCTTGACGTCCGCTGGCCGAAAGGAATGCTTACGGCCTGTCGCGCTCATTGCCCAGCGTGGCTCCGGTAGTCGTCCTCGATTTTCTGGACAAACTCCTCGGGCGTGATGCTGCCGAGGACGAGCTCGCGCCCCGCCTCGGCCATCGTGTCCCACATGGTGGGCGTCGTCCAGTCGAGGAAGTGCCCGACCCGGTTGACCTGGTTAGCCTCGTTCCAAGCCACCAAGATGTCGTGGTAGACGGTCCCCTCGGGCACCAGCTCCACGGGGGCCGGGACTCTCGCGGGCACGACGTCCATTCCCAGCTGCAGGGAGACAGTGGTGTCGGAGTTGATCAAGATATCGAGAAACTCCGCTGCCACGTCGGGATGCGCCGAGCGGGCGTTGATGCCAAGGGGCGTCGCCATGCCGCCGATTTGCGGCGGCAGCTCTCCGCCTCGCTCCACGGGCGGGAACGGGCGAAAGGCCACATCAAAATCGACCCCGGCGATGCTGGATGAGTACCAGCTTCCCTGAATAAAGATGGCCGCAACGCCGGCCTCGAAGACCGCGAGGGCATCATCGCCGCCGAGGGCGGTGTAGCCGTCGACGAAATACCCCTTTTGCGCCCACTCTTGGACGATCCGGGCGGCTTCGACGTTGCCCGGCTCAAGCCACGTGCGGTCCCGGGAACCCCGGATCACGATGTCGTCGAGATACTCTTGCGCGGCGTCGGCGCCCATCTGATGAGCGAGCGTCGCATGCTGCACCGCGCCATAAAGGTGGAAGAACTGCCAGTCATCGAGGAGTCCCAGCGCTACCGGCGCGTATCCGGCCTGCTTGACCGCCTCCATCACCTCTTGGAGCTCGGCGAGGCTCTCGGGGATCCCAAGGCCCAGAGCGTTGAGGATGTCCATGTTGTAATAGACGCCGACGATCTCTGCGTCGACGCCGACGCCCCAGATGACCCCTTCGCCAAACTGCGTGCCGTCCTCCGAGTAGCGGGCCCGGTTCCAAAGGCTTGGGGAGAAAAGCCTTTCCGTCCACCCGTACTTTTCAGCGTAGACGTCGAGGCCCACGAGGTGCCCGGCCCGGACCATAGGGCCCATCATGTTTTCGCCGTTGTTGACCAGCATGATGTCGGGTCCCGCGCCGGCGGCGAGAGCGGCCATGACAGCGGTGCGCATGTCCTCGAGCGGTCGTGAAGTGCGCCGGACCTCCCAGCCGGGATAGCGCTCCTTCAATTGCTCGATCGCGGCTTCAACGACGGGGTTTCGGTTGGGGCTGTAGTACACGTCCCAGATCTCCAGCACTCCCGGCTCGGCAGCCCCGATTGCGGGGGAAAAAGCGCCCGCCAGGAGGACGATCAGCCATCCTGCAAGCCAGAGACGCAAGACTCTCCAGTTGAGCATCGGCGTGCCCTCCCCAAAAATGAGATGTCGCAGGGTGATGCAAGGCAGGAGATTGACTTTTTTTCGTATAGAAAGTAACGTGCGAGCATTATTCGGCAATCGAGTCCAGATTCCTCTGAAAAATTCAGTATCGAGACGATTATGGGAGCATTGCAAATGGACAAAGGGCGTCGCGTCGATGTCTCTGGAAAGGCACCATCCACCCATTCGGGCGCTCGCATGAGCCAGCTGGTGAAAAACCTCAATCGCTCGGTGGTGCTTGAGCTCTTGCGGCGGGAGGGGCCGCTTTCCCGCACCGAGATCGCCCGGCGCGCCGGCATCAGCCTGCCGGTGGTGTCAAGGCTTATCCAGGCGCTGCTCGCGGAAAACCGGGTCGTCGAAGTGGGCAAAGCCAGCTCCTCGGGCGGGCGCAGGCGCACCCTGATCGGGTACAACGACGCCTACGGGAAAGTGGCCGGCGTCGACATGGGCGCGACCAAAACCGTCATCGGCCTGACCGATCTTTCGGGGCGGATGCTCTGGGAGCGCAGGGTGCCGACAGCCCAGCTTTCGGCAAGCGGCAACTTGATCGACGCCCTCGCTGCGGAGATTCAGCGCGCCGCGCACGAGGCTGGAGTGGGCCTCCGCGAGCTCGTCGGGGTGGGGGTGGGCGTGCCGGGCATCGTGCGAAACGGCGTCATTTTCGAAGCTCCGGGCCTCAAGCTTTCCGATGAAGAGCGAGAGATCGAAAAAGGCCTCGGCAAGCGCCTCGATCTTCCCGTCTGGGTCGACAACGACGTCAACGCCATCGTGTTGGGAGAGCACTGGAAAGGCCAGCTCCAAGGCGTCGAAGACGCGCTCTGCGTCGCGATCGGCACAGGGATCGGCGTCGGGATCCTCGCCGGCGGCCAGCTGTACCGGGGAGCGCACGGCGCCGCGGGGGAGATGGGCTATTGGATCTTGGAAAGCGCCGCCCAGCTTCAAAGGGATGCCGATCAGTACGGCTACCTGGAAAACATCGCGGCGGGTCCCGGAATTGAGCGGCGCGCCCTCGCGGCGGCCCAGGCTCAGCCAGAATCGCTGCTTGCCAAAAGGATCGCGGCGCAGCCCACGCCGGGGGCCCTTGCGGCCACCGACGTCTTTGCGGCGGCGGCTCAAGGGGACCCCGCGGCGCTGGAGGTCGTGCGGGAGACGACGGACGTCTTGGGCGTCGCCTTGGGAAACGCAGCGGCACTCCTCGATCCCGAGGTGATCGTGATCACCGGCGGTGTGGCCCGGGCCGGAGAGCTCCTCCGCGCGCCGATCGCCGAAACCGTGGCCCGGGTGGCGCCTTATCCGCCTCGCGTCGTCCTTTCGACCCTGTACGAGCAGGCGGCGATTCTCGGCGCCGTCTGGGGCGTGCTTCACAAACACGAAAGCTCCTTGCGGATCAACGTGGAGTGATCGCCTGGCCACCCTGTCACAGCGGGCCAGTCCAGGATGGGATATCCGTCCCAACCAAGTGAGGAGGGACGCCCCTCGGGTCATCTCGCGATTTGTGTTAAGCTAGAGTTGGTAGCTGCTGCCATCCGCGAGACACATCCGACAAGGAGGTACCTGGCATATGAAGATGGAGATCGTGAAGCAGGAGCTGGAAGCCTGGGGCGAACTGATGATCGCGACGGCTAACGGTGAGCGCTATGAGATTCACCTTGGTGACACCACTTTCGATTTCGAAAAGCGGGTGATCACCCTCAAGACGCCGACCGCGATCTATGAGATCGACGGCGACGCCGTGGAGAGCATCGAAAAGCACTACGGCCACAAGGATTGACCAGTTGAGCGGAATTAAGCCACATCCGGTTGATTGAGCGCGACCGGGGCTCGAGGCAAGCGGTTTCAAAGGCCGTAAGCCCAAGCCCTTGCGGAAACAACGCTCCCAGCATGACGGACAATGCCATGTTGGGGGCGTTTCCATTTGAAGAGGGGGTCTCAGCCCCGATTGGGCCCCTAGCTCAGGAATTGTTTAAAAAGACGGAGTAGAGTTAGTCGTATGAAGGATGAAAGTAAACGGTTGAGTAGAAACTTTATAGCATACCGAAGGGGGGTGTAGAGACAGCTGTGAATTTAAAGCGTTCGTGCAGTCCTCAACTCGTGTAAGTCGTCGCGACGGAGTCACGGTCATCGATCACTGGCAGACAAGGACAGGTGAGGAGGATCGCTGGTGCGGTTTCGTCGCAAGATAGCGGCTGCAATCTTCTCCCTCGTGATGACGCTCGTTTTGACTGGCAGTTGTCTGGCTCAGCAGGTGACGCTTCGGGCGGCAACGTGGGATGGCGGTCAAGGCTTAGAGATCATCAAGATGGTTTTTCAGGAGTTTGAGAAGCTCAATCCCGATATTCGAATCGAAGTCGAGTCATTTTCGTCGTATAACGATCGAATGGTTTTGCAGTTCACCACGGGCAACGCACCAGACATCTTCATGATGAGCCGGGACTGGCAGTTTATCCCCTTCGTCGAAGCGGGTTTCGTCGAGCCTCTCAACGAGTACATGGAACGCGACGGATACGACCCAACACTGATCTTCTATCCCGCCATCTTGTCGGCGCACGAGCTGGACGGGAAGTACTACTCATTGCCCAAAGACATGGCGAGCGCGGCGACCTACTACAACTCTGAGCTTTTCGCCGAAACGGGCCTGCCGGACCCCGATCCTCTTTGGAACTGGTCGGATTTCGTTACCGCGGCTCAGCGTTTAACTCGCGATCGTAACGGAGATGGAGTTCCCGACCAGTATGGTTATTACGTCAACCTGCTTGACGTCTGGGCTACGTACCCCTTTATTTACTCCAATGGCGGCGGCTTCTTGAACCCCGAGAAAGATCGAGCTTCCGGGTATGTCAACTCGCCAGAGACGATCGGCAGCATCGAGGCACTGATGTCGCTCGTTGAATCGGGCTATGCAGCGACGCCTCAAAGCGTCGAGCAGTTTGGCGGGACCACCCAAGCTTTCTTAAACGACAATTTGGCGATGATGACAACCGGCCCGTGGTCCATGTCCACCTTTGAGAGTGCCGGCAAGTCATTCGCGACTGTGATGAACCCGCAAATGAAGCAGCCAGCGAGCGTTCATGCGTCGGCCGGTTGGGCTATCTCGGCGTATACGCCTCACAAAGAAGAGGCGTGGAAAGTGCTCAAGTTTATCACGGGCGAAGTTGGCCATCGCATCATGGCGGAAACGGGATGGGCTTTGCCGGCAGTTCCGGCAGTGGCCGATGAGCTAGGTTACACGTCCATCCCGACGAAGCGAGCCTTTTACCACGCCCTGGAATACAGCAAACTTTTGCCCGGGGGTTTGCTGGCCACTTGGCAAGAAGATGTGGGTGATTTTCTCGGTGAGGCCTTTCAAGCCATTATGAATGGCACGATGGCCGTAACGTCCGCTTTGGAAGAGGCGGCAAGACGCATCGACGCTGCATTGCGAGATTAGCGCATGATGAGTGATTGGGCAAATCGTAGATCGCCCTACGTGGGACAAAGCCGGGGCCGTGCGAGGCCCCGGTTTCTCCGTTCGCAGCGGATCCTCTGATCTCCTGACGATGGGAGGCACTGGAAATGCCCCGCAGACTGGCTTGGAAGCGGCCAGGCAAAGTGGAAGTTCTCGAGTATCAAGATCGCGAGCTGCAGGAAGATGAAGTCCTGGTCAAGACGGAGTATGCCTCGGGAAAGCACGGGACCACGCTCGCTTTGTTTGAAAACGTCAATTTCGAAGGCAAGCGGTTTGACCCCGCGATGCGCATTTTTCTCGACGCCGATGACGCCGGTGGGCCTGCCGGTGGTGAGCCACAAAACTTAGGCACCACCGGCGTCGGCACCGTTATCCAAGTGGGTTCGGGCGTTACCCGGTGGAAAGAAGGCGACCGGGTCTTTGGCCGGATGGACACCCGGGAGACCAACATCTGCAAAGCGGACGACCTGTGGGAACTGAGCGATCTCGATCCCCTGGAAGCCCTCTGCATCGAACCGGCGTATGTGGCCTTTCACGCCGTGAGAGAGGCCAATGTGCGCTACGGCGATACGGTAGCTGTCATCGGACTGGGGGCCATCGGTCTCCTCGCGGTGCAAATGGCACACCAATGCGGTGCCGAGCTCGTCATTGCGGTGGATCCCTTGGAAAAGCGAAGAGATTGGGCCCAACGGCACGGGGCGAACTACGTGCTCGATCCCCGTCAGGGCGATCCTGCCCTTGAGATTCACAAGCTGACTGGCGGGCCGGGAGTGGACGTCGCGATTGAAGTTGCGGGGCGGACGGAGGCGCTGGAAACCGCGATCCGGAGCACCCGCGTTGGCGGGACCGTCTGTTCCGCCGGCTTTTACCAAGGCGAAGCCAAGGGGCTCTGGCTCGGCAGGGAATGGCATCACAACCGCTTGACGATGGTCGTGCCCCACGGGTGCGGTTGGGGTCATCCGCCCCGCGACTACCCGCGCTGGACAGAAAAGCGGGCCTACGACGCGATCGTGAGCCTGATGCGCCAGGGCAAGCTGCAAGCCGACGGGCTGATCGACCCCGTGGTGCCTCTCGAAAAAGGCCCGGAAGTCTTCCGCCTGATTCAGGAAAACCCGGGCCAGGTGATCAAGTACGCTATCCGGTTTGAGTCCTATGAGCCCCGGTCATGAGGCCGGGCCATGAGTCCGGGTCATGAGGCCGGGTTTACGAATCCCTCGTCAGATCTCTTGTCGAGTCTCCTGAGCCGCCCGGCAGTCGCCCGGCGTCAAAAGGGCTACGACGCCTTGGGCAGCTGCGCAAGGCGCGCCTGGGTCGCCGCGTCAAAGAGGCGGATCTTTGCCGGGTCAAAGGTGAGCCACACCTGGCCGTTGGGAGGCGGCAGGAATTCCGTGGAGGTGGTCACCTTGAGCGTGTGGGGCCCCAGCGCGAGCGTCAGCATCCTCTGGGCGCCGATCAGCTCCGAGACAATGACGGACGCGGCGATGCCTCCACCCTCGGGCTCGGTGAGGCTGACGGCGATGTTTTCCGGCCGGATGCCGATGGTCACCTCGTCGATGCGGGCGGCCTGGATCCGGGCCGCCGCCTCGGGCGAGAGGGGTACCTGATAGCCTTCGCCCTCAAGGAAAAGGCGGCCTGCGTCCTGGCGTACACGCCCCGTGAGGAAGTTCATGGGCGGGTTGCCGATAAAGGCGCCGACAAAGACCGTGGCCGGGTTGTCGTAAACCTCCTGGGGCTCGTCGAGCTGGACGATCTTGCCCTCGGACATCACGGCGATCCGGTCGCCGAGGCTCAAGGCTTCGACCTGGTCGTGGGTGACGTAGACGGTCGTCGCCTGGATCTCCTGCTGGAGGCGCTTGATCTCTGCCCGCATGGAGAGGCGGAGGAGCGCGTCGAGGTTGGAAAGCGGCTCATCCATCAAGAGGACTTGGGGCTCGACGACCACCGCGCGCGCCACCGCGACCCGCTGCCTTTGTCCCCCAGACAGCTGGCTGGGATAGCGATCGAGGAGGTTTCCCAACTGGAGGAGCTCGGCCGCGCGGCGCACCCGGCGGTCAATTTCGGTGCGGTCGACCCCTTTCACCCGGAGGCCGAAGCCGATGTTGGCCGCTACGGTCATGTGGGGAAACAGCGCGTAGCTTTGAAACACCATCCCGATGCCGCGCTTTCCCGGGGGAAGGTGCGTGACATCGCGGCCACCGATCAAGATCCGCCCCTCGTCCAGGGTCTCAAGCCCCGCGATGCAACGAAGCGTCGTCGTCTTCCCGCAGCCGCTCGGCCCGAGAAAGACGAGAAACTCGTTTTCCCGAATGTGCAGGTCGATGCCGTCGACCGCACGGACTTTCCCAAACTGTTTGACGATGCCTTCGAGACGAACGTCCCTCACGGTCGCTCTCCTTTCGTCACGGCACGTGTCTGATCGCAAAAGGTTGAAAGGCCATTCCCGCGTCCATCTGGCTCTGACTCGGCTGTGTTTGCTGGCATCTGCCGCGCTTTATTTATTGATGGAGACGCCCCACAGGTTGATCAGGTACCTCCGGATCGCCACGATAAACAAGATCGCGGGCAAAATCATAAAAAAGCCGCCGGCAAACTTGAAGTAAAGGGGCGAGGCGCCCAGCGTTCCCATAATCTGCGCCGGCAGCGTCCGGTTGTTGACGGTCAAGATGGTGGCAGCGAACACCTCGTTCCACGACATGACAAAGGTGAGAATGCCCGACGCCGCGAGCCCCGGCAAGATGAGGGGGAGGCTGACCCGGAAAAAGGCGCCGAACCTGCTGCAGCCCAGCGTCTGAGCTGCCTCCTCCAAGTCCTTGGGCACCCGGGTAAACACCCCCGCCGTGATCATCACCACAAAGGGAAGGGCGAGCGTCACGTGCATCAAGGTGACGCCGAGCAGTGTGTCATAGAGACGCCAGCGGATGAACGTGACGGCGAGGGGCACCGCCAGGATGCTGGTGGGAAACATGCGCGTGATCAAGATCCCGGTTTGAAACGCTTCCCGGCCGCGAAAGCGAAAGCGGGTGAGCGCGTAACCTGCGGGCGCTCCCAAGAGGAGCGAAAGGACCACTGTGGCCAGCGCCACAAGGAGGCTGTTGCCGGTTGAACGAAGCACGCCAAAGGAGTTGACGAAAAACCGGAGGCTCTCCAGTGAAAACTGGGACGGGATGATCGTCCTCGGCCAGGTGAAAAAGTCGGATCGCGGCGTCAATGCGGCAAGGCCGATCAAGACGATGGGGATCAACGTCCAAAGCGCCAGCAAGGTCGCGAGCAGGTAGTGCGCCGTCCGCCGGAGCCAAAGCGGCATTTAAACCACCCCAATCTGTTCCTCTTTCGAGCGCAAAAAGACGAGGTACCCCCAGGTGATGACAATCGAGAGCAAGGTCAGCGTGAGCGCGTAGGCCGAAGCCACCCGTTCGTTGCGGATCAACTCGTACCAGAAGTACGACTCCGACGCCAAGACGGGATAGAGGCGGCCCGTGAGCACCACGACCGGGCTAAAGACTTGCAGCGCCAGCATGGTCCGGATGACGAGGGCCGTCTGGATGCTCGGCCGGAGCAGCGGGAGGATCACCAGGCGAAACCGCTGCCAGGGGGTGGCGCCAAAGGTATCGGCGGCTTCCAGGTAGTCTTTCGCGATCATTTGCAAGCCCGCGAGCAGGATCAGCATCACGAGCGGCGTCGCCCGCCAGATTTCGGAGATCACGAGCGCCGTAAGGAGCCATTGGGGCGACTGGTGGCTGAGGTAGATCACCGCCCGGTCGATGAGCCCTGCGCCAAGCAGCGCTGCGTTGAGGTAGCCCCGCTCGGTAAAGATGGAAAGCCAAATGAGGCCCGACGCGAGGTCGGAGATGCTCATTGGAATGGCATAGATCGCCAGGTAAAGCATCGAACCCCGGAGCTTGCGGTTGATGATGAGGGCCATCGTCATGGCGAGGACGAGTTGCGCCGGCACCACGATGACCGTGAGCCAAAAGGTGTTTTTCAAGGCGCGCGCGAAGTAGACGTCGTTGATCATCCTTTGAAAGTGGACGAGGGTCAACGAGCCGTCCTCGGCCCGGATGGACAAGAGAAACACCTGGACTAACGGCATGACGAAAAAGACCAGCATAAAGAGGATGCTGGGGAGCAGCAGCCAATACGGCAGGTCGATTCGCTTGAGCACTCTCTGCAACCCGGACACCGCCCCTTTTGGTCAGATGCGCCGGCGGCGGGGGCACTTGGGCCCGCCCCGCGGGGGCCGG
>PKEU01000170.1 GCA_002919195.1 bacterium
GCCGAGGACGCTGGAGCTGTGGCGGTGATGGCCCTCGAACGGGTGCCCGCGGATATCCGGGCCGCCGGCGGTGTCGCCCGCATGGCGGACCCCGAGGTGATCCTCACCATCAAAGAAGCGGTGAGCATCCCCGTGATGGCCAAAGCGCGCATCGGTCACTTTGTGGAGGCGCAGATCCTCGAGGCGCTCGGCGTCGACTTCATCGACGAGAGCGAGGTGCTCACCCCGGCCGACGAGCGCTACCACATCGACAAGCACAAGTTCAAGACTCCCTTTGTCTGCGGCGCCCGCAACCTGGGAGAAGCCTTGCGGAGAATTGGCGAGGGCGCGGCGATGATCCGCACCAAGGGCGAGGCGGGCACGGGCGACATCGTCGAAGCGGTCCGCCACTTGCGCCAAGTGCAGGAGGACATCCGCAGGGTACAGAGCGCGTCCTTTGAGGAGCTGATGACCATCGCCAAGGAGATGGGCGCTCCCTATGAGCTCGTCGTCCAAGTCCACCGCACTGGGAGGCTTCCGGTGGTCAACTTTGCGGCCGGGGGCGTCGCGACGCCCGCGGACGCAGCGTTGATGATGCAGCTGGGAGCCGAAGGCGTCTTTGTGGGCTCGGGCATCTTTAAGTCGGACAACCCCGTCGCCCGGGCCAAAGCGATCGTCGAGGCGGTCCGTCACTACAACGATCCCGACGTGCTCGCGCGCGTCTCCCGTGGCATCGGGGAAGCGATGCGGGGGATCCACGTCGCCCAGATGGCGCAAGAGGAGCGGTTGGCTGGCCGAGGCTGGTAAACCGAGGCGCGTCCGCCATGCCGCGCGTTCGTATGCGGCGCTTCTCCCGGGCAACACTAGATCCGACGGCCGATGTGCCGAAATGAGCACCGGGGAGGCGCCGCGGTGGAGCAGGGCGGAAAAAAGAGCGACAAGGTCGTGGCATTGCTGTTGGGCCTCGCCCTCGTGCTGGGCGTGGCCCTCGGTCTTCCTATGGGGGCCCAAATTGCGGGGCGCTCGGAGGGGAGCGAAGGGACACACGGAGCGGGCCTAAACTCCCAACAACGCATCCTCGACGACGAAGAGGCTGTGATCCGGGCAGTGGAGCGGGTCGGCGCGAGCATCGTCAAGATCTCGGTCACCCAACAGGGACATCTCGACAGCCTCTTTGGACGGGTGCCCACGACTCAACAGGGGTTAGGATCGGGCGTCATCGTCGATTCCCGCGGCTATATCCTCACCAACCATCACGTAGTCGAAGGGGCGGATACGATCCACGTCGCACTGCCCGATGGACGGCAATTTCGGGGGAGACTCGTAGGCTCGTATCCCGACGCCGATCTGGCGGTGATTCACATCGAAGGGGACGATCTCCCTCAGGCCGAGCTCGCGCAAGGGAAAGAGCTCAAAGTCGGGCAACTGGTAATCGCGATCGGCAATCCCTTTGGCCTCGACTACTCGGTTACCACCGGCATCATTAGCGCGCTGGGCCGCGAGCTGGTCGTCGATCCTGAAAGGGGAGTCGCGCTGACCAATTTGATCCAAACCGACGCGGCCATCAATCCTGGAAACTCCGGCGGTCCCCTTGTCGACCGGGAAGGGCGGGTGATCGGCATCAACACGGCGGTGCTCCGGGCAAGCCATGGCCTACAGGCCCAAGGGCTCGGGTTTGCGATCCCCATCGACGATGCTTTGAGCGTTGCCGGCCAGATCATCCGGCGCGGCCGTCCGCCGGCCCGGCTGGGCATTTTAGCGGGAACGCTCACCCCCGAGATCGCCCGGGCGGTTTATGAGGCCACGGGGATCCCAATCGGCGCCCAACGAGGTGTGTTTGTCCGTGAAGTCCACCCCGGTTCACCCGCCCAAGCCGCTGGCCTTGAGCCGGCCGACGTCATCGTGCGGGCGGGAGGCCGGCGAATTGAGAGTGTCGAAGAGTTGCTCCAGCGGGTGTGGGAGGTGGGGCCGGGCGCTTCGCTCTCGTTGGTGGTCCTGCGTAAAGGGAGGAGGATGACCCTCACGGCTGAGCTCTGACGCTGGTGGGCGGAGGGTGATGGGTGCAGCTTAAGCTAATATGCATTGGCAAGGCGAAAGGCCCTTACCGGGAGCTTTCGCGAGAGTATGAAAAGCGGATCGATCGCTACGCGCGCCTCGTCGTGCGGGAGCTCAGCGAGGTGAAGTACTCAGGAAGCCCCACACCCGGTGAGATCAGCCAGATCCTCCAACGGGAAGCCACAGCGATCCGGCGAGAGCTTACCGGCCGCGAGCTCGTCGTCGCCCTCGACGCCCATGGGACGTCGATTTCATCCGTGGAGCTCGCCGAGTGGATCCACAGCCACGCCGCGGAGGGGCGCTCCCAGGTGGCCTTTGTGATCGGGGGGTCGCTGGGCCTCGATGAAAACCTCAAACGGGAAGCCGACTTTACGCTCTCTCTTTCGGCCATGACTCTTCCCCACCAGTTAGCGCGCGTCGTCTTACTCGAACAGCTCTACCGGGCGCTCACCATCATCCGCAACGAGCCTTATCATAAGTAGGAAACCCCGGCAGAATTGCGCTCCTGTAGGCCAGCCGCTATAATGAAAGTGTTCACAAACCGAGGCCGGAGGTAGATCGATGCGCTGGAAAAAGATCTCCGACGCCGTCGTGCGCCGCCTCCCCCTGTACTTGCGGGTTCTCGAGGAAGTAAGCCGCGATGAGGATCGCAAGCTCATGTCGTCACAAGAGCTGGGAGAGCGGGCAGGGGTGAGCCCTGCGCTGGTGAGGAAAGACCTGGCCTGGTTTGGTGAATTCGGCAAGCAAGGTGTGGGCTACGAAGTCTCGTATTTAAGAGACGAACTCCGGCGCATCCTCAACCTCGATGAAAAGATTCGCGTCGCCCTCGTCGGGGTCGGCAGCCTCGGACAAGCCTTGACGCGTTATAATAAAAATCGGACCGAACAAGACCGAAGTTTTAATATAGAGATCGTCGCTCTTTTCGATAACGATCCCAGCAAATTTGGCAAGACAATCGAAGGGATCGCGATCCGGCCCGTTTCGGAGCTGGCCCAAGTTGTCAAAGAGCTGGGCGTGCAGATGGCGATCGTCACGGTGCCGGCGGACCAAGCCCAAGTGGTCGTCGACGCAGTGGTCCAAGCAGGTATCCGGGCCATCCTCAACTTCGCGCCGACAAAGCTCGTCGTACCCGAAGGGGTGCACGTGGCCAGCGCTGACCTCAGCCTCGAGCTGCAACGATTGGCATACTATCTCGATGACTGACCGTGGGGAAGGCACCCGGTAAAGGGGCAGATGAGATTGAAGCTTGCAGAAGAAGTCTTCGCCCATGTGGGAGAGGCCATGCTCCAAGTCGAAGCAGGCCTTCGAGACGCTCTTCAAGATGCGTCGCCCCAGACCCGCGAAGTGATGTTGCACCTGGCAGAAAGCGGTGGCAAACGGGTGCGCCCGATGCTCTCCTTGCTTTCGGCGCAATATTTCAGCAAAGATCCTAGGCCTGCGGTGCCCGTCGGTATCGCGTCGGAGATGATCCACATGGCAACGCTGGTGCACGACGATGTGATCGACCGGGCCGAAACCCGGCGGGGAAGGAAGACCGTCAACCAGATCTGGGGAAACCATGTCAGCGTCCTGGCCGGCGACGCGCTGCTGGCCAAGGCCCTCGTGATCCTGGTCGACGAGACGAGCAGCGAAGTCGTGCGGATCATGTCCGACATGATCTACCGCATGTGCGAAGGCGAAATCGCCCAGCATGCCAGCCTGCACGACATGTACCAGGATGATGACGATTACTTCGACCGCATCGAGAAAAAGACCGCGCTCTTTTTTGCCGCCTGCTGCCAAGCAGGTGCCCTCATGGGCGGCGCAGAGCCCGAGCAGGCCGGCGCGATGTGGGCGTACGGCAGACACCTTGGCATGGCCTTCCAAGTCGTCGATGACCTCCTCGACGTGAGCGCCGATGCGGAAGTGGTGGGCAAGCCCGTCGGCAACGATCTTCGCTCCGGGGTTTTGACGCTGCCGATCCTCCATTTGCTCCGCAGCCAGGGATACCAGGGCGAAGCGGCAAGCCTCGTGGCCAAAGGTGCCGATATGACGCCGGCCGACATCGATCGCGTCCTCAAGCTGGTGCGCGAAAACGGGGCCGTCGACTACGCTTTCCAGGTCGCGCAAAGCTTTGTGGATCAAGCGAAAGCGGCGCTGAAGGAGCTCCCGGACAACGAGACCCGGACGCTCCTTCATCAGATCGCCGACGGCGTGCTGACCCGCACCTTTTAACCTCTTTGCCCGGCACTTTGCCTCGGTGGACGACCGAGGCATTGGTGTCTCCCTGACAACGCTTCGACCCGCCGGCCCCCGTTGTGGTATGATGGGATCGTCACCCACGCAAGGAGGAGCACCAGCTTGAGGGTGGGCGTCGTCACCGTCAGCGACGGTGTGTTTTACGGTCACCGGGAAGACGAGAGCGGACGAGCGATTTGCGAGGTCGTCCAACACGCAGGGCACGTCGTCGTGTCGCATCGCGTCGTGCCCGACGAGATGGAGGCGATTAAAGCCGCCCTTTTCGAGATGGTGGACGAGCTCGACGTGGACTTGGTCCTCACGACTGGCGGGACGGGCGTTGCTCCTCGCGACGTGACCCCCGAAGCGACCCGCGCCATCTTGGAGAAGGAAGTTCCCGGCATTCCCGAAGCTATGCGTTACCATGGGCTGGCCAAGTCGCCCAGGGCGATGTTTTCGCGGGCCGTCGCCGGCGTGCGAAAGCGGACATTGATCGTCAATCTCCCAGGGAGTGTGCGCGGCGTCCAGGAGAGCCTGGAGGCGATTTACTCCGAGCTCGAGCATGCGGTCGCGCTGATCCGGGGGCAGCCCGTCGACCACTAGGAAGGAGGGGCCCGAGTGCGGAAGGTTCCAGTCCAACAGGCTGTGGGAAGCGTCCTCTGCCACGACATCACGCGCATCATCCCCGGCAAGGTGCAAGAGGCAGCGTTTAAGAAAGGACACGTCGTGCGGGAGGAAGATATCGAGGAGCTTCTCAAGCTGGGAAAGGACCATGTGTACGTCTGGGAGCCCCAACCTGGCATGCTGCACGAGGACGACGCGGCGCTCCGCATAGCGGCCGCAGCCGCGAAAGCCGGGATCGAGTGGGACGATCCCAGCGAGGGAAAGGTCGAACTCAAAGCGGTCCACCCGGGAGTCTTGCGCGTCGACGTGGAGGCCTTGAGGCAGGTCAACAGCGTCGAGCAGGTGACGCTCGTCACCAGAAGGAACCACGAACCCGTCTTGCACCGTGGGGAACAGATCGCCGCAGCCCGGGTGATCCCCCTTTTTATCGAGGAAGAGAAGGTGGCGGCCGCCGAAAAGGTCATGGCCCAAGCGGGGGGCATTCTCGCGGTGACGCCGTTCCGCCTCAAGCGGGTGGGGGTGGTGATCACCGGAAACGAAGTGTACTACGGGCGCATCCAAGACGGTTTCGGCCCAGTACTCCGGGAGAAGTTTGCCGCGCTGGGCTGCGAGATCGTTGGCGTGGAGTATGCCCCCGACGACCGGTCGGTTATCGTCGACAAAATCCTCTCCTTTGCTCAAAGCGGCGCGGAGATGATCGTCGCCACCGGCGGCATGTCGGTGGACCCGGACGACCAGACTCCCGGTGCGATCAAAGCAGCGGGTGTAGAGATCGTCTCTTACGGCATTCCCATGCTGCCGGGCAACATGTACTTGGTGGGCTATCTGGGAGACCTTCCGGTGATGGGGCTTCCCGGCTGTGTCATGTTTAAAGAGAAGACGGCTTTTGACTATCTTGTGCCCCGGGTGTTGACGGGTGAACGCTTGACCCGGGCCGACATCGTCGAGCTGGGCCACGGCGGCCTTTTGAACCACTGCTGACGGCTGAGCCGTTGACCCGACAAGGTCTGACGAGGCCGCCGAAAGGAGAAGCGCGCGTGTTTGGAAACATCGGTGCCACTGAACTGATTATCATCCTGGTGCTGGCGCTCATCATTTTTGGACCGGGAAAGCTGCCGGAGGTCGGCAAAGCCATCGGCCGCAGCATCCGCGAGTTTAAGAGAGCCCAAAGCGGGCTCGATGAAGATGATGAACAGGGAGGCGCAAAGCTTCCGCCCAAGGATGGCGCCCAGCCGGGTGATCGCCCTGAAAAGTGAGGTGGACGAGGGCAAGGAGCTGGAGTTGGAGCAAGGCGGCCAGCCTTTCCCGGGCCCTCTGGGAAGCCTCTTGGCGGTGCTCGAGCAAGAGGCCGAAGGCCTTGTCGAGCACCTGGCGGAGCTCCGGATCCGCCTCATCATCTACCTCGTTGCGCTGGGCGCGGGATCGATCGCCGGCTGGTGGCTGACACCGCACCTTCTCGCGCTGTTTGCAAAATCGGTGGGAAGACTTATTTTCATTGCGCCGGCGGAAGCTCTCTTGACAAAGATCAAGATCGCCTTTTCCTTGGGATTCGTGTTTTCGCTTCCCGTCGGTCTCTTCCAGCTTTGGCGGTTTGTAGCGCCGGCTCTTTTTCCCGAAGAAAAGAGCCTTTTCCGGTGGTTTCTGGGGCTTGGGAGCTTCCTGTTTGCGTCGGGGTTGGTGTTTGGCTACACCGTGGTGTATCCGGTCGCTCTCTCGTTTTTCTTACGATTTGACACCGAGGGATTGCGGGCAGCCATCGTCGTGAGCCGGCACCTTTCGTTTTTCTTGGGAACGACGCTCTCGTTTGCCCTCGCCTTTCAACTGCCGCTGGCTCTCTTGATCCTGGTGAGAGCAGGGATCGTTTCAGCGGCGAGGCTGAAAGAGATGCGCCGGCCCGCGATCTTTTTTTGCGCCGTCGCGGCAGCGGTATTGACGCCGGCAGACGCGGTGTCCCACCTCCTGATGGCCGTTCCTCTCGCCATCTTGTACGAGCTGACCGTTTGGCTCGCGCCTCGCTTTGAAAGGAGAGAGGATTCTCCTGAGCCAGGGATTTAATGTCCTCGATCATCTTGATTATCTGAGGCTCCGCCTCATCAGGGCCATCCTGGCTTTTTTGCTCGCGTCGGTGGCCGGGTTTTGGCTGGCCCCGTGGGTGGTCCAGTCTGTGCTCCTCCGTCACGTCGGCCTCGACGGATTGGTCTTTCTCAGCCCGGCGGAGGCGCTGCTTGCCCGGCTCAAGCTCGCGTTCTCGATTGGGTTTGTCTTGGCCCTGCCGCTCATCCTTTACCAACTATGGGCTCTCTTTGTGCCCGCCATGGACCAAAAACAGCGGCGATGGACGCTCTTATTGATTCCCGGCGTCTACGCCCTTTTTCTCTTGGGGATCGCTTTCGCGGTCGGGGCGGTTTTGCCCACGGCGCTCCGCTTTTTACTGGGCTTTGGCGGGGAGCACCTGGAGCACGAGATCTCCATCGCCAACTACATCTCTTTCGTGATCAATTTCGCCCTGCCGTTCGGCATCATCTTTGAGCTGCCGGTGGTGGTGGTCGGGCTGACGCGCCTTGGCATCCTGCGCCCGGCCGCGCTCGAGCGCAACCGCAAGTACACCATTTTTGTCATCTTTGTGCTCGCTGCGATCTTGACGCCCCCCGATGCGGTCTCCCAAATCATGCTGGCCGTACCCATCATCCTCTTATTTGAGTTGAGCCTTCTTCTCGCCCGTTGGACAAAACCCAGGGAGGAGAGGCAAGAAACGGAGGTCTAAGCGTGTTTCCCACCCACCGCATGCGCCGGCTGAGAAAAAGCGAAAACGTGCGCCGTCTCGTACGCGAGACAGGTTTTTCCATCGATCGCCTGGTCTATCCGCTCATCGTCGTGCCAGGCATGGGGAAAGCCGAACCGATCCCCTGGATGCCTGACGTCTACCGTTTTTCCGTCGACCGCTTGATGGACGAGATTCGCTCGATCGTTCAACTGGGCATCCGCTCCGTGCTGCTCTACGGGATTCCCGAAGCCAAGGACGAAGAGGGAAGCGAGGCCTACAGCCCCGCCGGCACGGTGCAGCGTGCGGTGAGGGCCATCAAACACCTGATTCCCGACCTGGTGGTCATCACCGACGTATGCCTCTGCCAGTATACGACACACGGTCACTGTGGGATCTTTGAGGCTGGGAGCGTGCAAAACGACGCGACGCTCGAGATCCTGCAGCGCGTGGCGCTCTCCCATGCGCAGGCCGGCGCCGATTTCGTCGCCCCTTCCAGCATGATGGACGGGCAGGTGGCAGCTTTACGCGAAGCGCTTGACCGGGACTACTTTGAAGAGGTGGGCATCGTCTCCGTTTCGGCGCGGTACGCGTCGGCTTATGATACTCCCTTGTACCAGGCGGTCGATGCCGTGGTCGCGGACGACGATCGTCGCGCTTATCAAATGGACCCGGCCAACGCCTACGAAGCCTTGCGGGAGGCAGCCCTTGACATTGAGGAGGGCGCCGACGTGATCATGGTGCAGCCCGCTCTGCCTTACGTGGATGTGATCCGCCGGGTCAAAGAGGCCTACCAGATGCCGGTCGCCGCTTGCAGCACCGGAGGCGAGTACGCCATGATTAAAGCAGCCGCTCAGAATGGCTGGATCGACGAGCAGCAAGCGGTCTTAGAAAACGTGCAGGCGATGCGGCGCGCCGGCGCCGACTTGATCGTCACGTTTCATGCAAAGGCGATCGCCCAATGGCTTGCGTAAGGTGATACGCTAAAGAAGTCAGGGGCAATCAGGAAGGCCCCGCCGCCGCGACCGAGTAATCTACAACGTTGTGCGTTACAAAGGCAAGAGTGAGGAGGAGCGCATCACACGATGGAAACGCAGCAAACATTTATCATCATCAAACCTGAAGCCGTCGCCCGCGGGCTCGTCGGCGAGATTTTGAGGCGCTTTGAAGCGAAGGGGCTCAAGATCCGCCGGCTTGCCATGAAAACCATCGAGCCCGACGTCGCCCGGGTGCACTATGGTCACCACGCGGACAAGCCCTTTTTTCCAGAGCTGATCGAGGCGATCACGGCTGGTCCCGTGGTCATCGGCGTCCTCGAAGGCCCTGGCGCCATCGCTCACGTCCGCAACTTGATCGGAGCTACGGATCCGCTCAAGGCGGCCCCTGGAACCATTCGCGGCGACTTTGCGTTGCAAAATCCCTACAATATGGTTCACGCCTCCGACAGCCCCGAGACTGCCCGTGACGAGATCGCCCGGTTTTTCGGCGACGAGTAAGCCAGTTGGAAGTGGCAAAGCCTCCGGCACGGGCTTTGAAGAAGCGCGCGGGAAGGCCAGCCGATCCCGCGCGCTTTGCTTTACACGGCGTCGCCTTCTCCCGGCTCCTGCTCGGCTTCTTTTCGCCGGCGCGCGAGGTATTTGCGAGCTTCCTGGGTGACATCGCGCCCCTCCTCGCGTGCGCGCGTACCGCTTGCGCCGGGTTGGGCTACTGGGGTGGTCGCGGCGAGGATCCGGGCTCTGAGCGCCTCTTCGTCGGGCAAGCGTTCCCCAGCCGCATCCCCAGTCAATTCCCGCTCCCTTTGCCGGCTGTCGAAGATGTGAGAAGGGAAGTAGCGGACGAGGACGTCGACGAAAAACAGCAGCAACGCTCCCGCCAACAGGAAAGGCGCGAGGGGCCGCGAGGCGTAGGCCGGAGAGGGGTGTCGCAGCAACGCTCGGAGCTCATCGGCTGAGCCCTCCGTCAAAATGATGCCGCCGGTTTGCTCCGCTAGAGCATAGAGGAGACCGGAGTCGGGACGCAAGACCCGGTATTCGTCGGGGTAAGCGAGCACGGCTCCCGTCGTCGTCGAGACCAGCTCGGCTCCGTCGCTTCCCGAGATGAACGCAGTGTACACCCCTTGGTTGGCAGCGGGAAACTCCCCTTGGTAACGCCCAGGGGCGACTTGCTCCAGGGGAACGACGAGGCGGGACCCGTCGGGGGCAATCACTTGGCCTTCAAGGTCGAGGAAGTTGCGAAATCCTCCTTCGGGGTCCAGCGCGTCGACGACCAGCCGGCCCGTGCCCGCTTCGATGGTCATCTGAGCCAAGAGACCCGTCGCCGGGTCGGGGCGCATCAACCACCGGACGAGCTGGCCAAAGAGCGCTCCGTAGCCTTCCCAATTGCGCCACTGGCCAAGCCACGCCCCTTGGGTGCTGGATGTAAAAGCCGCAACCTTGCCCAAGCCTCGACGCCACGTCGACAAGATCGGGCTCTCATCAGGAGCTTTCAGGTGTACGGCCGCCGCGGCCTTTGGGCTGGTGAGGACGTACCCTCCCAGAGGCGGAGGTGGGCTCGTGTCGTGCCAAAAGTCGGCTTGCTGGTGCCAAAGAGGAGTAAACTCCGCGTCGACCCGCATCGGCCGCGTCATGACGGTGGTCTCCGTCGCAAAGATCTGGGGTATCGCCCGGATGTCGTCGGTGTAGTAGAAGCGCCCGTCGCCCCACTCAGCGATTTGCGCAAGAAGCTCTCGATCGGCGTCGCGGCCGATGCCCACGGTGCTGACCGTAATACCGGCGCCTCGCAAATTGCGCGTCAAGGCTTCGAAATCTCCAGGGGTCGAGCGCCCGTCCGAAAGGACGATCAGGTGTTTGAGCGACGCTTCCACGTCCCGAAGGCTCTCGTAGGCAGCCGCCAACGCCGAGGCCAGGTTGGTGCCGCCCTCGGCGGTCAACGAAGCGATCGACGATGCGATCGCAATGCGGTTTTCCACCGGTTGCGGCGGCACGACCCAATAGGGGAGCGAGTCAAAGGCGAGGACGCCGATGAGGTCCTTCTCGTTCATTAGGTCGAGCACGCCAAGAGCGGCTTCTTTAGCCAAGTCCAGTTTAGAAAACGACCCTTGGGTCTCGGCCATGCTTCCTGACCGGTCGAGGGTGAGCACCATGGCGAGCGACGGCATGATCACATTTTGGGGGACGTCCATGGACACAGGGAGGAGTTGCTCCAGCAGCGTGCGGGCGTAACCGCCCAAGCCAAAGCTGCGGACGCCTCCGATGGCCAGCAGCCCGCCGCCGGTCTCTTCGACAAAGTGGGCCAGAACCTCAAGCTGCGCCCTGGAAAACGAGGTTGCAGCTACATCCACTAGGACAATAGCTCGATACTCGATAAGAGCTGGCGCGTCCAAGACCAAGGCGCCGCTCGTGCGCACGTCGACAGCAATCCCTTGGGCCTGGAGAAGCCGGCCGAAATCTTCCCCCGCTTCAGGGTCCCGGGCGATGACGAGGACCCGCGCGTCGCCCTCGACGCGCGTTAGGCCGTACCCCACGTTGTTTTGCAAGAACCCGTCTTCGACGGGGTTGACCCTCATCTCGTACGTTACGATCCCGTCGCCGGCCTCCGGCAGTTCAAAGCCCTCAAACGCAATGACGTTGCGGCCCGGCTCCAGCTCCACCAAACGTCGAACGACAAGCGATCCATCCCGATAGAGGGAGAGCTCGGCGGGCGTGGCCACATTGCTTATGATGACGGCTCTAAGGTCGTAGGGTTCGCCGGCGGCGACAAGCGGGGGCAGGGTTAGGCTCTCCACCAAGACCTCTGTATCGTAACGAGAGGAGAGGGGGTAGACGTCGATCGGTACGCCTTTCCTCTTAGCTTCTTCGACCAGGCTCAAGGCTGTATCGCCGGTTTCGACGCCATCGGAAAAGATCAGCACACGGGCGTTGCTCTGGGCCGGAAGCCGCTGGAAGACCCCCTCCAGCGCATAAGCCAGGCGGGTCGCCGAAGGATCCACCGACGCTTGACTCAACGCGGCGCTGGGCTCGAGGCCCTCCTGATAGGCGCCCAGTGAGACGACGTCGCGACCAAACATAAAGAGGTTCATCCGATCGTCGGGACCGAGCAGCGTCGCCAGCGTATCGACGACATCGCGCGCCTTGCGTTGATCTACTGCCGCGATGCTGGCCGAGCCGTCGAAAAGCACGTAGAGGTCGACACCCGCAAGCGGCGTCCGCAGTGTGGCGCCCGCGACGGCCAGGACGAGAAAGGCGAGCGCAAGTCCGCGCAAGGCCGGGAGAAAGCGATGCGAAGGTGGCACTCCAAGGAGCCGGCTGTAACGACGCCACATCCACCATGCGTAGGGAATCGCGATCGCAGCCAGCAGCCACCACGGCGATGAAAAGGTTATCCCCAACGCCACCGCAGCCGGCCTCCTCTCGATGGTTTCGGTACGCCTCTTGCCCTGCGTGCCGGGCCACGAGCAACCGCGGGCGCTCCGCTCAACAGCTCGGGCTCGGCAACGTGCCCCCCGTGCCGGGCCGTGTAGAGCCGCCCTTCCAAGAGCAGGAGAATGATCGAAAGAAGCCCGATCCAGCGCCATAGGCGCTCCGTCTGAGATGCAGCGGGAGCATCGCGGCGGATGGACGCCTCCGGGACGAGATCTGCCAAGCGGTCCCGGTCGAGATTGAGAAAGGTGGCGCCGCCTTGGATGAGGGCCTCCGTCCACCGGCTGTTGAGATTGGATTCTTCCCGGTCGAGGAGGCTCACGGCAAAGCTCCCCTCGCCGCTTTCGGCCCACCACCGGTAAACACCCGGCTCCAGCACCCACGCGTGGGCTTCGCGCGATAGCTCGCGGTCACCGGACTCCAGGTGGTGCACTTCCCCCGAAGGTTGCGCCAGAGTCAATGCCTCGCCTTCGTTCCACGCCTTTAAGACCGCGGCCGGGAGCCGACCCGGTTGAACCGGGTGAGGGACGCTCTCCTGCGCGCTGGGATTGACCCACTCTACGACGTTTTGCAAGAAGACGGGGAAGGCGATCCGGAAGGGCAGGTCGCTTTGAAACAACGGGATGGCCAGGCGAATGATCCTGCGTTCAGGCTCGTCAAGAAGAGTCAGCAAAGGACCTGCGGTCGATTGGAGAAGGACGATCTCGGTCGGGAGGGGGGTAAGCGGCTCCGCCATGGCAATCGAGACGCTTTCCCAATCGACGAAACGTGAAAAGGGGTGCCGCCGATCCCACCATGTGACTGTAGCCGGATACGCTTCCCGCAGCGCCGAGCCGCTCGTCACGACCAGTGCTGTCCCTTGGAAATCGGCAGGCACCTCTTCGTCGAGAAAGACCACCAAATCGTACGAGACGTTGGGATCGAGCGCCGCGGAGGGGAGGTATGCATGTACCGTCTCTACATTGGGGAAAGCTGCGAAACCTTGGTGGAGGAAGCGGCTCTCCTCGCCCACGACGAGAACGCGGGTCGCGCTTTGAGAGCCGACCACCAGGTACGCGGCATCGTCGACAGGAAACGGGTCGGTGGACGCAAGCCGCGCCTCAAGGCTGTAGCCTGGGCCAAGCGAGTGCTCGAGGACGATCCGCTCCCTTCCTCCCGGGGCCAGGGTCACCGTCGACTCAAACAACAACAAGCCACCGGTCTGATCTTGCAGCGACCCCGGTGCTGGGAACGCGGCCACCGAGACGAGTGGGGTTGCCTGCTCCTCTCCAAAGTTTTCCACCTCGAGCAGGATCTGGTGGTGGCCTTCGCCGCGCCCGCTGGGACGGGCCGAAAAACGGGTGATTCCGAGGTTGTCCACCGGTGTGCCCACATCGATGAGAGAGAGGCGAGTGCCCGGTCCCAAAGACAAAAAGGGCATCAAGGTGTCAGGGGCGACAGCGCCGTCGCTCACGATCACCACGTGCACGGGAACGTCGTCCGAAAGCCGGGCAGTCATCAAGCGGTGGAGCTCTTCCCACGCACTGCTTCCCGCAGGAGGCGGCAACGCCGAAAGCCGCGCTAGGAGTTCTCCTTTCTCCGGCCCATCATAAAGCAGATGATCTCCTGTGGTCGACCAGAGGAGGTACCGGTCCGCCTCCCCCTCGGAGAGAAACCGCTCGATGGAGGCGCGGGCCACGGTCGCCCGGGATTCTCCCGGCCCCACGGCCATGCTGGCCGATGTGTCAACGACGATCGCCAGGTGGAACGGCGGGCGCTGGAGTCTTGGCCGCGGGTCGGCAAGGCCCGTGGAAAGCACCGCCACGATGAGCAGCTGGACCAAGAGGAGCAGGCTCTTGGTAAAACGGCGTCGCCGGTAATCCGCCGCGAGGGTTCGCTCCACGCGTTCCCACAAGAAGAGGCTGGACACCACGTAGGGACGGCGCCTGGCTCTCAATGTGTGAAGGAGGATGATGACGGCGCCTGCCACCGCGCCGGCGATGAGCCATCCCCAGGACAAAAACGTCAGTGGAGCAGCCCCCCTTCACGAAAGGTCGTCACGAGCAGCTGGCGCAAGGGATAGGACGTGTCCAACTGATAGCAAGCGATCCCCAGCCGGTGGCACCGGTCGCGCACTTCCCGCATCCAGTCCCGGGCAGCTTCAGCGTAAAGGCGCGCCGCTTCGTCATCGACACTGACCACCAAGCGCTCGCCGCTTTCTGCGTCCCTCAACTCCAGTTCGCCGCGCTCGTGAAACAGCCAGTCGACGGGGGCGAGGAGGTGAACGAGGACACTGGTCCCCCGCCAGCGCGCCAACGTGGAGAGCGCCGCGTCCCAATTGCGGTCAAAAAGATCGCTGATCAACACGGCGATCCTCCCCCGGCTGGACGGATCACCGCCCAGCGAGTACAGCGCGGACGCGAGATTGGTGGGGCCTCGGGTCTCGCCTTGTGCCAACCGCCGCAAAAAGGCGGGCAGACGGTGGCGGCCCCGCCACCAGGGCGTGCACCACTCAAGGCGCGTTGATACCTCGGCCTGGCGGACTTCGTCGCCCCTGCGGAGAGCGACGTATCCCAAAGCCGCGGCGAGCTGGCGGGCGTAGAGCTCTTTCGGGGGATCGCCGATCCTCATGGAGTCGCTGCAATCGACGAGCAAGAGGAGCCGCCGGTTTCGCTCCTCGGTGAAAACCTTGACAAAGAGGCGATCGAGGCGGCTGTAGATGTTCCAATCAATGTAGCGGTAGTCGTCGCCCGGCTCGTACTCGCGGTAATCGCTAAACTCGAGGCTCGTGCCCCGGCTCTGGCTGCGATACTCACCCTTGTGCGCGCCCGACGCGTCCTCGGGCGCGCCCAGGCTCAGGCGGTCCAACACGCGCATGAGGTCGGAGGAGAGCAGCGACCGCATGGTCAAACGACGATCTCCTTTTTGGCCTGTTGGATCAACTCACCCAGGAGGTCGTCGACGTCAATCCCCTCCGCCTCAGCTTCGAAGTTGAGGATGATGCGGTGCCGGAGGGCGGGCGGCGCGACGGCAACCACGTCCTCCACCGCCGCGTTGAAGCGACCGCGGATCAACGCCCTCGCCTTGGCAGCCAAGATCAAGGCCTGAGCTCCCCGGGGGCTCGATCCGTAGCGGACGTAACGCTTCACGTCAGCGCTGGCCTCAGCAAAGGCAGGGTGGGTCGCTTGCACCAAGTGGACTGCCAAGTCGACGACGTGGGAGGCGACGGGCACTTCCCGCACGGCCCGCTGGAGGGAAAGCAACTCATCCCGCGTCAGCACCGAGTTGATGACGGGTTCGTGCTCGCCCGTCGTCCGTTCGACGATCACCTTGAGCTCTTGAGGCCCGGGAGGCTTGACCAGCAGCTTGAAGAAGAACCGGTCGACCTGCGCTTCCGGCAAGGGATAGGTGCCTTCCATTTCAATGGGGTTTTGCGTCGCCAGCACGAAAAAGGGGCGCTCTAAAGGATACGTCACCCCCGAGACCGTCACGGTCCCCTCTTGCATCGCCTCGAGGAGTGCTGACTGGGTCTTGGGCGTCGCCCGGTTGATCTCGTCAGCCAGCACCAAGTGGGCAAAGATCGGCCCCGGCTGAAACGTGACGTTGCGTCCTTTGCCATCGGCGTCGGTGAGGAGGACGTTGGTGCCCAGGATGTCGGCAGGCATGAGGTCAGGGGTAAACTGGATCCGAGAAAAGCTGAGATCGACTCCTCTGGCCAGCGCGCGGACTAAGCTGGTTTTTCCCAGCCCCGGCGCTCCTTCTAAAAGGACGTGTCCGCCGGCCAGGAGGGCGATCAACGTCTCTTCCAATAGCTGGGATTGGCCCACAATGACTTTGCCAATCTCTCTTTGCAGCCGGTCGATTTTACCCTGGAGCTCGACCAGCGAATTGTCGGGCGCCTCCATGGGGTTCGGCCTCCTTTCAGCCGTAGGCCATCATCTGTCGGGTTCGAGTCCTTGGAAGTACCTGCGGACTGCCTCTCGATACGCGAGGGGGACCGTTTCCCGTTCGACCGCACGGGACTCCTCGCTCCCTGGAGAGGCGGGCGAGGAGGGGGAGAGCCCGATGGGCGAGTCGTCCTGCTCACCGACGCTCGTGTGGACCTGGCCTACGTGGAGCGGCCCAGCCTGAAGCTCTCCAAAGAGCCGCTGTAGGATCCTCAAGCTTTGCGGCGGGCTTTGATACTCCCCATCCGTCCCCGTGCTCGTCCCGGTGTCGCCGACCCCGTGGGGAGAAGACGGACCTTGGGTGTCGGCTCCGTCCTGGACGGAACCGCCGGAGGGCGAAGGTAAGCCCGGCTCGCTCTCCTCAGAGCCAAGGTCGCTGCCGGGTTGAGCTTCGGCGGCGGCTTCTTGGCCTTGCCGTCCCGGACGGGGCAGACCGGCGCTTTCGGAAGCCGCGGCCTCATCCGCTTGGGGACCTGCCTCTTGGCCGCCGGCGCCGCCTTGGTTGGTCACCCCTGGTCCTGCCATCCCCGTCTCTCCTGGGCGGCTGTCGAGTTCAGCGATCCGCCGGAGCACTTCGAGCAATTCGGGAGGGAGGTCGGATTCGCTGACCTCCCGGGGGCCGAAAGGCGATAGCTGCCCGCTGTCGACGTTGGCACCGGAAGAAGGCGCGCCTTCCTGAACACCGACGACCAGCAACCTTTCGGCCAAGTCCTGAATGCGGTCCAATCCGAGCTCATCCGCGGCCGGTTGGTCTTGTAGCTGCTCGCGGAGCGTCGATTGGGCGCGGCGCTCAAAATACCGGAGGAGGGCGACCGCTTCGTCTTTCGGCAGCGCGCGGTCTCGAAGCCCCGCCTGAAGTTGGGCAAGGTCCCGGTCGAGCCGTCGCATCTCCGGAGTACGGAGCCCGGCGATTTGTTGTCTCAAGGACGCGATCCGCTCCAGCATTTCCAGCTCTTCCTGGTCCATGACCCCTTGGGCCGCCGTCTGGGCGGGCCGGAGAAAAAGGCCCGAGGGTAATGGCGCCGTCCAAAGCGCCACCAAGGCGGAAGCTAAAGCCAACCAGGCAAAGGCCTGACGGGGTGCAGGAACTGGCACCGGCACCACTGCTCGCGGATCCAGAAAGCGCGCTTGTTGGTCCGCGTCTTGGAGCAGCCACGTCACGAGGGGAGAAGCGCGGTCCTCCCATTCGACGGCTGTGGCGAGCCGGTCTTTCAGATCCAGGCGCTGGTCGGCGAGCCTGGCCAGGAACAACCGGCCGGGTGGCGGCCGGTAGCCCAGGGCAAAGGTCAGCGCCGCGGCGGCAAGAAACACTGCGATCACGACCACGAGGGACGGGCGATTCCAGCCCAGGCGGATCGCCGCATCGACGAGGGTCGTCACACATCCCCCTACAAAGACAGAGCGCAGCACAAGGCGGGCCAGTGTGACTCGCCGGTACCGCCGGCCGATTTCATCCAGTTTTCTCTCCAGCGTCTTGGAGATCACCGGGAAACGGCGCCTCCCTTCACGCCTCGGCTCTCATCGCCATTCTTCGCCATCAGCCCTGTCACCCCTTGCCGGGGGAGGAGGCGAGCCTTTCCCGCGCTCGTTGGCTTGGGCGCGCAGCTCCCGTGTGAGCTGCGCGGTTGTCAGCGCGGCGAGCACGATCCCCACGGGGGCGTAGAGGATAACCCACAAAGGCCAGGAAATTCCGGGAACCGACTCGTCCATCATCGCCCGCATCGGGGGATCGACGATGTACACCATCACTTTTAGAGGATTGAGGTAAAACGCCAATCCGTCAGTAGGCACATCGCCTTTCGAACCCGCGGCAAAGAGGAGGATGGCAAGGGCGAGCGCCAGGGCATCGACGGCGATCCGCCGGTTGGATCGCTCGTCAAATCGGCTGCCGATCCAGACCCCTACGATCCCGAGCAGCGTGAGGCTCGTCAGCGCCACCACGGTCCAGGCGCCCAGTGCGGCCGCCGGGACCGGCGACGCTCCATGAGCCATGGTAAAGATGGGGAGCGCGGTGAACGCCAGGAGGGCCAACACCTGCCACAACGCGACGAGCCGGCCCCCGAGCGCGGCCCAAGCAGGACTTGCTCCGTACGTGACCCAGTGAACGGGGCGAATCCGCTCGGCCTCTCCCCACGGCAGGCTGTCGGACGTGAGCACCAGCGTGATGTAGGCCAGCGTGGTCACTTCGACCAAGAGGATCCATTTTAGGGTGAAGGGGGGCTCGGCCGTAGCAAGGCGCGCTGCGGGAGGCCACGTCAAAAGGAGGGCTGCCACGAGCAGCGCGCTGTGCACCCCTGCCAACTTCCACAGGGCTCCATAGCGGCTTAACAGGCGGGTTTCAGCGATCGCGACGGCGAGGAGCTTCCTCAATCCCAACCGCTCCACCCCCCGGTGGACGCTTCATCAAAAGCCGGCATGATCAGCACTCGCTTCTCTACCCTTTGGCCCGTAGGCCGGTGCCAGAGCGTGGCACGGGGCTCGATCAGGGCGACGATGAAGGGGCGATCGGCTTCAGCGGCGAGCCAGGATTCTCCAAGTCCGCGATCGGCGGCGAGGGCGAGGAGCCTTACGTCCACATCTTCGGGGCGGTGTTCGGGCCTTTGCCGCAGGAGCCCCGACTGCAAGGTCATGCCCATCCACCCCGCCGATGCCGCCCGGGCCGAGGGATCGGTCCAGCGCATGGTGGTGCGGGCGGGCACATGGCCCAGCGGCGCAAGGCGCGTCCGCTCGACATAATGGACATAACGCAGCTCGTAATCGGAGTTGTTGACGATCACGAGGGGACTCCTTTCGTCGACGCGCGGCCGGACGTGGATGTCGATCTCTTCGATCGAGTCGTGATAGATGCGGATGGGCTGGGAAGGCATCACCTTTTCAAACCGGATTCCCGTAGGC
The DNA here is from genome assembly GCA_002919195.1 of bacterium. Lineage (GTDB taxonomy): Bacteria > Bacillota > Limnochordia > DTU080 > RSA5 > RSA7. The sequence continues at coordinate 18,876 of PKEU01000170.1, forward strand.
GTCACCGTGGCGTGGATATCCCGGTCTGCTTGATAAAAGGCCGGGAAGGGGCGGGGCATCGGCCCCTCGATTTCCAGGTTCACCGGATAGTGGGCCATCGACACCGCGAGGGCATACGAGCGGTTGAGGACGATGCCTCGACCCACGCCCCTGGTGAGCTGTACGTGGGCGAAGCCCACCTGATCCCTCACCCCGGTAACCTGGGTGTAGTGCCAAGCGTACCACGTAGCCCCCGCAATAAAGAGCACCAAGATAGGAAAGCGAGCCGGCCGCTGCAGCGTGAAAAACGCGATGGCTGTCATCGAAAGGGCGTACAGGATGGCGAGCACCGTCAGGAGCTGGTTGTTGCCGAAAGTCACCTCGATCTGATTGACGAGGTTCCAGATGTCGTCGTCCAGGATCTCCGGAACCTGCCCGCGCTGCCCTGTTCCCAGCGCGATTTGTGCTGCTAACACCCGGAGGCCTCTGGCCGTCCCGGTTTCGAGAACGGGCGCCGTGGGGTCGTAAGCGATGATCGTGGCCTGACCCGCTCCCACGGGCTGGGTCAGCCAGAGCCGGACCGGCGTCGCCTCTCCATCATCGGACTCGGGGCCGGCGAGCTCCCAAAAGGGGATGCTGGCTGTGTCGATCCGCAGGATCTTGACGCGCCCCGTCGTCGCCGGCAGCCAGCCTAGCCACTCGAGAGGGATGGCGGGAGGGGAGGAACCGCCCGTGACGATCAAGTGGCCGCCAGCTTTGACGTAAGTAGCGATCGCCCGCAGCTGTTCGGGCGAGAGAGCTTCCAGGGGAAAGGTATCTCGGACGATCAACGCGGTTACGGACGACAAAGCCAGGGGGTCGCTGGGAAGGTCCATCGGCCGGCGCAACTCAGCGACGACCACCTCGCCGGGCCCGTCCGGCCCTTCCGGGGACGATGCGCCCAAGAAGCCCCATCCTGTGGCCGAAGGATCGAGGACGACGACGATCGGGCCCGTCGCCGGCCCTTGGCGAAGCTCGCGCTGGAGCGTGGCGACAACCCTTCCTTCCCGGTCCTTAACCGTCGCCTGCAGCGGATAGGGGCTGCCCCGGAGCGGCAGCGTCAGCCAAACCCGAAGCGTCTCGTTGGGCGCGAGCGTGATCGGTTGACTGAGCCGCACGTAGGTTTGCGGCCCGCTAAAGAGATCCGTCCGGGGCACCGCCACTTCCAAAGTGCCCTCAAAACTCCTCACATGCGTGAGGTCCACCGCGACGGGCGTCCACGCACCGTGACGAAACCGGCCGGCAAAACCCACGTGCAGCTCCGCGCGAAACCCCGGGCTCGGTTGAGACTGGGCCGACGCCGAGCAGGCGAGAAGGGCGATAAGGGCCCACGTCCACAAGGAGCGCGCCCAGCGACGGGCCGCGGACACCAAGGCTCTTCGATCCCACGAAACGAGCAAACTTCTCACACTCCACAAGTGAACCGGCCTTTGGTATACTACGTGTGAAAAACCGGGCGCCCCCCGCCATCATCGCGTTCAGTGGTCAAACGGGCGCCGGGTGTGGTTCCTGGCATCTATATGCCACATAGGAAGTGGGTTTGGAAATCGTATGGAACTTTGGTACACCGAGCGCCAAACCGACGGCGTCGCCCTGAGCTGCAAAGTGATCCAAACGCTTCACTCGGAACAGACTCCTTTTCAAAGGTTGGATGTCATCGAGACCGCATCGTACGGCCGCATGCTCGTCCTCGACGGGATGGTGCAGACCACAGAGGTCGACGAGTTTGTGTACCACGAAATGATCGTGCACGTCGCGATGCAGACTCATCCTCAACCCCGGCGAGTGGCGGTGGTCGGCGGGGGCGACGGCGGTGCAGTCAGAGAAGTCTTGAAGTACCGGTCGGTCGAGAGCGTCAAGCTGATTGAGATCGACGAGCGAGTCGTCGCGGCCAGCCGCAGGTTTTTTCCCCAGCTTAGCCAGGGCCTCGACGATCCTCGCGTCGAGTGCCTGTTTGCCGACGGCATCCGCCACATTCAAGAGAACAAGGGCGCCTACGACGTGATCATCGTCGACTCCACAGAGCCCGTGGGCCCCGCGGTTGGACTTTTCAGTCGAAACTTCTATGTCTCCTGCTACGAATCCTTGACGGATCACGGAGTCCTCGTCGCGCAGACCGAATCTCCGTTTTTTAATCGCGACTTGATCGAAAAGGCGTTTGCGGCCATAAGCTCCGTTTTTCCCGTGAGCCGGTTGTACCTTGCGTCGATACCGACGTATCCCAGCGGCCTGTGGAGCTTTTCGCTCGGTTCGAAGAGGCGGGATCCTCTCGAGGTAACGCCCAACCTCGACGGCATCCCGACGCGGTATTATACTGAGGGAGTTCATCACGCTGCCTTTCAACTGCCCCGCTTCGTACAGGAGATCGTCGCCAAGGCCACGAAAGGGGGAGAGTGAGATAGCCGCCGACTTTTTAGCCCATCGGGGCGCCTGGCGGGGAAACGCGCCGCACTTTCTGGGGAGTCTCGCGGATCCCGACGAGGCTTCTCTCGTGTTGGTCGGCGCGCCCTTTGACGGGACGACCAGCTTTCTGCCGGGCACCCGAATGGCGCCCAACCGCATCCGGGAGGCTTCGGTCGGCCTTGAAACGTACAGTCCCTTCCTCGACCGCTCCTTGGAGGAGATCCGCCTCGCCGATCTTGGCGATCTTGAACTCCCCTTTGGAAATGTTTCTGAGGCACTCGAGATGATTGAAGCCGCTTGCCGCAGCATTGTCGACAGGGGTACGAAATTGATCCTCCTCGGGGGCGAACACCTGGTGACCCTGCCGGCGGTGCGAGCCTGCCACAGCGGGTACCCGGACTTGGCGGTCGTGCAATTTGACGCCCACGCGGATCTCCGGGCCGATTACATGGGAGAACACGACTCCCACGCAACGGTCATGCGGCGCATCGGAGAAGTGGTGGGCAGCGACAGCATCTTTCAGCTCGGCATCCGGTCGGGAACCCGCGAGGAGTTTGCCTACGGCAGGGCTTTTTCCGGGATCTTTCAAGAAGATCTCGCCACCGGCGTCCGAAAAACCCGCGAGCTTTTGGGCGAGCGGCCAGTCTACGTCACCGTCGACATCGACGTCGTCGACCCTGGGTTCGCGCCCGGCACAGGGACGCCCGAGCCTGGGGGATGCAGGCCGCAGGAACTTTTCCAGGCGCTTTGGGCCTTGGAGGGGCTCAACATCGTCGGTTTTGATGTCGTCGAGGTGAACCCGCTCGTCGACTCAGGTGTCGTCACATCCATCCTGGCAGCAAAAATCGTCCGCGAGGCTGCGATCTTGATGGGGGCGAGCGACGAGGAGACGAGGGCGACCTTTGGGGGGGCAGAAACGTTTGGCAGGTGAATCGATCGCGCAGGGCGCCGATATCGTCAAACGGTCGTTTCGTAACGTATACGACTACCTGGGCATGACGATGGTGATGAGCGCCGCCTGGTTTCTCATCGGCTTTTTCCCCTCGGCGCTCACCTTTCTCGTCATGATTCAGGTGCCAGCGCTCAATTCGTTTTTGATCTTTGCCGTTGTGTCGAGCCTGCTTTTGGGACCGGTGACCGCGGCGACCTACAGTCTCGCCAGCGCGATGGTTCAAGGCGAATACGTCACGCTCCGCGACTACTGGGCGCGCTTTGTCAAGCATTACAAGCGCTCAGTGGGTTTGACGGCGGCAATGCTCGGAGTACTGGCGATCCTCGTCGTCGACCTTATTTTTTTTATGAACAGCCAGGTCGCCTGGATGCAGTACCTGAGCGTCTTATGGGTCTACTTCCTAATCTTTTGGGCCTTGATGGCTCAATACGTCTACGTGGCACTGGTCCGGCAGGACCGCAAAGTATGGGAGGCCATGAAAGTGGCGGCCCTCCTGGCGCTCGACAATATCGTCGCTTCGCTGATGGTGGCCATCACAGGAGCGTTGGTGATCGCGGTCTCCGTGTGGATGAGAGTTCCGCTTTTGCTCTTTCTTGCGGGGACCTTAGCGTTTTTGCATTGCACCGCGTTTGAGATCATCGTCGGCAAGTATCGCGACAAGAGCGAGCCGGCCGGATCAGGTGAAGGCGAAAGGGAGAAAACAGATGGCTAAGTACGTGTTTGTCACCGGTGGCGTCGTTTCGGGTCTGGGAAAAGGGATTACGGCGGCGTCGCTGGGACGGTTGCTGAAAAGCCGAGGCATCAACGTCACCATCGCCAAGCTCGACCCCTACATCAATGTCGATCCAGGCACCATGAGCCCACTCCAGCACGGCGAGGTGTTTGTCACCGAAGACGGCGCCGAAACCGATCTTGACCTAGGCCATTACGAACGTTTCATGGACGTCAACCTGACGAGGATGAGCAACGTCACGACGGGCCAGATCTACTGGTCGATCATCACCAAAGAGCGCCGGGGTGAGTTCCTGGGCGGAACGGTGCAGGTGATTCCCCACGTCACCAACGAGATCAAAGATCATATCAAGCGGATCGCCGAGACCTCGGGGGCTGAGGTAGTCATCGTCGAGATCGGCGGCACCGTGGGTGATATTGAAAGCCTGCCCTTCCTCGAGGCCATCCGCCAGATGAAAGGCGACGTGGGACGCGACTCGTGCCTGTACGTGCACGTGACTTTGGTCCCCTATGTGGGAGCCGCAAAGGAGCTCAAGACCAAGCCGACGCAGCACAGCGTCAAAGAGCTGCGCTCCATTGGAATCCAGCCCGACATCATCGTCTGTCGTTCGGAGCGACCGCTTTCTGAGGAGATCAAACGGAAGATCGCCCTGTTTTGCGACATCGATCCCGAAGCGGTGATTCCCAATTGCGACGCGGAGACAATCTACGAAGTGCCTCTTCTTTTTGAGAAGGAAGGGTTGGACGAGATCGTCATCCGCCGGCTGGGGCTCAATGCCGGTCAGAGGGATCTCATGGAGTGGCGTTCGATCGTCCAGCGGATCAAAAATCCGGCCCATACGGTCCGCGTTGGCATCGTCGGCAAGTACGTCTCACTGCCCGACGCGTATTTGAGCATCGCTGAGGCCCTTTGCCACGGCGGCATCGCCAACGACGCCCGGGTGGAGGTGGAATGGATCAGCGCAGAAGATGTGGAGGCGCATGGCGCCGCGCACTGCCTTGAGGGGTTAGAGGCGATTTTGGTGCCCGGCGGTTTTGGCGACCGTGGGGTGGAGGGCAAGATTGAAACTGCCCGCTACTGCCGAGAGAACGGAATTCCATATTTCGGCATTTGCCTCGGGATGCAGTGCGCGGTCATCGAGTTTGCCCGCAACGTCTGCGGTCTTGAAGGCGCCCACACTTCGGAAATCGACCCCGACACGCCTCACCCCGTGATCGATCTCATGCCCGAGCAGCAAAATGTGAAAAATCTGGGCGGGACGATGCGCCTCGGCGCGTATCCATGCGTGCTTCAGGAGGGGACCAAAGCGCGCGAGCTGTACGGCCAACCCGTGATCAAAGAGCGGCACCGGCACCGTTACGAGGTGAACAACGATTACCGCGACCTTCTCAGCCGGCACGGCATGATCTTTTCAGGCCTTTCGCCCGACGACCGCTTCGTCGAAATCCTCGAGCTCAAAGATCACCCGTGGTTTATCGCGTGCCAATTCCATCCGGAACTCAAGTCCCGCCCCAACCGCCCGCACCCCTTGTTTCAGGGGTTTGTCAAGGCCGCGTTGGCACATCAAAGCAGGGTGAAAAGGGGGCTCTACGCGCGGTAGCGAGCGGCCTGGACCGGGCCCTGGTGGTGGAATCGGGCCCAAAGCTCTGATATAATAGCCTAAGACCGAGACTATGACCCCGAGGGGTGAACCCAATGGTCAGGATGAAGGTTAAGGTGGTCGGGCTCGATCAAAACAACATGGTTCCTGTCGTCATCATCACCGACCGGGACGAGAACGGTTTCATCCCCATTGTGATCGGTCCGGCGGAAGCCGCAGCGATCCGCAACGGCCTCGAAGGCAGAAAGCACGAGCGGCCGATGACGCACGATCTCCTTAAAGATATGATTGAGAGTCTGGGCGCCAAGGTTGACCGGGTCGTGATCCATGACTTGCGCAATGAGACCTATTATGCGCGCATTTACCTCAAGACCCGGGACGGCGAGATCGATATCGACGCTCGGCCCAGCGATGCCATCGCGCTGGCGTTGAGGACCGACGCGCCGATCTACATCTCCGAAGAGGTGGCGGCCGTCGCCCTGATGGTCAACAAGCCTCAGGAAGACGAGGAGATGGAGGAGTTTCGCAAGTTTCTCGATTCGGTCACCCCGGAGGACTTCAAACAGCTGTTCCAGGGTGAGTAACTCGCCTTCTGACGGTCAACGGAAAGCCCCGGCGGCGGCGTCGGGGCTTTTCATCTCCTGTCGATCTCAAAGCCGAGCGCAAGTCGCGGGAATTTCTCCTCCCCATGAAGGAAAACGGCGTCCCGGGCCGAATAATTCGTCGACTTTCTCGTGTGTCGACTCTCGGGCGGTAGGAAGCGAGGGGGATGGATGCTGCTCACGGCCGAGCGTGCCCTCGCTCTCAGGTGCCTGGCATGCGGACGCTTGCTTGCGCACCCCTTTTCACTTTTTTCTCTTTCAAAGCAGACCACACCAGCGCTCACATTTGACTGCTCCTGCGGTCGGCGTACAGGATCACTCCTTCGCCGGGGCCGGATGATCGAAATTGATTACGCGTGCATCGTGTGCGAGAGCTACCACTCGATCACGTTGCCAATCAAGCCGATCATTAGAAATGGGGTCACGGATCTCCATTGCGCCGCGACGGGCGTGCTCCTCGCATGCATCGGGGAGGAGAAAGACGCGGTGCGGTCGTGCGCTCGAGGCAGCCTCGAAGAGCTCGCTCTCGATCCGCAGCGGGAGGGCTATTTTGTCAATCCTGAAGTCATGATGTCCGTGCTCGGAGCCGTGCAGGCCGCGGCGGAGGTCGATCGCTTGGGCTGCGCTTGTGGCCAGCGGCGGATTGAAATCGAGATCTACCCCGAAAAGGTCGAATTAATCTGCACCTCCTGCCAGAGCGCCGCCGTACTTTATGCCGAGGATGAGACGGACCTCGAGGTCGCAACTCAGCTTCAAGGCTTGACTCTCCCGGCTTCCCGTTTCGATCCGCCCAAGATCGACCGCATGCAAGATCAGTCCGATTCACATCATAGGAAAGGCTAAACCCATTGCAAGATGGGTATCATCTTTGAGAATCGTGTGTAACCGATCGGTATTCGACTTCCAAGGCCCCTTTTCTCCCACAAGCTTACTTTCCTGGATCTTTGAGACGATCTTACATCCCATTACTGCAAGGGCATTGTGTTGCCATTGGCACGAGGAGGAACGCCTGCGGTGAACATTGCAGAGCTGCAGTCAAAAACCACTGCCGAACTTCATGAATTGGCCAAGGAATACGAAGTTCCAGGCTACAGTAAAATGCGTAAGAAGGAGCTCGTCTTGGAGATCCTGCGGGCGGAGACCGAGCGAGAGGGCCTGATCTTGACCCAAGGCGTGCTCGAGATCCTGCCCGACGGGTACGGTTTTCTGCGGGTGCACGGCTACACCCCGGGTCCGGATGACGTATACGTTTCGCCGTCACAGATCCGCCGGTTTAACCTCAGGACCGGCGACCTGGTCTTGGGGCAGGTGAGAAAGCCCAAGGACGGCGAGCGGTATTACGCCCTCCTGCGGGTCGTCGCCATCAACATGCGGGATCCCGAAGAGGCGGCCCGGCGGCCCCATTTCGACGACCTCACACCGATCTACCCCAACGAGCGCCTTCGCCTTGAAGTGCCTCACTTCAAAGACGTCGCCACTCGGATGATCGACGTGATCGCTCCCCTTGGAAAAGGGCAGAGAGGACTAATTGTCGCTCCTCCTAAGGCAGGTAAAACGACGGTCCTCAAGAAAATTGCCAACAGCATTACCGAAAACCACCCCGAAGTCGAGCTGATGGTGCTCTTGATCGACGAGCGCCCCGAGGAAGTGACCGACATGGAGCGGTCGGTCGCCGGCGAGGTGATCAGCTCCACTTTTGACATGCCGCCGGAAAACCACGTCCGGGTCGCCGACATGGTGCTCGAACGGGCCAAACGACTGGTCGAGCACGGGCTGGACGTCGTGATCTTGCTCGACAGCATCACGCGGTTGGCTCGCGCCCACAACCTGGTGGTGCCCCCCAGTGGACGCACCCTCTCAGGCGGCGTCGATCCCGCGGCGCTGCATCGACCCAAGCGGTTTTTTGGCGCAGCCCGCAACATTGAAGAGGGTGGAAGCCTCACCATCCTGGCCACTGCCCTGGTGGAAACGGGAAGCAGGATGGACGAGGTCATCTACGAAGAATTTAAGGGTACCGGTAACATGGAGCTCCATCTGGATCGCCGGCTGGCCGAACGGCGCATCTTCCCGGCGATCGACATTCACCGGTCGGGCACCCGCAAGGAAGAGTTGCTCTACACCGAGCGCGAGCTGGAAATGGCGTGGCTCTTGCGCAAGTTGATGAGTTCCATGGGCACCATGGAGACGACCGACCTTTTGATCGAGCGCCTGACCAACACCAAGTCCAACGACGAGTTTGTCGAGCTGGTCGTCAACTCCAGCTTCGCGGAAAACGTGCGCACTTGGTCTGATTGACTGCATGCCGTCGCGGCGGGCTTGCATAGAGCGCCGCCCATTGACAGATGATACTCCAAGACTGCGTATGAGAAGGAATGGCACCACTGGGAAAGGGAGTTTATGCATGCGCTTGTTGAGGCGCCCGGCGCTGTGGGCGGGGATCGTCGCGGCGATCTTTGCCTTGACCTTAGGAGGACAGCCCTTTACCACATTGCCCAGCGACGGAGGCCCCGATTCGCCGCTGGAAGCGGTCATCACCGTTGAGCCTGCTCGTTCCGCCATCGATTTCGCCCTCGCGAGCCGCACCTTTACGGTCGATGGGGCACCGGAGACGAGCGATGCGGCGAGTCCGTCGCGCCTGTCGCTCCCTCCAGCCGCAGAGGAGACGGTCCAAGCACCGCCTGTGGCCGGTGACGCCGTTCGAAGCATGGATCCCATCGGCGGTCCCACCGAAGAGGAGGCAGAGGCGCATCCCGCGGCCGCGTCCAATAAGCCCAGGATCCTCACGCACGTCGTCCAGCGAGGCGAGACCATCTCCAAGATCGCGGCGAAATACGGGATCGACGAATACACGATTTTGGCCGCCAATGATTTGCCCAATGCCAACATGATCACTGTGGGCCAAAAGCTCAACATCCTGACGATCCCGGGCGCTCTTCACACGGTCAAGCAGGGCGAAAGCCTGTGGGAAATCGCCCGCACCTACCAGACGGATATGAACGAGATCATCGCGGTCAATGAGTTGGAAAATCCAGACCGTATCAGGCCGCGGCAAGAGCTGGTCATCCCCGGCGCCAACGCGGCGCGTATCGGGAGTGCGATCCGCTCCGAGCGGCTGGTATCCGATGACGGCCGCCTGATGCGAGCCTTCAGCTGGCCAGTTTCGGGCCGCATCTCCTCGCGATACGGTCCTCGTTGGGGAAGAATGCATTACGGCATCGACATAGCTGTCAATACGGGAACTCCGGTTAAAGCCGCCGCCCGGGGCAGGGTAAGCTTTGCGGGGTGGAACGGCGGATACGGGTACCTCGTCATCATCGATCATGGGAACAACATCGAAACGCGTTACGCTCACTTGTCGAGGATCGCGGTTCAGGTGGGGCAATACGTCTCCCGGGGTTCCGTAATCGCCTACAGTGGTAACACAGGCAACTCCACCGGCCCGCACTTGCACTTTGAGATCCGTTACAAAGGCCAGGCAGTGAACCCCCTCAATTATCTCCAGTAACGTTCGGTTTTTGAGGGCCGAGGGCCAAACCTGATTGCGTTGCCCATGCCACCGTGTTATAATGGTGCTCGTTGCGAGGTGATCGATGGTGAAGGCGGGCATTCATCCCACCTACTACCGCACCACGGTAACATGCGCGTGCGGAGAGACTTTTGAAACGGGTTCTACCAAGCAAAATTTGAGGGTCGAGATCTGCTCCAAGTGCCATCCGTTTTTCACCGGCGCTCGGGGGCGCCTTGTCGACACGGGCGGTCGTGTCGAGAGGTTCCGGCGCAGATTTAACCTTCCCGAAGAGGAATAGCAACCGTCGCGTTGCAAAGCAGCGGGAGCGCGTGGACGCTCCCGCTTTTTTTGTTTTTTCGCTTGCTCCCAGCATGAGGCCGTGGTACAATCTGTCATGTACACGATTTTGTGCACAAGGTGCGTCTTGGGTGGTTACGTGGATCTGATCCGGATCGGCAGCAAACTCATCAGTCGCAGCCGCATCATCCGCCGGATAGACGAGATTCTCGAGATGCGAGTCTCGGGCAAGAGCCAGCAGGAGACCGCGGAAGCCTTGGGGATCGACCGGACGTTTATCTCACGGCTCGAGGCCCTCGGCGAGGTGCGCAAAGGCGGCCGGGTTGCGCTCATCGGCTTTCCCATCGAAAACAAGGATGAGCTCCAAAGGGCAGCTCAGGCCGAAGGAGTCGATTTCCTGTTGGTGCTGACGGAGCACGAGAGGCGTCGCTTTGCTGAAGCTCCGTCGGGAGCCGATCTCGTCAACGAGATCATGAGGCTCGGCGCCGAGCTGAGGTCGTATGACGTCGTCGTCGTGCTCGGTTCGGATATGCGCATCGCCCAGATGGAGTCGATCATCGGCAAAGAGCGAGTGATTGGAATCGAGATTGGTCGCTCGCCCATCACCCAGGACGTGCGCGTGGATGTAGGAGAGATTGTCGAGCTGTTGCGCAACCTCAAGGTGTAAATTGGCTCGCCTTTCCGGCGAAATAGAGGGGGAGCGGCCACCCTTATGAAACACGTGGTGAGCGTCAGTATCGGATCGTCCCGACGGGATCACCGGGTCGAAATGGAGCTGTTGGGTGAGCGGGTCTGCATCGAGCGGCGGGGTACCGACGGCGACTTGGGGCGAGCAGCCCAGCTCATCCGCGAACTGGACGGAAAAGTCGACGCCATCGGCCTGGGCGGGATGGACCTCTACATCTTTGCCGGCGGTCGCCGGTACGTGCTGCGCGACGCGCAGAAGCTGGCAAGGATCGCGCGGAAGACGCCGGTGGTCGACGGCAGCGGCTTGAAAAACTCTCTCGAGCGCTGGGTCGTCCGCCACCTGTGTGAAACCCAGCAAGTCACCCTCACAGGGCGGCGGGTCTTGATGGTCGCTGCGGTCGACCGCTTTGGCATGGCCGAAGAACTGGTCGCCCGCGGCGCCGACGTCACCTTTGGCGACCTGATCTTCACCCTAGGGGTGCCGATCCCCCTCCATTCGCTTACGACGCTCGATTGGCTGGCTCGCTTTCTTGCTCCAGTGGTCACCAAGCTTCCGTTTAAGATGCTTTATCCCACCGGTGAAAAACAACACGAGAGCGTGCCCCGGTATGAGCGCTTCTTCCGAGAAGTGGAGATCATCGCGGGTGACTTCCATTTCATCCGGCGGTACATGCCCCAGCAGCTGGATGGGAAAGGAATTATTACGAACACGGTGACTGAAAGCGACGTCGAGCTCCTGCGCTCGCGCGGCGTCTCGTTCCTCGTGACGACAACGCCCAATCTCGGTGGCCGCTCTTTTGGCACCAACGTCATCGAAGCGGTGCTGGTGGCGATCTCAGGGCGCTCGCCGGAGACCCTGACTCCCGGAGACTACCTCAACCTGCTCAACCAACTGCAGTTTTTACCGCGGATCGAACGGTTTCGGGCGAAGGAGTCCCTCCGCGAGCTGCCGGCGCAGCAAAGCACATGGGTCCCACAGCGTTCCTAAGCTCCTCCTTAGATGGAAGGTGGTCTGATTTGGATACGTTCGCCTTTATTCTCCACCCCTTGGAAATCCGAGACGTGGCACGCAAATTTGGGTTCGCGAAAAACCTTCCGGAGAAGTGGCTGGAGTCGGCCTTTAGCCGCCTGCCCGCGTTTAAGATCTCAGAGATTACGGGGGTGCGCTCGGCAGACACGGGGAAAGAGGTGAAGGGGTGGTTTGTCGCTTGTCCCCTCACGGCAAGGCAGATGCTTGAGCTTCCCGAACCCTATGTGTTGAAAAAGATCATCCAGGCCGCCAAGAAAGCGGAGGAGCTGGGTGCAAAGATCGTCGGCCTCGGCGCTTTCACCTCGGTCGTAGCCGACGCGGGCATCTCGGTCGACAAGGCCGTCGGCATCCCTGTGACGACAGGCAACAGCTACACCGTCGCGACGGCCCTCTTGGGCATCGAACATGCCGCCCAACTGCTAGGAAAGGATCTTGCCGGAGCCAAAGTGACCGTGCTCGGGGCATCCGGTTCGATTGGGAAGGCGTGCGCTCGCATCATGGCGCGGCGCGGTCACGATATCACCCTAGTGGCACGGCGTCGCGGCCCCCTTGAGGAGGCTGCGGACATCATCCGTAGCGAAGCGGGGGTGACGCCCCGCATCGAGACGGACATCGAAACGGCGCTCCAAGACGCCGACGTCGTCATCGCGGTGACCAGCGCGGTCGACGCGGTCGTCGATGGCCGCTGGCTCAAGTCCGGGGCGATCGTTTGCGATGTGGCCCGGCCGCGTAACGTTGCTCGCGCCATCGCGGAGACACGACAAGATGTCTTTATCTTTGAAGGGGGAGTGGTGGCGCCGCCGGGCGACGTGGAGTTCAACTTCAACTTTGGCTTTCCGCCCAAAACGTGCTATGCGTGCATGGCCGAGACGATGGCCCTGGCTCTCGAGGGCCGGTTTGAAAGCTTTAGCCTCGGCCGGGATCTCCAGGTAGAAAAGATCGACGAGATCACGGCGATCGCCGCCAAGCACGGGTTCTCCCTGGCGGGGCTGCGCAGCTTCGAGCGGGCTGTCACCCCCGAATACGTGGAGCGGGTGCTCCGGGCGATCGCGGCTCAAAATGGGGAACGGAAGACCATCAGCTACGCCCCGTCGAGGGTTGACATTGGCTGAAGAGCTGGGATATAATCGTCGCCGGAACCAAGAAGTGCATACACATTGGGCTAAGCACTGACCCATTTTGGGCAGTGCTTTGTGATTATCTTGTGATCCCAAATCGACGTGGCGTACAAAAGATCACGACACGAGCCGCTTGACCGTTGGCTCGCTGAGCAAAGCAGGCGCTCGTAAAAAAGGAGAGTAAGCGTCTGATGGCCGACAAAGAAGTTTTGCTCACCCCTGACGGTCTGTCCAAGCTCGAAAAGGAGCTGGACCACCTCAAGACCGTTAAGCGGCGTGAAGTAGCAGCCCGCATCAAACAGGCTTTGGAGTTTGGAGACATATCGGAAAACTCGGAGTATGACGACGCGAAAAACGAGCAAGCCTTCGTGGAGGGCCGGATTGCCACCCTCGAGAAGATGCTGCGCAACGCGCGGGTCATCGACCAGGATGAGGTCGACACCGATACCGTCACCGTCGGAAGCAAGGTGCGCCTCAAGGACCTGGAGAGTGGACAAGAGTACGAGTACACTCTCGTTGGCTCAGCCGAAGCCGACCCGGCCGCGGCTCGCATCTCCAATGAGTCGCCGGTGGGTCGAGCCATCCTTGGCAAGAAAGTGGGGACCGTCGTCGAGGTCGACGCGCCGGCGGGTACCCTAAGGTACGAGATCTTGTCCATCTCCCGCTAAGATCGCACAAGACAAAGGAGGCGCCCTGGTGGACGACGTACGCAACAACGGAGCATTCGACGACTCTGCGGATGAGCTCGATAGCACCGCCGAGATCAACGATCTCATGGCGGTACGCCGCGCCAAACTGGAGCGCCTCATTCAAACCGGCGAGCGTCCTTACGACGGCAAGACCGTGCCGACCCACCTGGCGCGCGATGTCAT
>PKEU01000168.1 GCA_002919195.1 bacterium
CGGGCGACGATGACCAGGCGATTCTGGAAAAAGACGAGGGCGCTGAAGCCGTGGACGAAGAGGCGCTTGAGGAACCGGCCGAGTACCGTCCTATTCGAGCCACGTATCCGACGGCCTATGTCGTTCACGGGGAGGTGCAGTTCCCGCTGACGATTTTGCCGGCCCGCGAGATGGAGGAGGACGAACCGGAGAGCGAAGAGCCGGCTCCTGCGCCGCCGGCTGACCCCTTCAGGGAGCCTGACGTCCTTCCGATCGATGCCCGGTGAGAAAAGAACGGCGGCCGGGCCCGGCGCGTGGAAAAGCATGTACCGGTATTTTCCCTCGCGGCCTGCAGGAGGAAGGGCGGCAGGTGTAACCGAAGTCTCGAGGCATGAGTTTTGAACCGACCCGTCGACCCCAAGGCGACCGGGAAAACGCTCCTCTTCGTTCCCGTACTTTTCGGCGCACAGCGATCATCGCAGCGGGTCTCCTCCTGATCGCGGGCGTCCTCTGGCAGGGCGGCCTTTACCTATCCGACCTCGCCCAGGAGGAACTGGCCCGGATTGTCGAGGAAGCGGCCGGCCCCTCCGCCAGTGTCGGCGGGGTCGGTTTCGCGCTGCCCAATCGTGTGACCATCCGCGACATTGAAGCTGGTCCGGTCAAAGCCGGTGAGCTGCGCATCAATCTCTCGCTCCCTGGACTGCTCCGGCGGGATCCGCTCGGCGCGATACGCCGGTTTTCTCTTTTGGAGGGCGAGCTGGATCTCCACGGCGAGGGGTCAACGGCCACCTTTTGGGCGCAGGGTGAAGTGTCCCTCGAGGAGGAAGGGTTTTCCCTCCTCTGGGAGCAGGGCGAGATCGAGCTCGGCGGCGAAATCTGGCGGCACCGGGGCCGCGGCCGGATCGTCGACGGCGCCCTGGTCGAGGCAGAGCTCTCGTTGATCGCTCCCGGTGAGGTCGACTCCCGCCTTGACGTCGCCCTGTCGCCAGCGCAGACGGCGCGCGCTGACCAGCTGCACATTCGCGGATCCGCTCTTCCCCTTGTCAAGGTATGGGAGGGTGTCCGGGCATTCATCGCGTCCGGCGTCCTTGACCAGTGGCCCGCGCCCACCCAGGGCGAGATGGATCTCGACCTATGGCTTGACGTCGAGGATTTTCGTCCCCTTTCGGCACGGGGCCGCGCGACGGTATCCGAGATGGTTTGGAGCCCGGTCGAGACAGACCGCGCCCAGTTCCACTTGGACGCTGAGGGCCCCTTTGGGGAAAGCCTTCCGACGGCTGGTGACGCCAATGCCGGCTCATCTCCAGCGGACTGGACGGTGACTCTTGCGGTTGAGCTGGGACGAGGCAGGATGTACCATCATGAAATCGTGGAAGCGCGGGGCGTCGTGACGGGAAGCCCCCAAGGGTGGAGCGTCAAAGGCGTCGAGGGCCAAGGTCCGGCCGGGGCTTATTACCGAGCCGAAGCTCACCTCAGCCCGAAGGGCAGTGAAGGGCCTCACATCCTCATCGACGGCGAACATGTACCGTTGAAGGAGGCGCTTCTCTGGCTCACACCCGCTGGGCAAGCTCCAGCCCGTGAGGGCGAAGGGCACGCCAAGGCCAAAGAGGCGCAGGCGAGCCCCGGGTTAGAAGATCTTCTGGGTCAACTGGCCGGGACGGTGTCGGGGAGCATTCGCCTCCAACTGGGAGAGACCCCGATCGGCGTCGAGGGCCAGGTGGAGCTTAACGACGCGTGGGTCGGGCCCTTGAGGCTCGCAGCGGGAAACGTCCACTTTGAGTCGAGGGGCGCTGCCTCCCGGGGCGCTACCGTCTCGGGGGAACTGGAGCTGGGCGGCGGCCGGGTGGCCCTGAGCGGCGTGACCGTCCACCCCGAGGAGCTTTCAGGAGCTGTGTCGCTGGAGGGGGTGGCGCTTCCGGCCCTCGAAACCTTGGTCCGGGCGGCGGGCCTCTCTGCAGGCCCCCAGCGTTGGCGAGGCCGGATCAGCGGCGAGGTGCAACTCCATGGCACACCGGAGTCTCCGGGGCTCTCGGGCCGGCTGATCGGCGAACGGGCGGGCTTTGGAAGCATCGCTTGGGACGCCGTTGAAGCCAGCGGCAAATGGCGCGGCGAGCAGTGGGAGATCCAAACCTTTGAGGCCCGCGGGCCGGGCGAGTTTCGCGCAGAGGGCAAAGGCCGCGGGAGCGTGGGCCAGGGATACCAGCTCGAATTGGTGTGGCACGGGCTGAGTTTCAAAGATCTAGGCGAGATCTTGAGCGTCGATTTCGCGCGGCGCATCGACGGTGCGATCAGCGGCGAACTGCATGTCCAAGAGAAAGAGGGGCGTACCGAACTGTGGGGGCGAGGAGACGCGGCGAGCGGAGAACACCCCCACAAACTCGAAGCCTCCTTTGCTTTCCAGGGCGATCTGGATCAAGGCGTCGAGGTGGAGGGCACTCTTGCCGCGGGTGACGGTGAAGCGAAGGTTTCGCTGGTTTGGGGGCGTCAACACGGCCGCATCGCCGCGACCCTCGATGCAATGCCCCTCGCTGCAGGCGGCCGCCTGTTGGGGCTTGCGGGCATCGACGGCGCCGTCACGGGCCAGGTCCAATTTGAGCAGAGCCCTGGCCGGAGCGTGGTGGGAAGCGCGGACCTTTCCATCCCACAGCTGGATGCCGGCGTCCTTGTCATTCACGACGCGGCGATTTCGTTGGAGCTTGACGGAACTTTATCCGCCGAGGCAATGGAGGTCGCGCGCTGCTCGTCTTGCTTGTTTGGAGAAGGCTGGATTCGCGGGCGGATCGCCGCGAGCAAAGGGAGTCGTAAGAGCGATCCTTTCTCGCTGCGCCTCCACTTGCTTGGCGATGAGGTCGCGCTGGACCCCGCGGTGATCCCGTTGTGGGGAGGACGGGTGGAGCTGGAGGGAGGAGCCCGCCGGTCCCAGGGCGGCTGGGAGCTTGGGTTGAAGTCTGCAGGAAGCCGCTTGGAATACTCTGGGTCCGGCATGCTCGCCCGGTTGGATTATCAGGCCAACCTCACAGGACCGCTCGCGTCGCCCCAGCTTCAAGCCGCCTTTCGGGTGCGGGAAGGAGAGATCGATCTCTTTCGCCTGTCAGGGTGGGGAGGCGGCAAGTCCTCCTCGTTACGGGGTATCGATCTCGATGCCGATGTGGACATCTCGAGCCTCCGCTTGTCCGCGCGGTCGCTCCTCGACGCGGAAGTGCGGGGGAGCCTCAACGTCAAGACGGTGGGCGGCGAGCTTCACGCCCAGGGCTCGGTGGGCGTGGTCCGGGGCTTCTTTGGTTACCTGGGCCGCCGGTTTGAGATCGTCCGGGGCGTTGCTGACTTTCCCGGGGGCGGGATCATCCCCCAACTGGATGTCATGGGAACGACCCGCACCCAAGGGGTGACCCTCATCGTCGAGGCGACGGGCCCGGCGGATGACTTGGTCTTGTCGGCCCGCACGGATCCGCCTGTCGATCAGGAGCGCTTGCGGGAGCTGATGATGGAGCCGTTGGGCACGGGCGCTCAAGGCCTGAGCGGCGACTGGAAGGTGCTGGCGTCGGCCCTTTCCCGGGCGTTAAACCGGCAAGTCGTCTCGGAGTTTTACTGGACGGTCGAGCGGGCGCTGGAGGACGCGTTGGACCTGGATCTGGTCCAGATCGCGCCCGGCGAACAGGAGCTGGAGCTCACCTTGGGCAAGTACATCGGCTCCCGCCTGTTTGTCGCCTACCAGCGCAGCTTGAGCCGGGCCGAGCAGGACCGGATCGATCTAGAGTATCGCCTCGGACGCTACGGCCAGCTGCGGACCCGCTGGGACCGCCAGGAGGGCACTCACCTGGATATAGGTGTCTCGCTGCCCTTTTAATGTTTCCTCCGGCAACAGCTGCCGAAAATGTGGTCTTTTGCCCGTGCCTTTTCGGGAGGAGACCCTAATTTTCGAGGCGAAAGTGGCATGGCGTAAGCGCGACGCGTGTGGCATGAATCACGCTTCCCAGGGGGAAAGGTGAGGTTCACCGCGCCTTTGCCACCCGGTGGAAGAGGAGGTTTTTTCCCTTGAGATTGCACATCGCCTTGAGGCGAGCGATTGCCCTTACCCTTTGCCTTACCCTTTGGCTCTCCCTGCCTTTGGGCGCCGGAGCGCAAGCTGAGGATGATCAAAAGGGCGCTCAAGACCCGATTGTTCGCGCGATCGTGGTCGAGGGGAATGTCGAAGTGGACACCGAGACCATCCTCAACCAGGTGCAAGCGACGAAAGTGGGCGAGCCCCTCGACATCGACGGTCTGCGCGAGGACGTCTTCCGCATTGCGGATCTCGGTTATTTTGAGTCGATCGAACCCGAACTTTACACCGTGGACGAAGACGGTGTCCGGGTCGTTTTTAACATCGTCGAGTTTCCGGTGGTTCGCGAGATCACGATCGCCGTCGCGGAAAACGTGGTCGAGCCTTCGAGGGTACGGGCGCTCCTCGACGTCGAGACGGGCAAAGTGCTCAATGCCAACGCGTTGACAGAGAGCTTGCAAAGGCTTCCCGTCGTTTCGGGTGAACAGCTGGGTTACATCTTGCAAGCGACGCGGGTGGAGCTGACGGGCAGCGACATGGACGTGCTCGCGATCGATGTCGCTCCTGTCCGCGTCGGCGAGATCATCATCGAGGGCAATGAAAAAACCAAAGAGTACGTGATCCGCCGGGAGCTCACCTTTAAGCCGGGCGACATTTTGGAGATGGAGGCTATTCGCAACAGCCTGCGCCGGCTCGGCCAGCTGGGCTATTTTGAGCCGATCATCCCGGACTTTCTCGTCACGGATGACCCGCTCGTCGTGGACATCCACTTGCCGGTGACCGAGCACAAGACGGGCCGGGCGGCCTTTGGCGCGGGGTACAGCTCGAGAGACGGCCTTGTCGGGTACATCGAGGTCGACGATACCAACTTCCTCGGCCGGGGCCAGCAAGCCCGGCTCAAGTGGGAGTTTGGCGGACGGGTCAACATGTACGATCTCGGCTTTACCGAGCCCTATCTTTTCGGCACCTCCACGTCCGCCGGGTTTAATCTCTATAACCGCCGGCGGCTCGAGCGCGGCGAGTACACCTTGCGGAGCACGGGCGGCGAAGTGACGTTTGGTAGGCCCTTGGGCCAGTTTACCCGGGGCTTTCTCAGCTTGCGGCTGGACAACTCCAGCGGCGAGCCGGTCGCGGGGAGCGATTATGAGCCCTGGAGCAACCGGACGCGCAGTATCATCACCAGCCTGCGCACCGACACGACCGATTACCTCAACTACCCGACCGAAGGCTTTCGCCATTCGCTCTCCGTGGAGATGGCCGGGTACTTCCTGGGCGGCGACACCCGCTTCACCAAGTACCAGACATCGTTTAGCAAGTACTACAAGGTGGGGCGCAACGACCAAACGGTGGCGCTGAGAGTGCTCGCCGGGTACGGTGTCGGCGAACTTCCCCCGCAGGAGATGTTTCGGGTCGGCGGTTCGGAGACCGTCAGAGGATACCGCTACGGCGAGATGCGGGGCGATCGCATGCTTGTCGCCCAGGCGGAGTACCGTTTCCCCATCAATGAGACGATTCACGGAGCTGTCTTTTTCGACCTGGGCAACGCCTGGGACAATGAGGCGATCGACTTGACGGACCTTAAGCGAGGGTTTGGTGTCGGTATCCGGTTTAACACGCCTCTCGGCGTGATGCGCATCGACTACGGGATCGGCGAGCGAGGCGGAGAAGCCTACTTCAGCCTGGGCCCGACGTTTTAACGCAGTGTAAGGCCAGCGAGTCCGCTGGCCTTTAAAAAAGGAGCGATGAGACTTGAAAATCTCCCGTGCATGGATGCTGGCGGCCGCGGCGGTGGCGGTGGTCGCCGCTGCGGTCGTGATCTTGAATCCCCTCGCGGCCCAAACGCAGTCGACGGTGGGCTACGTCGATTCGGAACTTTTGATCCAGGCCTACGCCGGGCGCGAGATCGAGGCCGCCCGCGAGGCTGTGCGTCAAGAACGGGACCGGCTGCAAGAGGAGTTTGACCGCCTATCGGCCGATCTCGACGAGGCCGCAAAGGAACAACTGTTTAACGAGTATCAAGGGCGCCTGGAAGCGTATGAGCAAGAGCTGGGCACCGAAATTGAAGAGCGCCTCAACGAGATCGGGGAGGTGCTGGAGGCCGTCGCCCGGGAAAACGGGGTCACGGTTGTCGTCGACCGGGCCGCGGTGGTATGGGGAGGCGTCGACCTCACGGGCGAGGTCTTGCGCCGTTTGGGCGTGCTCGACTGACCGCTGGCGACGGTGGCTTAAGACGGGAAAGACTAGGAAAGGCGCACGGGTGAATTCCTAGGGAAGGGAAGTATGGAGGATGTTGCGGCTCGACGAGATCGCACGCCTCGTCGGCGGAAAGTTGGATGGCCCGCCTGACCTTGTGATCACCGGAGCAGCGCCGGTCGATCAGGCGGGGCCGGGAGATATCACCTTTGCTGCTGAAAAACGGTACTTTGAGGCGGCCCGGACCAGCGCGGCCGCCTGCGTCATTGTTCCCGAGGACGCGCCAGAGCTCGAGCGGCCGACGATCCGGGTGGCGAGCCCGAGGCTTGCCTGGGCCCAGGTGCTGGAGGCGCTGGCACCCAAACCCCAGCATCCCGTGGGGATCCACGAGAGCGCGGTCGTGGCTGAAGATGCCCGGATCGGCAAAAACGTCTCCATCCAGGCCAATGTGGTGGTAGGACCCCGGGCGGTGATCGGCGACGGGGTCGTTTTGTGCCCGGGAGTCTTTGTCGGCGCGGACTGCGTCATCGGGGAAGGGAGTCTCCTCTATCCCAACGTCACCGTGATGGATCGGGTCACCATCGGCAAGTCCGTCATCATCCACGCGGGCGCCGTGATCGGCAGCGACGGCTTTGGTTACGTCACGGTCAACGGCACGCACCGCAAAGTGCCCCACATCGGTACGGTGTTGATTGAGGACAACGTGGAGATCGGCGCCAATGTCACGGTGGATCGGGGCGTCTGTGGGGCGACTCGGATCGGTCGCGGCACCAAGATCGACAACCTGGTTCAGATCGGGCACAATGTGGAGATCGGCGAAGACTGCCTGGTCGTGGCCATGTCGGGGATCGCAGGCAGCGCGCGCATCGGCAACCGGGTGACCCTGGCCGGCCAGTCGGGCGTGGCCGGGCACCTCACCGTGGGCGATGGGTGCGTGGTAGCGGCCAGAGGGCTGGTGGCGAGGGACCTGGCCCCCAATTCTTTTGTCTCCGGCTTTCCGGCGCGGCCTCACAGAGAAAACATGCGGGTGATCGCCGCGACCCACAAACTGCCTGAGGCTTTGGAGAGCCTTGCGGCGCTCAAGCGCCAGTTGACACAGCTCCAGGAGCGCCTGGAGCGGTTGGAGGAGGATCTCCCCGCGCCCGGTGAGCTCCGATGAGCCTGGTTCAACTGCGGGGCGTGCACCGCTACTACGGGGCCTACCACGTCCTCGGCCCCGTCGATCTCGAAATCCATCATCAAGATCGCATCGGGCTGATCGGGCCCAACGGCTCCGGCAAGAGCTCCCTTCTCGACATCATCGCTGGCGCCGAGCCCGACGAGGGTGTCGTGTCGCGGGCAAGGGGCCTCCGCATCGGGTACCTGCGGCAAGAGACGCCGATAGGAAGCGACCTGACACTTTACCAGTACGCCCTGGAGGCCTTTCGCCACCTGGAAGAAATCGAGGAAAACTTGCGGTCCCTCGAAGCCCGCATGGCTGATCCCAGGGTGCAAAGCGATCCTGATGCCTTGGAGTCGACCATGGGGACCTACCAGCGTCTCCTGACGCAGCTCCAAGAGGGCGGCGGTCTCGAAAAGGAAGCGCGCGCCAAGGGAGTGCTCTTTGGCCTCGGCTTTCGCGAGGAGGACCTCGCCAAACCCTTCGACGAGCTGTCCGGAGGGCAGAGGGCCCGGGCGCAGCTGGCCAGGACGCTGCTCAGCCAGCCCGACCTGCTCCTCCTCGACGAGCCCACCAACCACCTGGACCTGGAAGCGGTCGAATGGCTCCAGGGTTTCCTCAGCCGTTTCTCCAAGAGCTTGGTTTTGGTCTCCCATGACCGGTACCTCCTGCGGGCGGTGGCCAACAAGATCTGGGAGATTGAAGGAACCGGCGTCCTGGTCTTTAGAGGGGGATACGACGCCTCCCGCGAGCAGGCGGCGCAGCGCCGGGAGCAGATGGCCAAGCGGTACGAGGCGGCGCAGCAAGAGCGCGCCCGGCTGGAGGCGTTTATCCGCAAGTACAAGGCGGGAAGCCGGGCGACCCAGGCCAAAAGCCGGGAAAAGCGCTTGCAGCGGATGGAGGACGTCCCTCCGCCTCCCGAGGAGGCCCGGCGGGCAAAATTTACTGTTCCTCTCGGGCACCGGAGCGAACGCCGGGTGTGTACCCTGGAGGGCGTGAGCTTGGGCTATTCAGGTCGGGTGGTGCTGAAAGATCTCGATCTTGAGATCACCCGGGGCCAGCGTATCGGCATCGCCGGTCCCAACGGCTCGGGAAAGAGCACACTGCTCGCGGCCCTCGCGGGGGAGCTCGCGCCCCTCGAGGGCAGGATCGACTGGGGCAGAGGGGTTGTCCCAGCGTACTTCTCCCAGATGCGGACAGATCTCGATGAAACTCAAAGCGTCCTTGAAACCGTCCTCGACGCTTCAGGACAGCTGGTCGAGGAAGCCCGGAGTTTCCTGGCGCGCTTTCTTTTCCGGGGCGACGCTGTCTTTAAGAAAGCCGGCGACCTCAGCGGCGGGGAAAAGAGCCGCCTGGCTCTCGCGCGGCTCCTTGTGCGGGGGGGCAACTTCCTGCTCCTCGACGAGCCCACCAACCACTTGGACATCGGCATGCAGGAGGCGTTGGAGGAGGCTCTGGAAGCCTACGAGGGGACTTTGCTCTTTGTCACCCACGACCGGAGGCTCTTGGACTCGCTGGCCCAGAGCATCTGGTGGATCGAGGACGGAAGCCTCCACGTCATCGACGGCGGTTACGAGGCGCTGTCGCTCTGGCTGGCGGCCAGGCGAAAAGCTCTGGACGTGGTGGCGGACGAACGAACGGCGGACCGGCGGCCAGGCTCCTCGCTAGGGGTCCGGCAGCAAACGGGGCGGCCCGGCGCAAAGGACCGGGCGCGGGCCCGCGAGCGCGAGCGTCGCCTTGGGGAGATCGAAGCCGAGGTGGAGCGCCTTGCAGCTCGCAAAGCCCAGCTCGAAGAGGCGCTGGCCGACCCGGAAACCTACCAAGATCCGCAGAAGGCGGCTGAAATAGCCCTGGAGCACGCTGAGGTAGCAAAAGACCTGGAGGAGCGAGAAGCCCTCTGGCTCCAACTCGCGGATGGTCAGGAGGATTGACACTATTTTCCTGGTGGAGGAGATCCAGCACGACCAGCGAAAACCCGATGTCTAGGGGTGGTCGGCCAGCTTCTTGCAACAAGAGGGGGCAACGCACCCCTTCTCGGTTTTTATAGGCGAGCGGGGCCGCTTGGCCGGGGGCTGATCTTTACAGTTGGGAGGTCGCCTGTATGGCGAAGAAACGCACGCGTCTTGGTTTGATCACAATGATGACCTTGGTCATGGTGTCGCTCGGACTTGGGACCGGCGCGGCTTACGCCGCGAGCGTCTCCGGCGCGACCGGACTGATTTACGTACCCAGCGCCGACACGCTGGCAGCGCGTGAGGCCGAGATCAGCGTCCGCTACCTTGACGGCCGGCTCTCGTCATCGTTTATGTACGGGGTGTTTGACCAGATCGAGATCGGCGTCAACAACATCCGGGCTAATGGCGACACGTCCGATCTGGGCATCGTCCTCAAAGGGACTGCGGTTCAAGAGACGGCGGACAGCCCGGCCATCGCGGTGGGATTTGAAACGGGACAGGGTTACGTGGTTGCGAGCAAGCGGCTAGCTCCGTGGCTGCGCGGCCATGCCGGTTTTGGCTACGGCGATCTGGAGGGCCTTTTCGCCGGCGTCTCGCTGGTCGTCAATACGACTTCGGGCGGTGGGGGCCCGGCGACCACCGTGTTGGCCGAATACACTCCGAAAGGCCTCAATGCCGGGGTGAGAATGGTCTTTTCGCCGCTGATCTCGGTGGATGTGGCGTTGATCGATCTCAAGGAGCTTTCCGCCGGGGTCGCGCTCCGCACTCGGTTTTAGGCAGTTTGAGGCCGGTTTTCAGCTGGCTGTAGGAAAAGGCGGATCTTCAATCTAAAGACAATGCCGCCGGCGCGGCCGGTCCCTTTCGGCCGGTCGCGCCCTGCGGCAGTGCGAGCACGCGTGCTTCACGTCGGGCGCTTGGGGGGTATGGGGGAAGCGCATGCGGATCGTCGATCGGTATACGGCCCGCGAATTTTTCGGACCCTTTTTCGCTGCCGTAGGCGGCTTTACCGTCATGCTCCTCAGCGGCCTGTTGTTTGAGCTGACGGATCTGATCGTCGATAAGAAGATGGCCATCGAGACGGTGATCCGCATGCTGTTTTACCGGATCCCCGGCGTGGTGGTCGTAACCCTTCCTATCGCTGTCCTCTTTGGGACGCTGCTCTCGCTGACTCGCCTCGCTAAGGACAGCGAGCTGACGGTGTTTCTCAGCACCGGCACCCCGTTTCGCAGGCTTGCCGCGCCCATCCTCGTGCTCGCGGCGTTGGTGAGCCTTGTGGCCTACGTCCTCAACGAGTGGATCGTTCCCGAGAGCAATCACCGGGCGGAAACCCTCTTTCGCCAAGCCTTGTTTCGCGATCCCTTGCCCACGGTGGAGCAGGGCGTCTTTTTCCGGGGCGGCGACGGGCGAGTCTTTTACGTTGAAGAGGTCGACCGGCGAACCCGCACCATGAAAAACATCATGATCTACATCGTGGGGGATGGGGCCTATCCCGAGATGATCACCGCCGCCCGGGGCAGGTACGAGGATCACGTCTGGCACCTCGAAGACGGTATCCGCAAGAAACTCGACGACCGCGGCTATACGCTGGAAGACTCGGGTTTCGCGAGCCTTTCGTTCCCCATGCGTGAGGATTTTGACGTGTATCTTGGCAACCAGCGGACCACCGATGAGATGACCCGGCGGGAGCTGGCCCAGCACATCGAGCTTTTCAAGCGGAGCGGTCTCGACGTCAAGCGGTTTGAAGTGGAGTACCACATGAAGGCCGCCCTCCCCATGGCAGGGCTCCTATGGGCTTTGGTAGGCGCTCCGTTGGCGCTCCGCTCGAGCCGAGGCGGCCGGTTTTTTGGCATTGTGGCGAGCATTGTCCTCGCGCTGGCCTACTTTGTCCTCTCCTCGCTCTTTCGCTCTCTGGGCGGCAACGGCATCGTCGATCCTTTCGTCGCCGGATGGACCACCAACCTCCTCTTTGCGGCGGCCGGCTGCTTCCTCCTGTACCGCGCCGATCGGGTGTGAGGGACGAGGGTAAAAGCAGATAGTGCCACAAGGGGAAGGCGCGTTTTCCGTGGAAGGAAGGCCGGGCACCCCATAGTCACTCCGGCTCAGGAGGGAGCGCGTTTGCCCACGCCGGCATTGCGGCGAACGGTGAAGAGACTCATCACGATTTTCCCGGCGTTGTTTCTCGGGATCGCCGCGACGCTCACGGGATTCGCGGCGGAACGGGCGTGGATCACGACGGATGGCGTCCTCAGCTACGATGGGGACGACTGGATCGCGGTGGGAGGCGTCCGCCTGGTCCAGGGCGAGACCGAGATCCGCGCTGAGCGGCTCCGTTATGACGTCGACGCCGAGCTGGTCTACTTTGACGGCAACGTCCTCATGACGCAAGGGGACGACCAGGTGAGAGGCTCTTCGCTGGTCTACAACGTGGCGACGAGCTCCGGTACCATCTCGGACGCTCAAGTGAGCTACATCGTCGAAGGCGTTCGCGATCCCGTCTACCTCTTGGGCCCCACGATCGAGTTTTCGCCGGGTCAGGCCACGGTCTACGACGGTCGCCTGACGACGTGCCTCCCGATCACCGCCCCCGGGTATTACCTGCAGAGCCGTCGCATCGACATTTACCCGGGAGACCGCATCGTGGTCCGCAACGTGCGCTTTGTCGAGAGCGGCATGACGTTGTTTTACTGGCCGTACGTCACGATCTCGCTGCGAGAAGGCAGGCCCAGCCGGATCAGTTTCCCCGAGATCGGCCGCAACAGCGAAGACGGCTGGTACGTGAGGGTGTCGTACGCGTACGACGGGCCGGGCGACGGGTATGGCGAAGCGATCGTCGACGTGACCGAGCGCCGCGGCATCGGCACCGGCGTGAACCACACCTACCGGGATCGCCCCGACAGCAAGGGGAGCTTCACCGCCTACCGGCGGGCCAACAGGGCGACGGGGCATGACGATCTCCTTTTGGGCTTGAAAGAGTCCTTCCCTTTGAGCGACGGACTCAAAGTCGACCTGGAGACGGCTTACTTCACCGAAGCGGGCGAGGATGGGGAGGAAGAGCGCACCGCCCAGTTGATCGCGGGGATCCAACACGAAACGACCCGCTCGTCCACTCAAGCGGAGTGGGCCGGGGAGACCACCTGGAACGGCGGTATGGAGCATGCCAGCCGCGGCGATTTCGATCATTCGGGGAGGGCCGGCAGCCTCAGTTGGCGGTTGAACGTTGACACGTTCCGCCACCTGACGGACCAAGAGCTCTTGAAAGAAGCCCTGGCCTACCATGCCAGCGCGACGCAGCGAGGGAGCGGTTACACGCTCCAGTTGACGATGGAAAAGCGGATGCACTCGTCGTTATTCAGCAAAGATCCCGTCACGCCCGCATGGCGGAGCATCTCGCGGCTTCCCGAAGCCAACCTTACCCTCGACCTTGAACGCTTGGTTTCGCCGCGCCTTCCGGTGGAGCTCGGCGTAGGCTACGGCAGGCTGGCTGAGGAGCAGCGGGTGGGAAGCGAATACGTCGAGGTCGCCGCCGGCCGGACGCTCGCGGCTTTCCGCCTCAAACCGGGGAGCCTCTCTTTAGGAGCTCTCGGCCGGTGGAGCTACCGGGCCGGAGCGGAGATGCGCCAGTATTCGACGGGCGAGAGGCGTTGGATCCTCTCCGCCGATCACCAGTACCGGCTGCCTCTCGGACGTGCTTGGTCGCTCTTGGGCGTCTACGCCTACCGCGAGGCTTTTGGCGACCCGTCGCCTTTTCGGTATGCGGACACCGTCAGCGAGTACGAGCGAGTGACGGGCCGCTTGCAGTACCTCAGCGGACCGGTGAGTTTGAGCCTTTCGACCGGATACGATTTTCGCAACGCTCGGCTGCTCGATCTGGTGGGGCAAGCTTCGTACAGGACCAGCGGGGGTACGGCACTGACGCTGCAAGGCGCTTACTCCCTTGAGCAACAAAGGCCGACCTACGCGGCCGGGAGCGTCACCGTCTATCCTAGAGAGGGCTGGATGATGACGGGTTCGGCCCGGTACGACTTCGAAAGGCAAGACTTTGACCGCATTCAAGGGACGATCTCCTACGCCTTTCCGGGATGGCGCCTGGATTATACGGCGATCTACAACGGCGTGACGGACGCCTTTGTCGCTGGAGAGGCCGCGCTCGTCCGCGATCTGGGTTGCCGCCAGGTGGGGCTCCGGTACGATCCCGTCGACGAGGCCGTCTGGCTCGAGTACCAGATCACGGCCCTGCCCGGTCCGGGGGTGCGGATCGGGGCGAGCCGCGAGCGCCTGCTGTTTGACCCGGAACCCCTCACGGACATCTTTGAGTAAAGTCCGAGGTGAGCTTGTGCAACCCCGAGTGCGCCTGGCCGTCATTGCGATTTTGATGGTGACCGTGGCGGTGCTTGCCCTCCGGTACGTCAGTGACGCTCCCGGCGCGGGCGGCGGGGAAGAAGGCCCGGCGACGACCCGGTTTACTGCGCCGCGGTTTGTCGGCTACCACCAGGGCGTCCGGCAATGGGAGCTGGAGGCCGACGAGATCGAGGAGCGCCAAGATGAGAAAGGCGGCCGCCTCGTTCACCTCACCCGGGTGCGCCACGGGATCCTCTACCGGGACGGGGAAGAGAGCATGCGCTTTGAGGCCGATCGAGGCGTGTGGCACGAGAAAAGCAGCGACCTCACGCTCGAGGGCAATGTCGTCTTTACCAACCAAGACGGGATGCGCTTCACCACCGAGGTGGTCTACTGGAACGCCGACACCGAGGCGCTCAGCTCACCAACGCCGGTGCGCATCACCTACAAGGATCAAGAGTTTGTGGCCGATCAGCTCGACGCCGACGTCAAAGCTGACGTCTACCGGTTTATCGGGAACGTCCGGTGGACCAACGAGGCCGGCGCTTTGGTCCGCGCGCATTTGGCCGTCTACTCCGATGAAAAAGGCGTCTTGGAGTTTGTGGATCTTGACGGTCCCGCGCAGTTGATCGTCGAGCGGTAAGCGCCTCCAACTCTTGGATTTGCCGGACGATCCCGGCCCGGAGGGAAGGAGTTGCCGCCCGTGCCCCTTTGCCTCCTATGCTACAATCAAGGTGTGTAGCTGGGGAAAAGGGGGTCGCGGGGTGCTCGCGCTGTTTCGAGAAGGGTTTTGGCGGGACGCGCTGGCCCTGGTGATCGTCGCGGTCGTGTTGGGCGGCCTTGCGGTCGGGGCGATCGGCCGGGGGGTCGAGGCCTACTTGACCCGGGCGGTCTCGGGGCTTGTCGGCGCGCCCGGTGAGTTTGACGCCGTGGTCCACGTGCGCCAGGACACGGGTGACCAAGCCCTGCGGCTCCTCGGCGAGCGCCTCGCCCAGTCTCACCCAGGTTTTGTGTATCGACGGGGCCCCGATCTGGCCGGCTACCGCAATGTGTTGATCCGCTTTCCCCGCGAGCTGCGCACCCGGGAGGGATTTGAATCCCTCCGTTCCCTCGTCGAAGATGTGCCTGGCTTTGACGGCATCACGTATATCGTCCAGCCGGCGGTGGTGATCAGTGAAGTTCACCCCGCCTTGCGCCGCGAGTTTCTCGACTACGCGGCGAGCCTTTCCGAAGTTGAGTTTGCCTTTGCCAGCGGCTCCAGCCTTTGGACGGTGCTTCGTTCCCCCGACGACGTGGAGCGGGTCCAGCGCGCCCTTGAGGCTTTTGTTGCATCTTTGGCGATCCTTGACCTCCGCCTCGCGGCCCCTCTCGATTTGCCCCTTCGAGAAGCTATGAGTCGTGACGTGATCGCGCGGTTGCACGAGCACGACGCCGCGCTGCGCGTCATGCCCCTAACGGTCGATCCAGCCGAGAATGGGCCATCCGCCGACCTCTTTGCGGCCCGCGAGGCGATTGCCCGCCTGGGCGAGCTGAGCTCGCAAGAGCTGCGCTCCCGCCTGTTGGAAGCGGCGGATCTCGTCGAAAGTATGGCGAACGGCCTCCAAGGCGAGAGCAGCGATGATGAAGCCGACCTTGGGTACGTGCTCGACGCTTTCGCGCAGGCGGTCGATCAGCTGGAGCTCCTCGAGGCCCGGGTGGCGGATCTCGCCCGGCAGCTTCGCGGCATGGCCGAAGGAGGCCAGGCCTCCGACGTCCTCATCGCTCTCTTGCTGCAGAAGCTCATGGAACGCTGGGGCGGCGGGCAGCCCGTCGAACCGCCCCGCTCGGCCGTCGACGTCGAGACATTGCGGAAAGGCCTTGACGCCATTTCCGCGCGCTTGGAAAGCCTGGAGGACCTCGACCTGCATCAGGCCGCGTCAGCGTTACGGGAGCTGGCCACGGCCCTGCCCGAGGTGGATCCGGAAGCGAGCGCGCGGATGCTGGCGGTCATCGACGCCCTGCTCCAACAAAGCCCCCAAGATCCTCAGCGGCTCCTTCTGATGGCCCGGGGCGTGAGCGACGTGCGGGAGCTCCAGCGGATCGTGGAAACCGCTGCGGGCGACGCTGTCCGTGTCTACGTGCAAAGCGCCGGCGTGGTCCAGCCCGACCCGCGCACGGCGATGCTGCAGCTGTTAATCGGCGCCCGGCGAGCGGCGACGATCCTCGGCGCCCTGCTGTTGTTTTTGCTCGTCTACGTCTTCGACGCGACGACGCTCCTCAGCTTCGCCAGGCGGTGCGCTGAAGTGAGGGGAGAAAGCCGGCTTAAGACCGGGGCGGAAGTCGCGCTCTGGGGAGGCCTCTTTGGCGCTGTCACTTTTGGCGGCATGGTCTGGCTGGCGTCCGGCAGCGAGCTTATCCGCTTTTCGCTTACGCTCCTTGCGGGCGCCGCGATGGGCGCGCTGCTCTCTTTGGCGTCGGAGCGCCTCGGCGGGGTTGAGCGGGCGCCGTTTCTTGCGGCGTTGAGCCTCGGCGTCGCCGAGCCGGACCTCGTGAGGGAAGTGATCATCCCCGCAGGACGTCCCGGTATCTTGTACTGGCTGACCCGGCCGGGGCGAAAGCTGGGGCGCAAGGACGTTATCGACAGGTTTCGTCCCGGCTTTGCTGAGCGCTGAGGCGCCAGGCCCGCCGGGCCTTCCTGCTGCCGAAAGGAGGTGCTCCATGCTCCAAGTCCACCAATTGACCAAACGTTTCGGCGATCATGTGGCGCTGGACGCCGTCAGCTTTGACCTCAAGGCGGGAGAGACGCTCGCCATCTTGGGTCCCAGCGGCTCGGGAAAGTCGACCCTCCTCCGCTGCATTCAGCGGTTGATAGCCCCCGACTCCGGCGAAATCTGGTTTTGCGGCCAACCGGTGAGCCAATTGAGAGGAGAGGAGCTCCGCGCATACCGCCGGCGGGTGGGTTTCGTCTTTCAACACCCCCATCTCATCGAACACATGACCGTGCTGGAAAACGTCGCCTTGGGCCCGGTGATGGCGGGCCTTTCGACAAACGTGGCCTTGAGGTTAGCGGCCGCCGCGCTGGAGCGCGTGCAGCTCAGCGACAAGGCCCGGGCGTATCCCGCTTCGCTGAGCGGCGGCGAACGGCAGCGGGCGGCCATCGCCCGGACACTGGCCCTTGAGCCCCAGCTGATCCTCTGGGACGAGCCGACGTCGGCTCTCGATCCGATCTTGGTCGACGAGGTGCTCGCGATCATGGCCGAACTCGCCTCCCGGCGGGACCGGGCGATGATCGTCGTCACCCACGAGATCCCCTTCGCGTTGGCCGTCGCCGACCGCATGGCGCTCATGGAGCGGGGAAAGATCGTCGTCCAGGGCGAGCCCGAGGAGGTGCTCGTCGGCTCCGACGCCCCGCTAAGCCGAAAGTTTCGGCGGCTGTACGAGGTGCGGTACGCCGGGCTTTACCACCATATTGGCACGCGCCGAGGGAGGAAAGAGGCGGCCCGCTCCAGAAGTCAGCAACGTCTTGCCGGCGCGGCGTTGCTGAGGCGGCTGCCCGCCGGCTGGAGATGGAAAGGAACGATCTCAGGTTGATCAGGCAGCGGACGGTTCGACAAGAAGTCTCCTACACGGGGCCGGCGATCCACACCGGCACCGTCAGCACGGTGACCCTGCGCCCGGCCCAGGGCGACACGGGCATTCTCTTTCGCCGCATCGACCTTCCCGGCCAGCCCACCGTCCAAGCGATTGCCGAAAATGTCTCGCGCGCCGACCGGTGCACGACCCTGCAACAAGGAGAGGCTGTCATCTCGACGGTCGAGCACTTGATGGCGGCGTTGCGTGGCATCGGGATCGACGATGTGGAAATCGACGTCGATGGTCCGGAGATTCCCATCGGTGACGGCAGTGCCGCGTGTTTCGTCAAGATGATCCAGGAGGCTGGCATCGTCGAACTGGACGCGCCGCGGCAAATCGTCAAGGTGGAGCGTCCGGTTTGGGTGCGCGTGGGCGACAAAGTGGCGGTGGCCCTTCCCTACGACGGGTTTAAGGTGAGTTTCACCTTTACCAATGACCACAACCATCCCGTATTGGGCGATCTCTTTGCCGAGTTTGATATCGACAGCGAGACCTTTTGCGAGGAGATCGCAAACGCCCGCACGATCGGTTGGCTTTCCGAGCTGGAAGCCCTGCGGGCACGGGGCCTGGCCCGCGGCGCCACCGCAGAGATGGCGGTCGTCCTTTCGGAAAACGAGCTCTTGACTCCCCTGCGCTACCCCAACGAACCAGCCCGCCACAAGATCCTCGACATCATCGGCGACCTTTACCTCTCGGGATACCTCGAGGCCCACATCATCGCCATCCGGACGGGCCACAAGATCAACAACCAGCTGGCCCGGGCGATCCGGGCGCAACATAAAGCCTTGGAAAGGGTGTAAGCGCCGGTGAAAGTCATCTTGCCGGTGGCAGGGATCGGAAGCAGGCTGAGACCACACACCCATACGACGCCCAAAGCTTTGGTGCACGTGGCGGGAAAGCCGATCTTGGGGCACATCCTCGACGCTTTGATTCCCGTCGGCGTCGACGAGGTGGTGCTGGTCGTCGGGCACTTGGGCTCAAAGATCGTCTCGTACGTCAAGGAGCACTATGACGTGCGGGTCCACGTCGTCGAGCAAAAGGAGCCTAAAGGGCTGGGCCACGCCATCTACGTGGCGAGGGAAGCGGTCAAGGAGCCCGAGCCAATTCTCATCGTCCTGGGGGACACCATCTTCCAGGCCGATCTCAAAAGCGCCTTGAGCCGGGGCAAGAGCACGCTGGGGGTCGCCCGGGTGAGCGATCCGAGAAACTTTGGCGTCGTGGAGCTCCAAGGGGAGCGCATCGTCCGCTTGGTGGAAAAGCCCCAAGATCCGCCGAGCGACTTGGCCATCGTCGGCGTTTACTACCTCAAAGACAGCTCCCGTTTGTACCAAGCGCTCGAACACGTGGTGAAAGGGGGGATCCGCTCGCGGGGCGAGATCCAGCTGACCGACGCCCTGCAGGTGATGGTAAGCCAGGGCGAAGAGATGACCACGTTTCCTGTGGACGTCTGGCTGGACTGCGGGAGCCCCGAAAGCCTCCTCGAAACCAACCGCCGCCTCTTGGAGCAGCGGGGGACGACCTCGGTCGAGCCCGGCACCGGGGTGATTATCATCCCGCCGGTGTACATCGCCCCGAGCGCCACGGTGAGGCACAGCATCGTCGGGCCCCACGTCTCGATCGCCGACGACGCCGTGGTCCAGCGGGCGGTGGTGCGCCATTCGATCATCAACCAGGGCGCGCACGTGGAGGAGATCCTTTTGTCGGATTCGATCATCGGCGAGCGGGCGGTGGTGGGCGGCAAGTACACGCGCCTCAACGTCGGCGATTCGTCGGAGATGCGCGTCGTCGGTTAGCGCGATCACCAAAGAGAACGTCGAATTTCGTCGTATCGAGCTGCCAGAATCATATCCTTGACACCCTTTGAACCCGCGAGTACAATGGGGACGAATCTGGGAGGGGCGAGCCGAAACGCCCATGGCGAGCAGGCTTTGGCTCTCTTGGGTTCGGCAAGGAGGCCACGGTATTGAGCTTGGAGGCGTTCGACATTTTTCGACGACTGCCGCATCGGTACCCGATGCTGATGGTCGATCGGATCGTCGCTGTCGAGCCGGGGCGCCGGGCGGTAGGGATCAAGTGCGTCTCGGTCAATGAGCCTCACTTTCCGGGGCATTACCCGGATCAACCGATCATGCCGGGGGTGCTGATTCTCGAAGCGATGGCCCAGGTGGGGGGTATCGCCCTCGGCAGCCAAGACCATCGCGGCAAGATTCCTCTCCTTGCCGGCGTGGAAAAGGCGAGGTTTCGTCGGCCCGTCACTCCCGGCGACCGCCTCGAGATCGAGTCGGTCGTCCTGCGGGCTCGGGCGACGCTGGGCAAGCTCCAGTGCGTGGCCCGAGTCGACGGCAACGTCGTGGCAGAAGCCGAACTCCTTTTCACGTACGCCGAACAAAATGTAACTGAATCGTAGTTGACATTCTCAGATACGACATCCAGATGGAAACGGTGCGCGCGTCGCCGTTTTCGACAACAAGGGGCGACGATGAGCCATGAGTCCGACAGAGCGCATGCCGGAACGGTCAAAAATCATCCCGATGCACGCCAAGGTGCATCCCACAGCCATCGTGGCGCCGGGGGCGCAGCTAGGCGTCAACGTCGAGATCGGGCCCTACTCGATCATCGGCGAAAACGTCGTCATTGGCGACGGCACCAAGATCGGTGCCCACGTCGTCATCGAGGGTTGGACGACGATCGGCAAAAACAACCGCATCTACACAGGGGCGATCGTCGGCAACGAGCCGCAAGACCTCAAGTTTAAAGGGGAAAAGAGCTACCTCACCATCGGTGACAACAACATCATCCGCGAGTACGCCACCATCAGCCGGGGGACCGAAGGTGGCGGCGGTGAGACGCGGATTGGCAACAACAACCTGATCATGTCGTACGTCCACGTGGCCCACGACGTCCAGATGGGCAGCCACATTGTCATTTCCCACGGTTCCGGGATCGCCGGCCACGTGGTGATCGAAGATCGGGTGGTCATCGGCGGCCTGTGCGGCATCCACCAGTTCACCAAGATCGGCCGCATGGCGATGATCGGCGCGCACAGCATGATCACCAAAGACGTTCCCCCCTATGTGCTGGTCAAGGGCAACCCGCCCAAGCTCTACGGCGTCAATATCGTGGGGATGAGGCGAAACGGCCTCTCGCCCGAGGTGCGGATGGAAATCCAGCGGGCGTACAAGATCTTGTACCGCTCGGGGCTCAACGTCTCCCAGGCGATCGAAGAGATGGAGAGGGAGCTTCCCGGGATCGAAGAGATCGACCACTTCTTGAGGTTTTTGCGGAGCGCGGAGCGGGGCATCTGCAGGTAAGCGCAAGAAAGCGCTTTTGCATTGGAAACGCCGTCGCCGCCAAGCGGCCGGCGTCTCTTTTTGTCTCTTGCTCGAGGCTCGAAAGGAATCTGCTCGATCGGAAAGGAAGCGGGATCGGTGGCGGAGACCATCGGAGTGATCGCAGGCCTCGGACGGCTCCCCCATGCCCTGACGCACTCGGCGAAACGGCAGGGGGCCAGGGTGGTTGTCATCCGGGCGCTGCCGGGGGCGTTTGAGGAGGCTCGCGACATGGGGGCCGATGAGGTGTGCGACATCTTCATCGGCCAGTGGGGGCAAGTGGTCTCGACCCTCAAAGCCCACGGTGTGGGGCGAGCTTTTCTTGTCGGAAAAATCTCAAGAGAGTGCTTCTTTGGCGAGGGCTCTTTTGACCGGCGCTTCCAGGAGATCGTGGCCCAGCTGGGCGAGCGGAAAAACGACGATGCCGCGATCAATGGCTTTGTCGCTGACCTGGCCCGGGAAGGGATTGTCGTCGGCAACCAGGCGGAGTACCTGGCGCACCTTTCGACGGAGCCGGGGGTGCTCGGCGTCCGAGTTCCCACGCCCGAAGAGTGGCGGGATCTTGTGCGCGGCTACGAGGTCGCCAAGGCGCTGGCCGGCCTCGATGTGGGCCAGACCGCAGTCGTCAAGGACGGGGCGGTGTTGGCCGTCGAGGCGGTCGACGGGACGGACCGGACGATCGCCCGCGGCCTTGAGCTGGGCAAGGGTGGCGGCGTTGTCGTTAAAGTGGCCAAGCCCCAGCAAGATCCTCGTTTCGATGTGCCGGTGATCGGCCCTGAGACGGTGGAGACGGTCATCCGGGGGAAGGGCGCCGTCCTTGCTTTCGATGCGCACGTGACGTTGGTGCTCGATCTTGAGCAGTGCGTCGAGCTGGCTGATCGCCACGGGATCAGTTTGGTGTCGTATGTCCCGGGGATGGAGGGAGCCCGGCATTGAAAATCATGATGGTGGCAGGTGAAGCCTCGGGCGACCTGCACGGCTCTCACCTCGCCGCGGAAATCAAAAAGCGCGAGCCTGATCTGGAGCTCTTTGGGATGGGCGGCCCGATGATGGCTCAAGCCGGGGTCGAGCTCCTTTACGATCCGACTGCGATCAGCGCCATCGGCTTTATCGAAGTGCTTCGCAGCGTGCAGATCTTGCGCAGGGTGCTCTCGCGCTTCGCGGAGGAGCTGGAGAAGAGGCGGCCGGATTGTCTGGTCTTGATTGATTTTCCCGAGTTTAACATGCGCCTGGCGGAGGTCGCGAAGACCCAGGGGATCCCGGTGGTCTACTATTTCAGCCCTTCGGCTTGGGCATGGCGCAAGGGCAGGGCCAAGACCGTCGCGGGGCACGCCACGAAAGTTTGTGCTGTCCTGCCCTTTGAAGCGCAAGTGTACCGGGAGGCCGGCGCCAGCGTGGAGTACGTGGGCCATCCCCTCGTCGATGTCGCCAAGCCCACCCTTTCCCCGGACGAGGCGAGAAAAGCCTTTGGCTGTGAGGGGAAGCATCCGGTGATCGCCCTGCTGCCGGGAAGCCGCAAGCAGGAGTTGGACAACCACGTCGCGCCGATGCTCGCGGCGGCCGAGCAGCTCCTCGAGAAGTATCCCAACGCCTTTTTCCTTATGGCGCTCGCCCACACGATGAGCGAGGAGCAGATCAAGGAGAAACTGCCCAAGGAGCTGCCGGTCCGGGTCGTGCGGGGGCAGACCTACGACGTGCTCGGCCTTGCGGACGCGGCGGCGTCCAAGATGGGCACTGTCACGTTGGAGGCGGCGCTCATCGGCTGTCCGATCGTTGCCCTCTACCGCACGTCCCGCTCGACCTACTTGATCGCCCGGCAGTTGTACCGGGGCAGGTACGTCGCTTTGCCCAACATCATCGCAGGCCGGGAGATCGTGCCGGAGCTCCTCCAGGACGACGCCTCGCCCCAGCGGATCGCCGCCGAGGTGGCCGCGCTCTTAAGTGACGAGAAAAGGCGCCAGGCCATCATCGAAGGGTACCAAGAGGTGCGCCGGATTCTCGGAGGTCCAGGGGCTGTGGGTCGCGCCGCCGACGCCGTGTTGAGCGTCGCTCGGGCGCAAGCCCGCCGGGCTGAAGGTGGAACGCGTGGTTCGTGACGAAATCGTTTTTACCGTCAACAGCCCGGGCGAGGTGTCGACGTGGCTCGCCCCGACGGTGGCCGCGCTCAAGCGGCTGGCGCCCGACGTCAAGGCGACGGTGTTTATCTTGCCATGCCTCTATGCTAGCGGCACGGAGCTCGACGTGGTCCGGCGCATGCCTGGCGTGGAGGCCGTCGTAAGCCCGCGCGAGAGCCTGCGCTACATCGTGGGAGGCCGCCTTCCGGCCGGGTGGCGCCCGGCGGGCCGGGGAGCCGTCGTCTTTTTGGGCGGCGAGCTGCTCCTGGCGGCGTTGTTGAGCAAGCGCTTGGGTTATCCCGCCGCCGCGTACACCGAAGGGGTTATGAATGCGCCGGCGGCCTTTTCCCGGGTATTTGTGTCCAGGGAGAGCGCCCGGGAGCAAGCGCTCCGAAAAGGAGTGCCCAAAGACCGGATCCGCGTCATTGGCGACTTGATGGTCGACGCGGCGAGGGTGGCAAAGGACGAAGCGGAGCGCCGCGAGGTGAGCGCGCCCTTGACGCGAGGCGACGAGCGGCGCATCGTGGCGATCCTTCCCGGAAGCAGGCCCTATGAGCTGCGCCACACCTTTCCCGTGATGCTGGGAGCGGCGGCCTTGCTGGCTCGCTGGGCGCCGGGGCTGCGCTTTGTCGTGGCGGTGTCGCCGTATACCACCCGTGAGGCGTTGGCCCGCGGCCTTGAGGCGAGCGCCCGGTGGTCCTGCGGGGATGAAAAAAATCCGGCGTCGGCCAGCGAGCCGGTCCTTTCGCCGCCGGGGGCGCTGGAGCGGCTTTTCGCCTCCGACGCGGGCGGCGGCACGCTCGTCGATGCGACGGTCACCACGCCTGAGGGCCCGGTGGAGGTCACGTTTTGGCGGGGGCCGTCGAGGGTGGTCATGGCCGGCGCGGCGCTCGCGCTCACCATTCCCGGCAGCAACACTGCAGAGTTGGCCGCGTGGGGCGTGCCTATGGTGGTGACGATGCCCCTGAGCAGCCCTGAAGAAGTGCCGCTGGACGGGGTGTTGGGCTATATCGACAAGATTCCCCTGATCGGCCGGTCGCTCAAAGCCAAAGCGGTGCTGCGGGCGGTGGAGCGAACACCCTTTGTCGCCTTGCCAAACCGCATTGCCCAGGAGCTTATCGTGCCAGAACTCCGTTCCACCCGCCTCCTGCCACGCGAGGTGGCCGAGGAGGCTCGGCGCCTTCTCGACGAGCCGGAAGTGCTTAAAAGCATGGGCAGCCGGCTTGTCGAAGTCATGGGAGCGGGGGGCGGCGCGGAGGCGCTGGTGCGCGAGACCCTCAAACTCTTGCAGCCTTGAATGGATTTTCCACCTGGGCTTCCTTGATCCGGCGCAGCCCAGTTGATAACGTGATGAATAGAGGAGGGGAGTTGTGTGACGGCCGAGGCGAAGCAACAGGAGCGTCAGCCAATCCCTTTGGTCGAGTGGGTCAAGCCCTATACGGGCTCTTTAATCCTCGGGCTTTTGTGCATCGTGGTGGTCGTCACCGTCGACGTTTCGCTCCCCTTTCTCTTTGGAGACTTTCTCATCGACGGCGTGTTGATCACTCAAGCCAACTACGAACTGCTGCATTGGATCACGATCGGCGGCATCCTGTTGTTTTTGATCAAAGGGTTGTTTGTCTACGGCCAGGTTTATTTTATGGCGTACGTCGGTCAGAAAGTCGTCTATGACCTGCGCTCCAAGATGTACCGCCACCTGCTGGAGATGCCCTTGGGCCAGCACGTGCGGCACAAGAGCGGCTCCTTGGTGTCGCGGATGACCAGCGACATCGGCGTGATTCAAAACGCCGTGACAGCCGGCCTCACCGACCTGGTCCTGCACTCGTTGTCGCTCACGCTGATCATCCTCATGCTCTTTGTCCTCAACTGGCGGCTGGCGCTTATCTCGATGGTCATCTTGCCCCTCGCCTACATCGCCGTCAAGGGCTACGGGGGGAGGGTGCGCCGGTTTAGCGCCCGCCTGCAGGAACGGATCGCGGGCATGACCGCGACGTTGCAAGAAAGCTTAGAAGGGATCCGGGTGATCAAAGCCTTTCGCATGGAGAGCGAGCGGCGGCGGCGCTTTCAGGAGGATAACGATTTGAGCTTTGGCGCCAGCATGAAGTCGGTGCAGGCGATGGCGACAGTGACCCCCGTCGTCGAGCTCATCCTCGTCACCGGGATGCTGGGCGTCCTCTGGTTTGGCGCCCGCTCGGTGCTGGAGGGGCGAATGACCCCCGGCGGCCTCGTGGCTTTTCTCGGTTACTTGGGGATGATCACCCGGCCGGTCAGCTATCTGACCCGGAGCCTCAACCTGCTGCAGCAGGCAAGAGCGGCCGCGGAACGGGTCACCGCCCTCCTGCAGGCGCCCCGGGAGGATGTAACGGGCGGGGAAACCCGCTTAGAACGGGTTGAAGGGCGGGTCACATTTGAGCGGGTCACGTTTAGTTACATCCCGGGCAAGCCCGTGCTCAAAGACGTGACCCTGGAGGCGCTGCCGGGTGAAACGATCGCCCTCATCGGGCCCAGCGGCGCCGGCAAGAGCACGCTGGTCAACCTGATTCCCCGGTTTTACCGCCCTGACTCGGGCCGGATCTTGATCGACGGGGTCGATATCCAAACCCTCGATCTCGACTCGCTGAGGCGGATGATCGGCCTGGTGCCCCAAGAGACCCTCTTGTTTGGGATGAGCATCGCAGAAAACATCGCCGCCGGGCGGACGTGGATCACCCCCGAGCGGATCCGCGAGGCCGCGGAACTCGCCAACGCCCACGAGTTTATTACAAACCTTCCCAACGGGTACGAGACGGTGATCGGCGAGCGGGGGGCCACCCTGTCGGGCGGCCAGCGCCAGCGCATCGCCATCGCCCGGGCCGTGGCCGGTGACCCGCGCATCTTGATCTTGGACGAGGCGACCTCCGCCTTGGACGCGGAGTCAGAGGCCATCGTGCGCGACGCGCTCATGCGCGCGACGTCCAACCGCACGACCTTTGTCATCGCTCACCGCCTGTCGACGATCCTCGGCGCCTCCAAGATCGTCGTCTTGGACCAGGGCCGCATCGTCGAAGTCGGCACGCACGAGGAGCTCATGGAGCGGGGCCGCCTCTATCCCCAGCTTTATCGCCGGCAGTTTGGCCAGGACGGCGCCGTCTTGTCGACGGGGCTCGCCTCCGGCGAGGCGTGATGGCCGTGCCTTCCCTCCTTTTCTTGAGCAATGGCCACGGAGAAGACGTAATCGCCGCCACCATCGCGACGAAGGTGCGCGAGCTCGCGCCCGCGATCAAGATCATGGCGTACCCGGTCGTCGGCTACGGCGACGCCTACCGCCGAGCTGACCTTCCCGTGGTCGGCGTGCAGCAGGCGATGCCCACCGGCGGCTTTATCCTCAAAGGCGCCGGCAACCTGTGGAAAGACCTCAAGGCAGGCTTGATCGATCTCACCCGCCGCCAAATCCGAGATCTTAAGGAGAGGAGCGCGGCCGTCGACGGCGTCGTCGCTGTCGGCGATGTTTACGCGCTTTGGTTGGCTGGGAGATTTGTGAGGCGGCGTACCCTCTTTGTCGCGACGGCTAAGTCGGAGTACATCCGGGGGCACTACTTTTGGGAATACGCCCTGATGCGCAGGTATGCCGTCCACGTCTACGCTCGCGATCTGTTGACGGCCCAGGCGATGGCCCGCCGGAAGGTGCCGGCGGAGTTTGTCGGCAACGTGATGATGGACGCGCTTCCCATCCATGGGAGCGACTTGGGACTGCGGCCTGACTTGCGGGTCGTGGGGTTGTTGCCCGGGAGCCGCCAGGACGCGTACGGCAACGCCCTGGACCTCTTGCGGGTCGTCGAGGCTTTGGAAGGTTTGGGCGAAGAGATCGGGTTTCTGATGTCGGTCGCTCCGTCGCTCGAGGTGGAGCCACTGGTCCGGGCTGCACGGGAAGACGGCTGGCGAGCGCTTGACGACGGCCCTGTAAGCATCGCCGGAGGCAGCCGCTGGACGCTGGCGAAACATGGGCTCCAAGTCGTGTGCGTCCAAGGGGCCTTTGGCGACTTGCTTTCCCGGGCAGACATCGTCATCGGCCTCGCCGGTACCGGCAACGAGCAGGCGGTGGGGCTTGGGAAACCGGTCGTCACGTTTCCCGGAAAAGGCACGCAGTTTACCCCCAAGTTTGCCCGGGACCAAAAACGCCTCCTCGGCGACGCGGTCTCTCTCGTGGCCCGAGATCCCCAGGTGGTGGCCGAGGAAGTACGCCGCATCTTGAGCGATCCTGAGCTTTACGCCCGCATGGCCCGCGCCGGCAAGGAAAGGATGGGGGAGCCGGGCGGAGCGCTCAAGATGGCTGAGCGGATTGTCGCGCTCTTTCAGCCGCCAGCGCCTCGCGCATCCCGGTGACGTACGCGTGGTGCGTGATCAGGCGGACGACAAACCGCAAGGCAAGATGGTAACCGCGCCGGTCGAGCCATTGCAAAAGGCGCTGGGTCGCCGGCCGGTCGGGCCACCCGCCTGCGGTCACGATCGAGTCGAGCCAAAAGGTGAGCGGAAAGAGCATCGTCATCATGCGCACTCTCGCTGTAGGCACCTTGCGGTAAAAGGCGACAGCGGTGTGGCCCCGCTCGCGCTCGCGCTGGCGCCATATGGGGACGTCGGCCGCCGCCAGCTTCTTTTTGTAGTGGTAGCCCCGGGCTTTGGGCACTTTGACCGCTTTGAGGCCGAGGCGGCGGAGCCGGATGCCAAGCTCGAGATCTTCCCAGCCGTACTCGACGAAGGACTCGTCAAAGAGGCCGGCGGCAAAGAGGTGCTCCTTGCGGATCGAGGCGTTGCCCGTCGCGAAAAAGGCGCGGGAGATGTCGGTCACCTTAAACGAAGCCGAGGTAGGATCGTCGAGGTTGTCGGTGTGGATCACCGGGCCGTGCCCGATGTAATGAGGCTCGGTGTGGGCTTTGAGGTGAGCCTCGAGAAACTCCTCATTAACGACGATATCGCTGTCGATAAAGACGATCAGGTCGGCCCGGGCGAGCTTTAACCCAAGGTTTCGGGCCGCGGCGGGCCCTCTGCGGCTGGTGAAGCGGTAGACCAGCGAGTAGGGGGTCTTGAGCTGCTGGATCATCTCTTGCGTGCCGTCGGTCGAGCCGTCATCGATCACAATGACCTCGTAGGCTCGGCTGTCGAGGGTTTGACGGCTCAGAGCCTCAAGAGCCTTTCGCAAGATAACCCGGCGGTTGTACGTCGGAATGATCACGGAAATTTGAAGTTGCAACGTTTGCGCTCCCGTCCGTGCCAAGGTTGTGGTCGAGCTCCAGTATATCACAGCCGGCTACGGTTGGTTGCGCCTTGATGGTTTGCGCTCGTCACGAGAAGGAGTCGGACGAGCAAGACCGAAGCGTACCGGAGCGCTGGGCGCTGGGGGCCCGGGGCGACGGGGGGCATCAAGGTTGGGGAGTAGGAGCTGAGCCATGCGGGTTTTGGTCACGGGCGGGGCCGGTTTCATCGGCTCCCATATCGTCGAGCTCTTGCTAGAGCACGGACACGATGTGGCGGTGATCGACAACCTGTCGACGGGAAAAGAAGAGAACGTCCCGAAGGGAGCGCGCCTCTACCCTGTCGATCTCACTTCGTGGAGGATTCAAGAGGTGCTGGCGGCCGAAAGGCCCGAGGTGATCATCCATCAAGCGGCCCAGATCGACGTGCGCCGCTCGGTGGAAAATCCAGCGATGGACGCGCGCGTCAACATCATCGGGAGTATCAACCTGCTCGAGCACGCACGGGAATTTGGGGTCCAAAAGGTGGTCTACGCCTCTTCGGCCGCTGTGTACGGCAATCCCCTGTCGGTGCCTGTGGCCGAGGATCATCCTATCTTGGCGACGTCGCCCTACGGCGTTTCCAAGTACGTGGTCGAAAGATACCTCTACGTCTACCGGGAGCTGTATGGGATCGATTTCACGGTCCTCCGCTATGCCAACG
This sequence comes from bacterium, assembly GCA_002919195.1. GTDB lineage: Bacteria > Bacillota > Limnochordia > DTU080 > RSA5 > RSA7. The sequence continues at coordinate 28,653 of PKEU01000168.1, forward strand.
TCTATGGCCCCCGGCAGGATCCTTTGGGAGAGGGGGGCGTGGTTGCCATCTTTACCCACCGGCTGGCCAAGGGGCTTCCGGTGACCATTTTCGGCGATGGCGAGCAGACCCGGGACTACGTTTACGTGGGCGACGTGGCCCGAGCAAATCTCTTGGCCTTGACCCAGGGCGGGGGCGAAGTGGTCAACATCAGTTGCGCGAGGGAAGTGAGCGTCAACCAGCTGCTCCAAATCATGCAAGACGTGACGGGGGTGCAGGCAACGGTCCACTGGGCGCCCAAGCGGCCGGGAGAGATCGACCGGAGCGCTCTGGCCAACGACCGGGCTCGCCGGGTGCTCGGTTGGCGCCCCTCGGTGACGCTCGCCGAGGGCATCGAACGGGTCTTCGCCTATGAACGCGCGAGCCTCTAACGCCCATCCTTGCCACATTTTCAGCGAAGGTTACTGCAGCCCGAAGCTCGAAAATTGCCAGGTGATATGAGCATCGTCGCACAGGATCTCGTCAAATCGTATTCGGGCCGCCGGGTGGTGGACGGCGTCTCGCTCCAGGTCGACCGCGGGGAAGTCGTGGGCCTTTTGGGCCCCAACGGCGCGGGCAAGACCACGACGTTTTACATGATCGTCGGGCTGGAGCGGGCGGCGAGCGGGCGCATCTTGCTCGACGGCGTCGACGTCAGCGCGTGGCCGATGTATCAGAGAGCCCGCAAAGGCCTGGGGTACCTGGCGCAAGAGCCTTCGGTCTTTCGGAAACTCACGGTGGAAGAAAACATCCTGGCGATCTTGGAAAACCGGGGCATCCGGGGCAGCGCCGCGAAAAAGCGGGCTCAGGAGCTATTGGAAGAGTTTGATATTGTGCATGTGCGTCATCAAAAGGGTTTCTCGCTTTCCGGCGGCGAGCGCCGGCGGACCGAGATCGCAAGGGCATTGGCCGCGGATCCGTCGTACCTTTTGTTGGACGAGCCCTTTGCCGGAGTCGACCCCATCGCCGTGGCCGAGATCCAGGCCATCATTGCGCACCTCAAGTCCCGGGGACTCGGCATCCTGATCACCGACCACAACGTAAGGGAGACGCTCGCGATCACCGACCGGGCCTATATCATGCACCAGGGAAAGATCTTGGTCTCGGGTCCGGCCAAAGTGGTGGCCCAAAACGAGATCGCCCGCAAGTTTTACCTTGGAGAGGGGTTTACTCTGTGAGATGGGGGCCGACACTCCTCGACCGCTATATCGTGCGGGAGATGTTGGGCCCGCTTTTCTTTGGCATTGCCGCTTTCACCAGCCTGTTTGTGAGCGGCGATCTTTTGAGCCTCGCCAATACCGTCGTCGAGCTGGGAGCTCCCATTGAGCCTGCCCTGAGGGTCTTTCTGCTCAAACTTCCCCAGATCATCGTGTGGACGCTGCCCATGTCGGTGTTGCTCGCGACGCTGCTTGCCCTGAGCCGCCTCTCGGCCAACAGCGAGATCGTCGCGATGCGGGCGGGCGGCACCAGCTTCTTTCGCATTGCGGCGCCCATCTTGGTGATCAGCCTGATCGTCAGCATCATCAGCTTTGTGGTCAATGAGACCATCGTTCCCGAGACCAACGCCGAGTCCCGGCGGATTTTGGTCGAAGAGGTGCGGGGCGGCACCCTGCCGACCGTGACCCGCCATGTGGTCATCAAGGGTGAACGGGGCAACGACCTGGACTGGATGCTGTACGCCAACCGTTACGACGGCCGCACCAGCACGTTTCACCAAGCCACGCTGGTGTATATGGCCAACAACGAACCGGTGCAGACCGCGTTTGCCGATCGCATCGTCTGGCAAAATGACCGGTGGGTGATGGAAAACGGCGTCGCGTACCACTTTTCCCGCGATGGCAACGTCGTCGTCGCCACCTACCCGGCGCACACCCGTCCCGTCGAGCTGGGCCAGACGCCGCAGCAAGTGGCGCGGCTGCAGAAAAGACCCGAGGAAATGGGACTTGCGGAACTTAAGGAGCACATCGAGGTGCTTAACGCTCAAGGGGCCGACGTGCGGTCGCTGGAAGTGCAGATGCACCTCAAGTACTCCATACCCATGGCGAGCCTCGTCTTTGCGTTAGTGGGGACGCCGCTGGGGATTCAATCGCACCGTTCGGCCCGGTCTACGGGGTTTGGCCTGTCCATCATCATCATTTTCCTCTATTACATCGTGATGACGCTGGGCTCGGCCCTCGGACAGGCGGGTGTGTTGCCCCCCGCCTTGGCGGCCTGGATCCAAAACCTGCTCTTGGGGGTCTACGGAGCTTATCGCTTCTACAAGAGCGCCCGCTAAGCCACAAAGAGAAAGGGGGTCGGCCGTTTCGTGTACGGGATCTGGCTGGTGCTCGTGCTGGTCTTGATGGGAGGCGGCATCGCCTACCTGGGCGACAAGATCGGCATGCTGGTCGGGCGCAGGCGGCTGACCCTCTTTGGGCTGCGGCCGAAGCATTCTTCGGTCATTGTCACCGTGATGACCGGAACGCTCATCGCGGGCACCTCTTTATCGATCTTGGCTGTTGCCTCCCATGACGTGCGGACCGCCCTCTTTCACATGAAGGAGATCCAAGAATCTTTGGAGACCACCCAAAACGCTCTGCTCTCCAGCGAGGAGGAGCTCTATCTCCTGCGGGAGATGCTGAGCCGCCAGCGGGCCGAGGTGCAGGAGTTTATCGATGCCCGGGACACAGCTGTCGCCGAGCGCGACGCAGCGCTGGCTGAGCTCGAGTCGTTGGAAGCGGAGCTGGAGCAGGTGCAAGCCGCTCTCGATGAGGCGCAGGCCGATCTGGAAAACTGGAAGTGGAGAGTGGCGTCGCTGCAGGAGCTGGGCCAAACCTTGGAAGACAACGTCAGAAAGATGCAAGCCACCGAAGCAAAGCTGCGCGCCGACATTGCGGCTTTGTCGGAGCAGCTGATCGCCCTGGAGGGCCGGCTCCGCCTTGGCGCTTTTGCTTATTTGAAAGACGAGATCGTCGCCGCCACGGTGATTCGCGGGGGTGATCGCGAGGCGGCGGAGCGGGAGCTCCTCGCTTTTTTGGAGGAGGCTGACCGGGCGGCGCTTGCGCGGGGCGCCCGGATCGAGGGAAAGGAGCGGGCGATCGAGCTGGCCGGGGAGGAGCACTTTTTTGAGGCGGTCGACGTGTTGGCGGCCGATTCGCGGGAATGGGTGGTGCGGGCCGTCGCCCAGCAAAACACGGTCCAAGGCGAGCCCCTGTTGGTCTACCTGCACCTTTTCCCCGAGACCATGATCTATCAAGCGGGTCAAGTGATCCGCGAGAGGGTGCTGGACGGCGGGCGCCGCGATCTTGAGTCGCTGATCCTGGGCCTTTTAGACGAAGTCAACCGGGATGCGATTGAAAAAGGGATGATCACGTCGCCGCAAGGCGACGTGGGACAGCTCGCGGGCGAGGAGTTTGTCGAAGCGCTGCTCAACCTGCGGCGCGTGAGCGGCAAGGCCCGCTTGTCAGTGATCGCCGAAAACGATACGTGGAATACCAAAGGGCCTCTGGAGATCCGCCTCCGGGTCGAACCGGTCGGTTAAGGCGTGGTTCGTGGCGCCCGAGCTGTTTCTGGCGCACGAAAAACTCGTCTCGCTGACGCATGGCGAGCTGATCTTTCTTGCAACGGTATACGGAGCGTTGTACGGAGAAGGCTCGGCCAGGGCGAGACTCCTGCTGGGCGAGGCATCTCGTGGGCGGTGCAAATCGCACGCCGTGCCAAAAACTGCGGGATCACTGGCCAGAGGCGGCAGGAGGAACCCGGAGGATGGTGTTGAAACAATCAGTGACTAACCTATGTTAGTCAGTCGGCGGGAGAGGAGGGCAGATTGGCCTCAGCCGCGTGGGGGCTTTGGCTCTGCGCGCGTCTTAGGCCAGTCCACACGACACATGCTCTCAATCGCCCCCGTGACGGCACCCGGC